>JAOUQQ010000114.1 GCA_029879245.1 Chromatiales bacterium | reverse complement strand
TATCCAGATAACTCATTGAGTAACGTAGCGAATTAGAGTCAGGGAACAGTTCTGTAACCCAGCCTTTCCGACACATCTTTTCCTGCCTGGATCAGCATTGCAACCCATTCATCTTTGCGCCGTTCGATAGGAGCGGAAATAGAGAGTCCGCCAGCCACCTGACCATTGGCATCATAGATCAGGGTACCTATACAACCTACGCCGTCCTCGGCTTCTTCGTTGTCATAGGAAAATCCCTGTGCAATGTCATTTTTTGTTTCACTGAGCAATTGTTTTAACTTTAGGGTGTGCTTGGTATAGGCCTTTAACCCAGTGCGCTTGGCATAGGCTTGGATGAAGTTTTCTCCCAGCTTTCCCAGCATTAATTTTCCTACTGCCGTGACATGTAACGGCGCATGGCTACCAATAACCTGTTCAACACGAATGATGCGGCGCGAGGTAACACGTTCGATATAGACCACCTCATCGGCCGTACGAATGGTAAGGTTAATGCTTTCGTCTACCTCATTGCGCAACGCCTCCATGATCGGTAGAGCCTCTTTTCGTATGTCATTCTCGCGTCCCACCCTTTCGGCCAGGCGTGCGATCTTGCGTCCCATAAGGTATCGGCCCTGAGGATCTCGCTCAACAAAGCCTATACTTGCCAGGGCACGGAGGATACGAAATGCTGTTGAAGGTGGCAGACCTGTATCTGCGGCGAGGATTTTCAGATTCATCGGTTTTTCATACCGGGCGATGGTGTCGAGCAGCAGAGCAGCACGATCGATTACTTGTATATCTGACATGGTTATTTCACATTATGAAAACTATTACATATTGCGAAATTATAGTATTGACTTAGTATTTTGCAAACAGGCGGTGGTGATATCCTTCTAATGGGGGGCGTGATGATTCCGGTCAGGAAGGAGTCTTTGTTGCTAGCAGCCGGTCAGCCAATTGCCTTGCATCTAGATCACGCTAACTAGGGAGGGTGGTGGAACCAGCCAAATACTATAGCGCTGGAGTGGAGGGATAGTGGGGGCCGTTGTCGGTGAGGGGGGGACCGATACAGGCAGTGAAAGCGTTGAGGCAGCTCCCGGCACTGACGCAGCAGTGGCGGGTGAGATCGTTTCACATAATGGAATCGACGTATTTGCTATTGCGCTTGGAACCGCGCATGGTATTTGCATCTAGTCACCACTCGCAGCTGATAGCAGAGCAGATGAGACTGTATAGAGGTTAACAACTGCAAATTAACTCTTAACACCAAGGGTGATCACAACACGATTTTCGGGGCGTGCGGTAAAGCGCGCAATCGGAATAAACCCAACCACTGGAGGAGCAACATGAAGAGTAAAAAAGATAAACCAGTTACAACAGCAGCAGCCAAGGATCGCCGTTCCTTTCTTAAAGGGGCTGCCGCGGTAGGGGGGGCTACTATTCTCGGGGCGCCCTTCATCGGGAATGCTGAGGCGGCAAAAGGTACCACCTGGAAGGTGCAGACCACCTGGGATGCGGGTACCACCGGATATAGCCTGTTTGAGAAGTGGGCCAATGGTTTTAAGGAGAAATCCGGCGGTGAGCTAACCATTAAGCCGTTCCCGGCCAAAGCAGTTGCGGCCGACAACAATGCCCTGTTTGAAGCTGTAAAAACGGGTGTACTGCAGGGGATGAACCCCTTTACCCTCTACTGGGCGGGTAAAATGCCAGCCACCGTGTTCCTATCCTCATATCCGGCGGGCCCCGACCAGCCTGCGCAGTGGGACACCATGTTCTACGGCCTCGGTATGCTGGAGATGGCCCGTGAGATCTACGCCAAGCAGGGCCTGTTCTATGTTGGCCCCATTCATCATGATGCCAATATCATCCATTCCAAAAAGCCAGTAAACAGCCTGGAAGATTTCAAAGGTCTGAAGCTGCGCGTCCCTGGTGGCATGGTCTCTGAGGTATTTCAGGCCTTTGGTGCCAGTACTGTCGCTATGCCCGGCTCTGATATCTTCCCCGCACTGGAAAAGGGCACCATCGATGCAGCCGATTATGTCGGCCCGGCTGTAAACTGGGATCTGGGATTTGGCCAGGTAACTAAATACATCCTGTTTGGTCCTGCCGGTATGATGTCTCTCTATCAGCCGGTAGACCTGATGGATCTGACCGTCAACCTGGGTGCCTGGAAGCGTCTCTCGACCCAGACTCAGGATCTGGTAGTCGATATGGTTCGTTCCTACTCGGTCGATCACTATGTCTCGATTCAGAAGCGTAATGTTGACGCTTTGCAGAAGTTCAAAGACTCCGGCAGTGTTGTCAGCCGTCTGAGTATGGACGATGTGGCCGAGTTCCGCCGCCGCGCCATCCCCATCTGGTACAAATGGGCCAATAAGGATGCCGATGCCAAGCGTGTCTTCAAGCTGCAGCTTGACTACATGATGAACGACCTGCTCGGTTACGTGAATCCTGAAGATGTAAAGGGCCAAAAACTGTAATAGTCGCCCAATAAAGGGGTGGGTGGCGGCGTCGCCACCCACCCGCCTATACCCTTTTCTGGAGATTTACCATGTCCGATCTACAAGGCTTTGGCTTTGTTCTTCCACATTGGGCCTACTGGGGATGGCTTGCGGTAATGCCACTCGCCGTTATGTACTGGAGTGCCCGTAAAGAGAAAGACTCTGCTGCGGAAACACCTGATGAAACTGTCGCCATGGATGTGCTGGCTGAAGAGGATCCCGTAAAGCATGCCACTGGTAATGGTTTTACCCATCTGCTGGACTGGGTTAGTGACAAGTCCGGCGTCTTTGTCGCCCTGTGGACGATAAACGCGGTCGTTTTCTATTTCTATGAGGTCGTCATGCGCTATCTGTTCGATATGCCGACCATCTGGGTGCACGAGTCATCCTATCTGTTGTTTGGTATGCAGTATCTGCTAACAGGTGCCTTTGCCCTGTTGCACGGTGCTCACGTCCGGGTCGATATTCTTTACGTCAAGCTACCACCGCGTGGCCGTGTCGGGATGGATATCTTTACCTCGGTATTCTTTTTTATCTTTGCCCTCGCCCTGATGGGTACCTCATGGACTTTTGTGGAGAGCTCCATGTCGATGAATGAGATCAGTCTTGAAACCTGGGGTATTCCATACTGGCCAGTAAAACTGATGATGTTTGTTGGTGCCGTGCTGATCTTTCTTGCCGGTCTGTCGAAGTTGATTAAAGACATTCTGCTGTTCCGTCGAATGGGTGAGGAAGCATAGCCATGAATAGCTCCGTAGCTGTAAATAACAAACGTCCCGTCAGCCCGTGGACCTGGCTGATGATACTCGCTACGGCGGGGATGGGTTTCGTGGTTGTAGTGGAACTCATTAACATAATTTTTTACGATCCCTATGGGGATGATTACTTCCTCTTTCGCACGGCAGGAATTCTCGCCGATGAGGATATTGCTACACTCACCTGGTTAATGTTCGGCACCTTGATGGTGGCACTGATGCTGGGCCTGCCTCTCTCCTTCGTCACCGGCGGTCTGGGTGTGGTCTTCATCTATCTGGTCGGTGATCAGACCATGCTTAACATTATCCCCAGTCGCATCTTCCCGATGATGACTAATTCAGATCTGGCAGCGATCCCGCTGTTCATCTTTATGGCCGCGTTGCTGGAGCGTGCGGGCCTGATCGAGGAGATGTTCGATGTGGTCTACAAGTGGATGGGGGGGCTTCATGGCGGATTGGCCGCGGCTACCATTCTTGCCTCCACCATTCTTGCAGCGATGGTTGGGGTTATCGGCGCGGCCGTAGTGACCATGGGCATGATTGCGCTACCGGCGATGCTGAAGCGCAACTATGATCACCAGATTGCCCTCGGCTCCATCATGGCCGGTGGTACGCTTGGGATACTGATACCACCCTCCATCCTGGCCATTCTGTACGCCGTTGTGGCACAACAGTCGGTGGGTGAACTCTATCTGGGTGCCGTTGCTCCCGGATTAATGCTCTCCGGCATGTATATGGCCTATGTGTTGCTCCGTGCCTGGCGTAACCCCTCCCTCGGCCCTGCAGTACCGGTCGAAGAGAGGGCCAGCATGCGGGAAAAGCTGCTGATGCTGCGTAACCTGCTGGCGCCGCTGCTGCTGGTCGGTCTGGTACTCGGCCTGCTGTTCGCCGGTGTCGCCACCCCGGTGGAGGCGGCCGGTATCGGCTCCTTTGGTGCCATTGCTGTAGCGATGATGCACCGCCGCTTTAGTGTGCAGGCCCTCAAGGAGGCCTCAATCACCACTGCCAAGGCCTCATCCATGGTGCTGTGGATCATCTTTGGTGCCTCGATCTTTGTCGGCTTTTACATTCTGCAGGGAGGGCAGACCTTTATTACTGAGAGCATCCTCGGCACCGGTCTGAACGCCTATGGCATTCTCTTCCTGATGATGGTGCTGCTGGTGGTTCTTGGTATGTTCCTCGACTGGGTTGGCATCCTGCTGCTGGCGGTACCGATTTTCGTGCCGATCATCAAGTCCCTGACATTCGATGGCCTGTTCGGGCTGCCCGGTGTCGATTCCGATCAGGTAGCACTATGGTTCGGGGTGCTCTATCTGGTGAATATGCAGATGTCTTTCATCAGTCCACCCTTCGGTTACGCCCTCTTCTACCTGCGCGGGGTCTGCCCGCCGGAGATCAGCATGGCCACCATCTTCCGATCATCGCTGGTGTTCCTTGCACTGCAGACTGTAGGACTGGCACTGGTGGTAATACTGCCGGGGCTTGCCACGTGGCTGCCTGACCTGGTCTATGGAAGGTAGCCGTACTCCAGCCGTACTCCCCCGCGAACGCGGGGGCAGTGATCGATAATTGGCTTTAAGATCAGGATGCACAAATCGCATGAGCAAAGAAAAGATCCTCAACTACGTCAATGGCAAGTGGGTGGATGCCACTTCGGGTCAGAGCCAGGCGGTGGTTAATCCAGCTACTCAGGAGGTACTGGCTGAGGTGGCACTCTCCAACACCGATGATGTGCAACGAGCCGCTGATGTCGCCCATGAGGCCTATCTGGAGTGGCGCAAAGTTCCCTCCACTGAGCGTATTCAGTACCTGTTCAAACTAAAGACACTGTTGGAGGAGAATCTCGACGCCCTGGCACGCACCATCACCCTCGAGTGCGGCAAGACCTATAATGAGTCGGCGGGGGAGCTGCGTCGCGCCATCGAAAATGTCGAGGTGGCCTGCGGTATCCCCACCATGATGATGGGGAGCAATGTCGAGGACATCGCCCGTGGCATTGATGAACACATGATCCGCCAGCCCCTGGGTGTGGTGGCGATCATCTCACCATTTAACTTCCCCGGCATGATCCCCTTCTGGTTCCTGCCCTATGCCATCGCCACTGGCAACACCGTGATCCTCAAACCCTCCGAGCGCGTCCCCATGACCATGAAGCTGGCCCTGGAGCTGATCGCCAAAACCGGCCTGCCCGATGGTGTGGTCAACCTGGTCAATGGGGGTAAAGAGGCGGTAGACGCCATTCTGGATTACCCAGCCATCCGCGCGGTGAGTTTTGTCGGTTCGACCGAGGTGGCGCGTTACATCTACAGCCGTGGCGCGGCTAACGGTAAGCGGGTGCAGTGTCAGGGCGGTGCCAAGAACCCCATCGTCATCATGCCCGATGCCGACCCCGAATTGACCACTCAGATCGTCGCCGACTCCGGCTTCGGTTGCGCCGGACAGCGCTGTCTTGCCACCAGCCTTGTGATTACCGTTGGAGAGGCAAAGGCCCCCTTTACCGAGGCACTGGTAGAAACCGCCAGGGCGCGCAAGGTGGGTTTCGGCCTGGATGCAGGCACCCAGGTAGGTCCCGTCATTACCCCCGAGAGCAAGAGCCGCATCACAGGCCTTATCGGCAAGGCCATTGATGAGGGCGCTACCGCCCTGGTCGACGGCCGGGCCTGCAGTGTAGACGGCTTCGATAACGGTAACTTCCTCATGCCTACGATACTGGACAACATGCACCCTGACTCCGAGGTGGCGGGTACCGAGATCTTTGGCCCGGTGCTGGGTCTGATGCACGCTGCTGATCTGGATCAGGCGATCGATATCATCAATGGTGCCCGCTACGGCAATATGGCCTGTATCTTTACCGAGAGTGGTGGTGCAGCGCGCAAGTTCCGCAATGAGGCGGATGCGGGCAATATCGGTATTAATATTGGTGTTGCAGCACCGATGGCCTTTTTCCCATTTAGCGGCTGGAATGACAGCTTCTTTGGTGACCTGCACGCGCAGGGTTCCCACGCGATTGAGTTCTATACTCAAACCAAGGTGATCGTTGAACGTTGGCCGAAGGAGTGGTCTCGCCGATTCTGATTTTCAATAACAGGAACACCTATTGACGGGACGATCTGTTTTCGAGATTTAGGGGGGGCATGACTGAACATGTTGAAATTGACGGCCTGCAGATCGATCCATCGCTCTATGAACTGGTAAAGGATGAGATCGCCCTGGGTACCTTCACCGACTGCAGCCACCCTGCACGCGATCCACTACCACAAGGTCTGTGTCGATGAGGTACAGCAGGAGTTAAGTCGCAGAGAACGGGCCAGTCTGGATGATTTACTGACTATTCCGGTGGTTGATAGCCCGAAATGGAGTCACGATGAGATAGCCGAGGAGTTGGACAATAATATTCAGAGCCTGCTGGGCTACGTGGTGCGTTGGGTCGATCAGGGGCTGGGTGCCTCCAAGGTGCTGGATATCAACCATGTCGGTCTGATGGAGGATCGTGCCACGCTGCGGATCTCCTCCCAGCACGTGGCCAACTGGTTGCACCATGGCGTTGTGAGTGAAGAGCAGGTAATGGACTCGCTGCGGCGCATGGCGCAGATGGTAGACCGGCAGAATATTGGTGAGCCCAACTACATCAACATGGCACCGCACTACATCAGCCTCGCCTTTCAGGCTGCGCAGGATATGATTTTCCACGGTCGTCGGGTACCCAATGGCTATACCGAGCCGACCTTGCACCGACGCCGCAAGGAACTGAAACACGCCCTTGCGGGGGCGTAAGAGCACGCAGCAAGCAGAGGTGTTGAAAACGATGCATGTCGCTCTATTTGTCACCTGCCTGATCGATCATATGCGACCACAGGCGGCCCACGCCACCATTGCCCTGCTGCAGCAGGCGGGCTGCCGAGTTGATGTGCCGTTGCAGCAGACCTGCTGCGGCCAGCCAGCCTATAACAACGGGGATACGGATGATGCGCGTGAGCTGGCACGTCATACCATCAGGATACTTGAGGATTATGACTATGTGGTGATCCCTTCCGGCTCCTGTGCCGGTATGTTGATCCTGCACTATCCCCAGCTGTTTGATGCCGAACCTGAATGGCATAGTCGCGCTCTGGCGCTGGCCAGGAACTGTTATGAGCTGACCCGTTTTCTCCATGAGGTGGTGGAGTATATCCCGACGGCGCGTTGCGACCTGCGGTTGAGCTATCACGACTCCTGCTCCTGTCGCCGTGAGCTGGGGATACTCGAGCAGCCACGCGAACTGTTGCGGCGTATCGACGGGGTTGAACTGTTGG
>JAOUQQ010000034.1 GCA_029879245.1 Chromatiales bacterium | reverse complement strand
AGCAGAAGGAGCCATGGTACCCGCGCCGTGACGAGGCCTACCTCGGGGTGCTGGTCGATGACCTGATCACCCGTGGTACCGCCGAACCCTACCGTATGTTCACCTCGCGCGCCGAGTATCGCCTGCTGCTGCGCGAGGATAATGCAGACCTGCGCCTCACGCCCATCGGTCGCGAGCTGGGACTGGTGGATGATGAGCGCTGGGCCGCGTTTGAGGCAAAGCGCGAGGCGATCGAACGGGAACAGCAGCGGTTGCGCGAAACGTGGGCCCGTCCCGCCGAGGTGGTGAATGCCGAAGAGGTTTTGGGCAAAGCCCTTGTGCGCGATTACCGCCTCGCCGAGTTGCTCGCCCGTCCCGATGTAAGTTACCACTCACTCTTCGAGTTGATGCCGCAGTTGGAGGCGGTGGCCGACCCGCAGGTGGTGGAGCAGGTGGAGGTGCAGGCGAAGTATGCCGGCTACATCGAGCGCCAGCACGATGAGATCGAGCGGGCGCGGCGCAACGAGGAGACTAAGCTGGGTGAGGGGATCGACTACAGTGAGGTGCGTGGCCTCTCCAACGAGGTGCGTGAGAAGTTACAGCGGGTTCGCCCCACAACCATCGGCGAGGCGTCGCGTATCCCCGGTATCACCCCGGCGGCGATCTCCCTGCTGCTGATCCACCTGAAGAAGCGGAGTGGGTAGGTGAGTAACGAAGTGCTACGTCAGCGCCTGGTTGCCGGTCTGCAGACGATGGAGCTGGGACTCTCGGATGAGGTGGTGGAGCGCCTGCTCGCCTATCTGGCGATGCTCATTAAGTGGAACAGGGCCTACAACCTTACCGCGGTGCGTGACCCGCTGGAGATGGTAACTAAACACCTGCTCGACTCCCTCTCGGTAGTGCCTCACCTGCAGGGGCGGCGTATTATCGATGTGGGGACCGGTGGTGGCCTGCCGGGGATCCCGCTGGCCATCGTCTTCCCCGAGCGTGACGTTACCCTGCTCGACTCAAACGGCAAGAAGACCCGCTTCCTGTTGCAGGCGAGGGCAGAGCTGGGGCTGGAGAATGTGACGGTGATCCATGCACGGGTGGAGGATTTTCAGCCGGATCGTCTTTTTGATTGCGTGATCACTCGCGCTTTCGCCTCGGTTGCTGATATCCTGACAGGCTCCCGGCATCTGCTGGCCGATGGTGGCCTGGTGTTGGCGATGAAGGGGGTGGTTCCCGAAGAGGAGCTGGCCACCCTGCCCGAGGGTTATCGTCTGCTTGAGGTGATCCCCCTGCGGGTAGCGGGACTGGAACAGGAGCAGCGCCACCTGATCTTTATGGGGCGTGACGAGAACAGCGGAAGTGAGCAAGCTGGAGGAGAGGGTTAGTTAAATGGGTAAGATCATTGCCGTAGCGAATCAGAAGGGCGGTGTCGCCAAGACCACCACCTGTATCAATCTGGGTGCCTCGTTTGCCGCCACCAAACGACGGGTGCTGATTGTCGACCTCGACCCCCAGGGCAACGCCACCGTCGGCAGCGGCATCGACAAGGATGAGCTGCAATACTCCAGCTACCATGTGCTGATGGGACACGCGGCGGCACGCGATGTGATCGTGCGGGTGGAGGAGGCGAAGTACGATGTGCTCCCGACCAACGGTGACCTGACTGCTGCCGAGGTGGAGTTGATGAATACGATGGTGGCGCGGGAGCAGAAGCTACGTCAGGCGTTGGAGACGGTTCGTCACGACTACGACTTTATCCTCGTCGACTGTCCCCCATCTCTCAACATGCTCACCCTCAATGCGATGGTAGCGGCCGACTCGGTAATGATCCCGATGCAGTGCGAGTACTATGCACTGGAGGGGCTCTCGGCCCTGCTCAATACCATCGAGGAGATCCGCGGCAGCGTCAATCCTAATCTGGAGATCGAGGGGCTGCTGCGCACCATGTATGACCCGCGCAATAATCTCTCTACCGATGTCTCAGGCCAGCTGATCATGCACTTTGGTGACAAGGTCTACCGTACCGTGATCCCGCGCAATGTACGCCTCGCCGAGGCACCCAGCCACGGCATCCCCGCGCTCTCCTATGATCGCACCTCACGAGGGGCGGTCGCCTATCTGGCGCTGGCCGGTGAGATCCTGCGCCGTGGTGAACGGGCGGCTTAACTGAACACAACGAACAGAAAATAGAACGACGATGGCAACAAAGAAACGCGGATTGGGTAAGGGGCTGGAGGCACTTCTGGGTGCTGGAGCGACGGTGGCGGCGACAACACCGCAGGGGGGCGTGGGTAGCGCCCCAGAACAGAGTGGAAATGGTGATGGGGAACTGAGAAATCTGCCGGTCGACATCCTGCAGCGTGGTGTCTATCAGCCACGTATAGATATGAATCCCGAAGCGCTGGAGGAGCTGGCCAATTCGATCCGCGCCCAGGGGGTGGTACAGCCCATCGTGGTGCGTCCTGTTGGCGGCGGACGCTACGAGATCATCGCCGGTGAGCGACGCTGGCGCGCCACCCAGCTGGCTGGTCTGCACGAGATCCCGGCGGTGATCCGCGATGTGCCCGATCAGGCGGCGATGGCGATGGCCCTGATCGAGAACATCCAGCGCGAAGAGCTTAACCCGATGGAGGAGGCGCAGGCACTGCACCGCCTGATCGAGGAGTTTGGCCTGACCCACCAGCAGACTGCCGATGCGGTGGGGCGCTCCCGAGCCTCGGTCAGCAACCTGCTACGACTGCTCGGTCTCAATGAGGATGTTAAACGCCTGCTGGAGAACGGTGATATCGAGATGGGCCACGCCCGTGCCATCCTCGCCCTCTCAGGTGAACAGCAGAGCGAGGTTGCTCGCAGTGTGGCCGCCAAGGGGCTCTCGGTACGTGAGACCGAACGACTGGTTAAGCGCACACTTGAGGCGCCACAGGGCGCCAAACAGAGCGAGAAACGTGTCGACCCCGATATCTCGCGCCTGGAGCAGGATCTGGGTGAACGGATCGGTGCGAAGGTGGCGATCCAGCATGGTAACAAGGGCAAAGGCAAGCTGGTGATAAATTATAATAGTCTCGATGAGCTGGACGGCATTCTCGAACATATTAAATAGTTTGGTAAAATCAGTGGGTTATAGAGATTGTTTAGATTAGATCTCTGTAATATCCATACATTCTAGTATGCTTATATAAAGTTTTTTTATCTAAGCATCATTGACGCTACGGGGGCGTGTCGTTATACTTTCGCGCCGCTGAGAGCTTCGCCTCTAAGGCCTCGCCTCTCCAGTTTATTGGACGCGTTTCGCGGGGCCGTCAGGACATTCACGAATGAGCAATGCCGCATACGGGCAGCATGCTGAGCAACGTAAGACCCTGTCTGTTCAGTCATTGATGTTGCTGGTCGCAGCCACCGCTTTCTGGTTGACGATGGGATTAAAGGCGGGTATCGCCTGCTTATTTGGTGGAGTGGTTGTAGTTACCATCGGATGGTTAGAGCGCAGGCAGCAACAACGCGCCGCGCACATCGCCGGGAATGACCCCGCAAAGAATTTACGCTACCTCTACCGCTGCGCGGCAGAGCGCTTTGTAGCAACGGTTGCACTATTCGCCGCCGGTTTTGGGTTGATGGCACTGCCTCCCCTGCCGTTGCTGGGCGGATACATCATTGCCCGGGTGGTGGTGATCTACAGATTTTATCAAGTATTAAGTTTGAGACGACGACATGGCTAGTGAAATGACCTCGGGTGCTTATATAAAGCACCACCTCACCAATATGACCTACGGCAAGCTACCGGCCGGTGCTGAGATGTGTGATGGCACCACCAACGAAGCGGCCCACTGGACCCTGGCCCACTGTAGCAGCGAAGCAGCACAGATGGGTTTCTGGGCCTTCCACCTCGATTCGTTGGGCTGGTCACTCGGCCTCGGTATCCTCTTTCTCTGGTTCTTCCGCTCGGCTGCAAAGAAGGCCTCTGCGGGGATCCCCACCGGGGTACAGAACTTCGCCGAGTGGGTGATGGAGTTTATCGACAGTTCAGTGCGTGGATCTTTTAACGGCCGCAACCCGCTTGTCGCCCCGCTGGCGATGACCATCTTCATCTGGGTATTCCTGATGAACTTCATGGACCTTATTGCCGTCGACTTCCTGCCGCAACTGGCCGCCCAGATCGGTGGCGCAGCCGGCGCTGACCCGCACCACGTCTACTTCAAGGTGGTCCCCTCGACCGACCCGAACATCACCTTTGGTCTGGCCCTCTCCGTATTCGCCCTGATGCTTTTCTACAGCGTTAAGGTGAAGGGGATTGGCGGTTTTATCGGTGAGCTGACCCTGCACCCCTTCAGCTCCAGCAATCCGGTGGTCCAGGCGATCTTCATTCCTATCAACTTCCTGCTGGAGTTCGTCACCCTGATCTCCAAGCCGATCTCGCTGGCGCTGCGACTCTTCGGCAACATGTATGCCGGTGAGATGATCTTCATCCTTATCGCCATTATGTATGGCGCGGGCTGGCTGCTCGGCAGTTTCGCCGGTGTGCTGCAGCTTGGCTGGGCGATTTTCCACATTCTGATTATTACGCTGCAGGCGTTCATCTTCATGACACTGACCATCGTGTACATGGACATGGCGCATGCAGAGAGCCACTAAGTTTTAACATTTAATCTTTAACTTTAAGCTAAATAGGAGTACTTCCAAATGACTGAAGCACAAGCCTTTCTGTATATCGCAGGCGCACTGATGATGGGTCTGGGTGCCCTCGGTGCCGCTGTTGGTATCGGTATCCTCGGTGGTCGTTTCCTCGAGGGCGCCGCCCGTCAGCCCGAGCTGATCCCAATGCTGCGTACCCAGTTCTTCATCGTAATGGGTCTGGTTGACGCGGTTCCGATGATCGCCGTTGGTCTGGCGATGTACGTCCTGTTCGCCGTAGCTTAATTAATTCGAACGAAAACCCTTTCACATTCGAATTAACCAGCTAAGAGAAGAGGTACGAGCATGAATATTAATGCGACCCTGATCGGTCAGGCCATTAGCTTCGCCATCTTCGTCTGGTTCTGTATGAAATTCGTATGGCCGCCGATCATGGCAGCCCTCGAAGAGCGCAAGACGAAGATCGCCGATGGTCTGGCCGCTGCCGAGCGTGGCAAGCACGAGCAGGAGCTGGCTGAGCAACGAGCAAAAGAGGTGATCAAGGAGGCCAAAGAAGAGGCCGCCGGTATCCTCGCGCAGGCAAACAAGCGTGCCAGCGAGATCGTTGAAGAGGCCAAAGAGACTGCCCGTACGGAGGGCGACCGTATCGTCGCCGCCGCGAATGCCGAGATCGAGCAGGAGGTAAATCGTGCGAAGGAGTCCCTGCGTGGTCAGGTGGTCTCCCTCGCCGTTGCAGGCGCCGGCAAGGTCATTGACAAAGAGCTGGACGCCTCGGCACACGATGCCCTGCTCCAGGATCTGGTCTCCCAGATTTAAAGGTCTTGAGCAATGGCTGAGAAGACAACAATCGCACGTCCCTACGCACAGGCAGTCCTGGCGTTGGCCAAGGAGCAGAATGCACTGCAGCAGTGGTCTGAGATGCTGCAGTTCGCTGCCGCTGTAACCGCCGATGAAGAGATGGCGGCGATCATTGCCAGCCCCCGGCTGAGCAGTGAGCAGCTGGCAGGGCTGTTCCTTGATATCTGTGGCGATAAGCTCAATGAGCATGGCAAGAATATGATTCGCGTTCTTGCCGAGAACGATCGTCTCGACGTCCTTGCTGAAATTACCGTGTTGTTTGAGATCGAGCGTGCCCTGTCCGAGGGCACCATCGAGGCACAGGTGGTTTCAGCCGTCGAGTTGAACGATGCTCAGAAGAGTGGCATCACAGAGAGCCTTAAGAAACGTCTGGGCCGTGACGTTACCCTCAATTGCAGCGTAGACGCTTCAATCGTGGGTGGCGCCATTATCCGTGCAGGCGACGTAGTCATCGATGGCTCGGTCACCGGTAAGCTGGCGAAGCTGGCTACCGCGTTGAACCACTGAGCCGACTAGAGGATGCAGGAAAATGCAATTGAATCCATCTGAAATTAGCGACCTGATCAAGAAGCGTATCGAAAGCTTCGAGGCAGTTAGCGAAGCGCGTACCGAAGGCACCGTGGTCTCCCTGACCGATGGTATCGTACGTGTTCACGGTCTCGCCGACGTCATGTCCGGTGAGATGCTCGAATTCCCCAACAACACCTTTGGTATGGCGCTCAACCTTGAGCGTGACTCCGTCGGTGCGGTAATCCTGGGTGACTACAAGCACATCTCTGAGGGTGACTCAGTGAAGTGTACCGGTCGCATCATGGAGGTCCCCACCGGTGAGGCCCTGCTGGGTCGTGTTGTTGACTCCCTGGGTAACCCGATCGACGGCAAGGGGCCTATCGCTGCCGAGAGCAGCGCCCCTATCGAGAAGATCGCCCCCGGCGTACTGTGGCGTAAATCGGTAGACCAGCCGGTGCAGACCGGTCTGAAGGCGATCGATGCGATGGTGCCGGTAGGTCGTGGCCAGCGCGAGCTGATCATCGGCGACCGCCAGACCGGTAAGACCGCCGTGGCCATCGACGCTATCATCAACCAGAAGGATACCGGCGTTAAGTGTATCTACGTCGCCGTTGGCCAGAAGGCCTCTTCGGTTGCCGCTGTTGTGCGCAAGCTCGAAGAGCACGGCGCGATGGACCACACCATCGTGGTTGCTGCGACCGCCGCCGAGTCGGCCGCGATGCAGTACATCGCCCCTTACTCCGGCTGCTCCATGGGTGAGTACTTCCGTGACAAGGGTGAAGACGCCCTCATCGTATACGACGACCTCACCAAGCAGGCGTGGGCATACCGCCAGGTCTCCCTGCTGCTGCGCCGCCCGCCGGGTCGTGAAGCTTATCCGGGTGACGTCTTCTACCTCCACAGCCGTCTGCTGGAGCGTGCCGCGCGCGTTAACGCCGACTTCGTTGAGAAGGCGACCAATGGTGCGGTGAAGGGAAAGACAGGTTCGCTGACTGCGCTGCCGATCATCGAGACCCAGGCCGGTGACGTATCGGCGTTCGTACCGACCAACGTTATCTCCATCACCGATGGTCAGATCTTCCTCGAGTCGGACCTGTTCAATGCCGGTATCCGTCCTGCGATCAACGCCGGTCTCTCTGTATCCCGTGTAGGTGGTGCTGCCCAGACCAAGATCATCAAGAAGCTGGGTGGTGGTGTGCGTCTTGACCTCGCCCAGTACCGTGAGCTGGCGGCCTTCGCCCAGTTCGCCTCTGACCTGGATGAGTCGACCCGCAAGCAGATCCAGCGTGGTCAGCGTGTCACCGAGCTGATGAAGCAGTTCCAGTACGCCCCGCTGAGCGTTGCCCAGATGGCGATGTCACTGTTCGCCGCTAACCAGGGCTTCCTGGATGACGTCGAGGTGAGCAAGGTTGTGGCCTTTGAGTCAGCCATGCATTCTTACATGAAGTCCGAGCAGGCTGACCTGCTGGCCCGCATCAATGAGACCGGCGACTACAACGAAGAGATTGAGAGCGCCATGCGTGCCGCTCTGGAGAGCTTCAAGGCCAGCGGCACCTGGTAACGGGCGGGGGACGTAAACAATGGCAAGCGGAAAAGAGATACGTACGCAGATCAAGAGTGTGAAGAACACTCAGAAGATCACTCGTGCCATGGAAATGGTGGCGGCCTCGAAAATGCGCAGAGCGCAGGATCGCATGGCGGCCACTCGTCCCTATGCCGATAACATACGCCGTGTCATCGGACACCTGGCGCAGGCCAACCCTGAATATCGCCACCCCTTCATGATCGAGCGTGAGGTGAAGCGCGTCGGGATGATTATCATCTCTACCGACCGCGGCCTTTGCGGCGGCCTGAACACCAATCTGTTCAAGGCCGGCCTCGGTAAATTGAAGGTGCTGCGTGATGCCGGTATCGAGGTGCAACTGAGCACCATCGGTACCAAGGGGCTGGGTTTCTTCAAACGCGTGGGTGGTAACATTACCACCAGCACCAGTCACCTCGGTGATGCACCGCGTCTGGAGGATGTTATCGGTTCCGTCAAGGTGATGCTTGACGCCTATGAAAGTGGCGAGATTGATCAGCTCTTCGTGGTCTACAACGAGTTTGTAAATACCATGACTCAGAAGCCTCAGGTCGAGCAGCTACTGCCGATTGCGGCTGAAGAGACTGAGAAGGAGCTGGAGCATCACTGGGACTACATCTACGAGCCCGATGCCAAGGATGTTTTGGACGGTCTGTTGATGCGCTATGTAGAGTCTCTGGTCTACCAGGGTGTTGTCGAAAATATCGCCTGCGAAATGGCAGCGCGTATGGTTGCGATGAAGGCGGCCACCGACAACGCTGGCAACATGATTGGTGAGCTGGAACTGGCCTACAACAAGGCACGTCAGGCAGCGATTACTCAGGAGCTGTCCGAGATTGTAAGCGGCGCCTCAGCGGTCTAAACGTTCGGCAAAGATTTCTAAATATTGTTAAGGGGAACTGTCATGAGTTCTGGAAAAGTTGTACAAGTCATCGGCGCGGTCGTCGACGTGGAATTCCCGCGCGACGCCATGCCGAAGGTCTACGACGCGATCATCGCTGATGATGTTGGTCTGACCATGGAAGTCCAGCAACAGCTGGGCGACGGCGTAGTTCGTGCTATCGCCATGGGTACTACCGACGGCGTTCAGCGTGGCGTTGCCGTATCCAACACCGGAGCACCGATTCAGGTGCCGGTAGGTCAGGGCACCCTGGGTCGTATTATGGATGTTCTGGGTAACCCGATTGATGAGGCCGGTCCGGTGAAGGCCGACAAGAAGATGGCCATCCACCGCGCGCCGCCTGCCTATGATGAGCAGGCCGCCAGCGTAGACATCCTGGAGACCGGCATCAAGGTAATCGACCTGGTAATGCCTATCGCCAAGGGTGGTAAAATCGGTCTGTTCGGTGGTGCGGGTGTAGGTAAGACCGTAACCCTGATGGAGCTGATTCGTAACATCGCCGTTGAGCACTCCGGCTTCTCGGTATTCGCCGGTGTAGGTGAGCGTACCCGTGAGGGTAACGACTTCTACCACGAGATGGCCGAGGGTGGCGTACTCGACAAGGTAGCCCTGGTCTACGGTCAGATGAACGAGCCGCCCGGTAACCGTCTGCGTGTAGCGCTGACCGGTCTGACCATCGCGGAGAACTTCCGTGACGAGGGCCGTGACGTACTGCTGTTCGTCGACAACATCTACCGTTATACCCTGGCCGGTACCGAGGTATCTGCGCTGCTGGGTCGTATGCCCTCTGCGGTAGGTTATCAGCCGACACTGGCCGAAGAGATGGGTGCCCTGCAGGAGCGTATCACCTCCACCAAGACCGGTTCTATCACCTCATTCCAGGCCGTTTACGTACCTGCGGATGACCTGACCGACCCATCTCCGGCTACCACCTTCGCCCACCTCGATGCGACCCTGGTACTCTCCCGTCAGATCGCCGAGCTCGGTATCTACCCCGCGGTAGACCCGCTCGACTCAACCTCACGTATCCTCGACCCGCTGGTCGTTGGTGAGGAGCACTACGGTGTTGCCCGTAAGGTGCAGTCAACCCTGCAGCGCTACAACGAGCTGCGTGACATCATCGCCATCCTCGGTATGGACGAACTGTCTGAAGACGATAAGCTGGTCGTGGCCCGCGCCCGTAAGATCCAGCGTTTCCTCTCTCAGCCGTTCTTCGTTGCCGAGGTGTTCACCGGTGCACCCGGTAAATACGTGGGTCTGAAAGACACCATCCGTGGCTTCAGCGGTATCGCCGACGGTGAGTACGACTCGCTTCCGGAGCAGGCCTTCTACATGGTCGGTACCATCGAGGAAGCTGTCGAGAAGGCCAAGACCCTGTAATTGAACCCGCAACGGGGATAGACTTATGGCTATGACAATGCACGTAAATATCGTCAGCGCGGAGCAGGAGATCTTCTCCGGCACCGTCGAGCAGGTGATTGCACCTGCCAAGATGGGCGAGGTGGGGATCTACCCCCGCCACACCCAACTGCTGACTCAGCTCAAGCCGGGCGAGGTTCGTGTGATCAAACAGGGCGGCGAGGAGGAGTTCTTCTTCGTCTCCGGTGGGATGCTGGAAGTTCAGCCCCACATGGTCACCGTACTGGCCGATACCGCACTGCGCGCCCGTGATCTCGACGAGGCCAAGGCGATGGAGGCCAAGGCCCGTGCCGAACAGGCCCTCGAAGATCGCAAGGGTGAAATCGACTATGCCACCGCTGAGGCGGAACTGGCCGAGGCGATCGCACAGTTGCAGGCGATCCAGAAGCTACGCAAGCGGATGGGGCAGGTCTGACAGGGCTGGCGACGTTCATCTGATACTGTTTCGACAGTCAGGTGATGTTATCGAAAAAGGGCAGTGTTAAACTGCCCTTTTTTATTGCCTGGATAGATGGAGAGGAAAGCGATAGTGATTAAAAAAGACCAGGTGGTGACCGTCAGCTACCGTATCGAGGATGAGACGGGGGAGACCGTCGAGGCGGTGGAGACCCCGGTCAGTTATCTGCATGGTCGTGATAGCGGTCTGTTTGAAAAGGTTGAAGCGGCGCTTGAGGGTAAGGCAGTCGGTGATATCGTCACCGTCAGTCTGAATCCGGCAGAGGGGTTCGGTGAGTGGAATCCTGAGATGACCTTCTCCGATGCGATTGAAAACGTGCCACCCGAGTACCGCAAGCTGGGCGCCGTGGCCGAGTTTCATAACGGTGCGGGCGAGAGCATTCAGATGACGGTGACCCATGTCGATGCCGGTACGGTCACCCTTGATGGTAACCACCCCCTGGCAGGCAAGACGGTGACCTTCTATGTCAAGGTCCTCGATATCCGTGATGCAACGCCACAGGAGCTGCAGAACGGTGTGCAGCAGATGCCATCACTGCATTAAGGAGTGACTATGTCCAAGCTTGAGGTTGTAATTCTTGCTGCGGGTAAGGGTACCCGTATGCGATCCACGCTTCCCAAGGTATTACACCGCCTTGCCAATAAACCCCTGCTGCAACATGTGATCGACACCGCCTATGCACTTATTCCGCATGCGGTGCATGTGGTCTATGGTCACGGTGGTGAACTGGTTAAGCAGGGCATTAGCGATGAGGGGATTCAGTGGGCCGAGCAGGCGGAGCAGTTAGGTACTGGCCATGCCGTCGAGCAGGCTGTAGCAAATATAGAGGACGATTCAACCGTACTGGTTCTTTATGGCGATGTGCCACTGGTCACAGCGCAGACGCTACAGGCATTGATGTCGCATGTGGGTGATGGTATTGCATTACTGACAATGCAACTCGACAATCCTGATGGATATGGTCGCATTGTGCGAAATATTGAGGGTAAAGTAGAGCGTATTGTTGAGCAGAAGGATGCCTCTGCCGATGAACTTGCGATCACTGAAGTCAACACGGGGATACTCGCGGTTGATGGTAGTAAGTTGCGTAGCTGGTTGAGAAGACTGGAGAACAGTAACGCTCAGGGTGAATATTACCTAACCGATATCATTGCCATGGCGGTTGCCGACGGCTTTGAGGTAAGTGCACTGGTCACCAAGGATGAGGCGGAGGTGGCCGGGGTCAATGACCGGGTACAACTGGCACAACTGGAGCGGGTCTATCAGCAGCGTCAGGCCGAGCGGTTGATGCGCGCTGGCGTCACCCTGCTCGATCCGAATCGCTTTGATCTGCGTGGCACGGTGGAGTGTGGCACTGATGTCGTGATCGACACCAACGTCATCCTGCAGGGAAAAGTGAAACTGGGTAGCGGGGTTAGCATTGGAAGTGGCTCGATACTGACCAACGTGGTCGTGGGTGATGGGGTAGAGATCGCACCGATGTCGGTGATCGAAGATGCGGTGATCGGTAATGGCTGTGCGATCGGACCGTTTGCCCGGATCAGACCGGGAACTGAGCTGGCCGACAAAGCAAAAGTCGGAAATTTTGTTGAGATAAAAAATAGCCAGATTGGGACGGGTTCCAAGGTGAATCACCTTAGCTATATTGGTGATACCACCATGGGGGCAGAGGTCAATATTGGTGCCGGAACGATTACCTGTAACTATGACGGTGCCAACAAACATCGTACGGTGATTGGCGATAACGCTTTTATCGGATCTGACTCACAACTGGTTGCACCTGTGACGATTGGTGAAGGCGCTACGATTGGAGCCGGTGCCACTATTACAAAAGATGTCGGGCAGGGCGAGTTAAGTCTGAGTCGGGTGCCGCAGCGGGCGATCAAAGGGTGGCGTCGACCTAAAAAAGAGAAGTAACAGCGGCTGGGGGAAGTTATGCGGATAAACGAACAAGATGAAGTTTTGATGCGGGAGTTTCTTGCCGAACTTGATGATACATATCGGCAGGTAGAGAAGGCGATTATTGCACTTGAGAGAGATGCGACCAGTACCGGTAGCCTGTCACAGGCCTATCGTCTGGTGCTCTCTATCAAGGGAAATCTGCAATTGATGCAGCTGACATGTTATGCCGATGTCATCTATGGCATTGAGAATATTTTCGACAGTCTGCGACGAGGGAAGATTGTCTATAGCAGTATCGTAGCGGATCTACTTCTATTGACGCTGAATGAAGTAGTCGAGATGTGCCGTGAGACCTGCAATAGCGGCAAGGTAAACAAGCGGCGTTGTAGTGATCTATACGGTGCACTGAAGCAGGTTGTCGCGGCAAAACCGGACAAACTTGATAGTGTGGTCAAAAAAACCGTGTCAATGATTACACCGGAGCTATCAAGGGAGAAGATGAAGGGTGCCGGTAGTAACGACCTTCAGCTGTTTCGTGAATTTGCTCGACAACAACAGACTCGCTCCAGTTACTGGGAGGGGCGAGCAGAGCGACTCTGGGAGTTGGCGCAACTTATCAATCAGGCCAGTGGCGAATGTGTAAAAGAGGATCAGTTGCAGGCCGCAATATATCTTCATGATATGGGGATGGCATTTCTTCCGCTGGAGTTACTACATACCAGCCAGACGCTCAATGAGGAGGAGCGCAAACGTCTCTATCTGCATCCACAGGTTGCCGCGGTGCTATTGCGTCAGCTTGGTGGATGGAGTGATGCGGCGAAGATGGCTGAGCAACACCACGAGTGGTACGACGGTAGTGGTTATCCCAAGGGAATAGAGGGTAGTGCAATTTGTGACGGTGCAAAAATTATTGCCATTGTTGATGCATTTGAGTCGATGACCCATGAGCGCTCCGATCGTGAGCACCGCTGTTCAGCGCTGCGTGCGGTGGCTGAGATCTCAGAGATGGCGGGCAGGCAGTTTGATCCGGAATGGGTCAATGTGTTTAGAACAGTAGTACAGCATCGTGAGCATGCTCGCGGATAGATGAGGGGGTGATATGTGTGGCATCGTTGGCGCGGTAGCAGAGCGTGATGTGGTGGGGATTCTGCTGGAGGGGCTACGGCGTCTTGAATATCGTGGTTATGACTCGGCCGGTATTGCGGTAATTAATGAGACCCACTGTATCGACCGTGAGCGGATGCTGGGCAAGGTACAGGCGCTGGCCGATGCGCTGAGTGAGCGCCCATTGAAGGGGCGGGTGGGCATTGCCCACACCCGCTGGGCAACCCACGGCCAGCCCTCGAAGAACAACGCCCACCCCCACATCTGCAAAAAGGGTGTGGCGGTGGTGCACAACGGCATTATCGAAAATCACGAAGCGCTACGACGTACTCAGATTGAACAGGGCTATGAGTTCACCTCGCAGACCGACACCGAGGTGGTGGTCCACCAGATCTATAACCATCAGGCACAAGGTAAGGATCTGTTACAGGCAACCCGTGACACCATCGCCGAACTGGAGGGGGCCTATGCCCTCGGGGTGGTGACAAATAACGAGCCAGGGCGATTGATTGCAGCAAGACGCGGCAGCCCCCTGGTGATAGGGCTGGGCATCGGTGAGAACTTTATCGCCTCGGATGTGGCGGCGTTGCTGCCGGTAACCCGCCGCTTCATCTTCCTCGAAGAGGGTGATGTGGCCGATATCAGTCGTGAAGGAGTAACCATTTACGATGAAGAGGGTAACAGGGTTGAGCGGAGTGTGAGAGAGTCGTCACTGACGGCCGATGCCACCGAACGTGGCGAGTATCGCCACTATATGCTCAAGGAGATCCATGAGCAGCCGCGTGCCATCGCTGAGACGCTGGAGGGACGCGTCTCTGGTGGTAAGGTACTTGATGGCTGTTTTGGCCCCGAGGCGGCCGCCATCTTTGACCGTATAAAATCGGTACAGCTTATCGCATGCGGTACCAGTTACCACGCGGCGATGGTGGCGCGTAACTGGTTTGAGGGTGTGGCAGGGCTTCCATGTCGCGTCGAGGTGGCGAGCGAGTTCCGCTATCGCCACCCGGTGCCCAATCCCGATGCCCTGGTGGTGGTGATCTCCCAGTCGGGCGAAACCGCCGACACCCTCGCGGCCCTGCGTGCCACCAAAGAGTGGGGTTTCGGCCCCTCACTGGCGATCTGCAACGTACCGGAGAGCTCACTCTCGCGTGAAGCGGACCTTACCCTGATGACCCGTGCCGGTCCCGAGATCGGTGTCGCCTCTACCAAGGCCTTCACCACCCAGCTGGTGGCGCTGCTGCTGCTGGTCTGTGCGATCGGCCGTCGCCACCGCCTCACTGCCGAGCGTGAGGCGACCATCGTTTCACAGTTGGAGGGGCTGCCGCGTCACGTGGAAGAGGTGCTCAAGCTCGACGAGCCGATTAAAGAGCTATCAGAGCGTTTCGCCGACAAACATCACGCCCTCTTCCTGGGCCGCGGGGTGCAGTATCCGATCGCGATGGAGGGGGCGCTCAAGCTCAAGGAGATCTCCTACATCCACGCCGAGGCCTACCCCGCCGGCGAGCTGAAGCACGGCCCGCTGGCGCTGGTCGATGAGGTGATGCCGGTGATCGCCGTCGCCCCCAACGATGAGTTGCTGGAAAAACTTAAATCCAATCTTGAAGAGGTGCGTGCCCGTGGCGGCGAACTCTACGTCTTTGCCGATCACGACAGCGGCATGAACAGCTCAGAGCGGGTGCACGTGATGACCATCCCGCCGGGTGGCGGCCACGTCTCGCCCATCATCTTCACCATCCCGCTACAGCTGCTCTCCTACCACGTAGCGGTTCTGAAGGGGACCGATGTGGATCAGCCTCGCAATCTGGCCAAGTCGGTAACGGTAGAGTAGAGAGGGAGGCGTTATTGGTGCGTAATGCGCCAGCAGCGATGAATATGCGGATTGCGTTTGAAATCCTCCGGCAGGGTCTGGCGGCTGATCTCATCGATCTTGAAGCGGCTTAACGCCTCTTCATCCAGTTTAAATTTGCGGAAGTTGTTGGAGAAGATGAGTAGCCCATCCTGAGACAACAACTTCATCGCGTTCTCAATCAGCGCCACGTGGTCGCGCTGCACATCGAAACTCTCCTCCATCCGTTTCGAGCTGGAGAAGGTGGGAGGGTCGAGGAAGATTAAATCAAATTTATCGCCGCCACGTTGCGCCTGTTCGCCAAGCCAGTTGGTACAGTCGGCCTGGATGTAGTCGTGCTCCTTGCCGGTATAGCCGTTGAGCGCCATGTTGCGCTTGGCCCAGTCGAGGTAGGTGTTCGACATATCGACGGTAGTGGTACTCATCGCACCACCAGCGGCGGCATGGAGTGTGGCAACGCCGGTGTAGGCAAAAAGGTTGAGGAAACGTTTGCCCCGGGCCTCTTTTTCGATCATGGATCGTGTGATGCGGTGGTCAAGAAAGAGGCCGGTGTCGAGGTAGTCGCTGAAGTTGACGAGCAGGCGGCAGCTCCCCTCGCGTACCTCGTGGAAGGCCCCCTGGCTCCCCTGCTTTTCATACTGCGCCTTGCCGCGCTGTTTCTGCCGCACCTTGTAGAAGAGCTGCTCCACCGGTATCTCCAGCACCTGCGGGACTACCGCCAGCGCCTCCATCAGACGCTGCCGTGCCTTCTCTTCGTCCACCGACTTCGGTGCCTGGTACTCCTGCACGTGGACCCACAGTTTGTCGCCCCGGTAGAGGTCGACCGCCACCGCGTACTCGGGCAGGTCGGCATCGTAGAGACGATAGCAGTCGACCCCCTCGCGCCGTGCCCACTTGCCGAGGTGTTTGAGATTCTTGCGCAGGCGGTTGGCGAACATCTTCGCGCCTTCACTCTCGGCAAGGGTGGTATCGACCCTCTGTGTTTCGTCCGCCTCGCCCTCACTCGGTACACGGTAGAGGAAGAGCTGACACTCGATAGGGCCGTTGAATAGCTCATCAGGTTTACGCCGGGTACGCAGACCGACGTAGCCCGCCAGTTGCGGATTGCCGGTGAAGATGGCGGCACGCCAGCCGGGCAGGTCGGCCTGCAGGTGACGGCCCAGTTCGGCGTAGAGGGTCTTGAGCTCATCGATCTCACCGAGCCGCTCGCCATAAGGCGGGTTGACCACCAGCAGCCCCGGGCTGTCGCCGCCGAGACGCGGCAGGGTGCCAAGCTCGCGCCGCTCAATGCGGATGTGGCGCGAGAGCCCGGCGCTGTCGACATTGCGCAGCGCCGCGGTGACCGCCTGCGGGTTGGCATCGAAGCCGTGGATCGGCGGCAGCTTGGTGAGCCCCAGTTTGCGTCGCTCCTGCGCCTCTTCGAGCAGTGTTTGCCACACATTGCCGTCGTGGCGGCGCCACCCCTTGAAGCCGAAGTGGTCGCGGAAGAGGCCGGGTGCGATGTCGGCAGCGATCATCGCGCCCTCGATTAGCAGCGTGCCGGAGCCACACATCGGATCCAGCAGCGCCCCCCCTCTGGAGGCGACAAAGGGCCAGTCGGCGAGTAGCAGGATTGCCGCGGCCAGATTCTCTTTTAATGGGGCGATCACCCCCTCGGCGCGGTAACCGCGCTTGTGCAGCGAGCCGCCGGAGAGGTCGATGTTGATCTTGCCCGAGTTGCCGCGCAGGTGGAGATTGATGCGCAGGTCGGGGTTCTCCAGCTCAACGGAGGGACGTTCACCGAACTGCTCGCGAAAGCGATCGACGACGGCATCCTTCACCTTGAGTGCGGCGTACTTGCTGTGGCCGATGGCCGAGTCGGTAACGCTACAGTCGACCGCCAGGGTGCCGGAGGAGTGGAGGTGCCTCTCCCAGTGGATCGCCTTCACCTCGTCATAGAGCTCCTCAGGGCTGTTCGCCCTGATGGTGGTAATGGGGAGCAGCACCCGGTTGACCACCCGCCCCCACAGACAGAGCCGATAGGCGACCTCCAGCTCCCCCTCGAAGCTGGCACCGGCGGCAGAGGGGCGGATCTTCTCCGCCCCTGCCTCGCGCAGTTCCCGTACCAGCAGTTGCGACATGCCGCGGGGGGTAGTGGCGAAGAACTTCATCCAGGATAACCGATCAGTAGTGGGGTGGCGGTGTCTCTTCCGACATCGGCGCGACGGCAGAGGGGGCCATATCTTTGACTAAGGATTTAAGGTAGTCGAGTTGAGCCTGTAACCCCTCAATGCTCTTCTGTTGAGCGAGGCTGGCCTGGGTTAGCTCCTCGATAGCGGCCTCCTGGAAGGCGATACGGCTCTCTAGCTCTTCAATGCGGGTTTCCATGGAATGCAAGGGTAGATGACTGTGGGATGGGCATTGTATCACGCCGTCAAATAGAGCCACTGCCCATTTGACCACAGTTTGTTAGAATCGCGGTATCACACGAATCTCAAATAAGGAATACGGAGTGAAACGAATACTTGGCGCAGCAGTGATCAGCCTCGGCATGATGGGTGCTGGCAACCTGCAGTCGGCTGACTTTAACTATAGTGGCAACTATGGTGGTTCAGTTGCCGGTGGCATGATGGGTGCGATGTGGGACTTTATGGAGTGGTTCCTCGGCAGACGTAATCGCAACTGGTACAACCCCAACACCTACAGTGGCTGGGACCCCTACTCATTTTATGGCTATAGGCCAGCGGGAAATGGAAGAAACCCCTATCGCTATCAGGACTACTGGAGCGATCCGAACAATCCATGGGTCGATATGCAGCCACTGGAGGGGGTGTGGTTGGCCCAGTCTGGTGAGTACTGGTATGTGCGTGGCAGCCGCTTTGTGCTGGTCGATACCAATGGAAATCGGAGCGGTGGTGAGTTTCGTATGGAGGGGGACTTTATTATCACCCGTATGCCGGGAGGCGAGGCGGAGTTTGAGTACCGGCAGATGGATGATGTGCTGATCATGCGCGACCTGCATGGGCGTCTCATGATACTGCGGCGTGTTGAGGCGGGTGGATGGAACTGGTGATAGCTCCTTGATCAGACGTTCCCCAGTTGTTGAATAGCCCTGGCAAGATCGACAGGGGCTGTACCGGGTTTACCGAGCAGGTACCCTTGGGCATGGGTGAATCCCAACGCCTTAATCTGTTGTAGTAGCGGCTCACTATCGACTCCCTCTGCCACCACATGATAGCCGGCGCGCAAAATCATTCGTGCGATATCGGCGGTGACCTGTGATTGTGCGAGATTGCTACTCTGCAGATCTCGAACCAGGTCGATGTCGAATTTGATGATATCAACAGGCATCGAGGCGAGATAACGCAGTGAGGAGTAACCACTGCCGAAATCATCCAGTGCGATGAGAAAACCATTGTCCCGTAGCTGTTGCAGCCGCTGGCTCGCCTCGCGTAACTCAGAGATAAATGCGGTTTCGGTGATCTCCAGAACAATTCCACCAGGTACACGCCGCAGATAGGGTTTTAGCTGCTCGATCTTCTCCATGAAGTTGTGATGCATCAGGGTATCACCGTCAATGTTGATGGAGATGCGCCCGATCTCCTCACTGTTGCAAATACGCAGCAGTTCAGCGAGGTGGCGGATGATAGCGTAGTCCATCTCCACAGCCAGACCCTCGGCCTCAATGATGGGAAAGATGTTAAGTGGTGAAATCACCCCCTCTTCATCGCGCAGGCGCAACAACACCTCGTGATATCCCTGTTGTGCCGAGTTGAGATTGAGCACTGGTTGATAATGCATCTCAATGCCATGACCACTCTCAATTGCACGGTAGATAGCGCTAATGAAACGATTTGAGGAGGGGATGGCTGAGATCATCGAATGATGGATTGTAGAGGATGATCTTGCTGGAGTTTGGCCGTTTTGCCTGATACATCGCACTATCAGCATGTTTGTGTAGTTGCTGCAGGCTGGAGATGTCGGTGCCGTTGCCGCTTGCAATTCCTACGCTGAAGCGTACCGGTTCACGAATATCAAACTGTTTGAAATCGTAATTCTCCAGCTCTCTAACACAGCGTGTGGCAAGTCTCTCTGCATCTTCATGCGAAGAATTTAACAGGTGAATGGCAAACTCATCACCACCGAGACGATAGACCTGATCACCATCTCGTAAATTGCGTTGCAGTATGTTTGCCACAGTCTGCAAAACTGTATCGCCAACGCCATGGCCATAGCTGTCATTTATTGCCTTGAAGTGATCGCAATCAATCAGTAACACCGAGAGATCGATACGCTGACCACGCATCAACTGTTGCAATTTTTGCCAGTCTTCCTCATAGGCGCGACGATTCTGAACCCCAGTGAGGGCATCATGATGGGCCATCATCCACAGCTCACTGTTTTTCTGATCGAGGCTGCAGTGCATCTGCTCCAGCTCCTGCTGATATTCAACAATTGAGTGGCGTAACAGTTCCAGCTCATTGATACAGAACTGTTTAGCCTCCAGTGTCTGTTCAGGAATAATGTATCCTTGCCTTAGAGCGTTTATGTAGCGAGAGAGTGCGTGCAGTGGTTTGTAGAGGATTAAGAAAACAAGGCCAGAACCAATAAGTAAAAGCAGTAGCGAAATAATGGCAAAGTGTTGCAGTGTGGCATGCATCAGCTGCTCTAACTGGCCAATTTCAGCGATGGGGCGTGGCAGAAAGATAATGCTGGAGAGAAGAGTCTCGATGTCGTAGTAGGGCCCGTATGAGGCGTGGTAGTAGATGTTATTTACATCGGCATAGATGAAGCGATTCAGGTCGAGCAGCGCCTGATGAAAATCGACCTTAAGCCCAATGAAGCCGATAGTTGTGGGTGTTTCCCCTCTCTCAGATACTGGTGAGAAGCTGTAAAGGTAGGGAAGGCCTTCTTCAAAATGGATTGTGAATGGTTCGACAGGTACGCTAAAGGGGAGCGATGTGTGATGATCCTTTAACAGGATCACTCCCTGCGCATCATAGAGTTCCAGATCCTGAACGTAGTGAGGGATATACCCCGCCTGCATAGCCCGGCTGGTGTGCCAGTATTCGTAATAGGTTGGGTCCATCAACTGCTGGCGGGCCTCCTCCCACTGGCTGATGCTGTTACTTATCTCAGTGATGCGCTCCTGCACATGTAGCATGGCACTTCTTAACTCGCTGGTGGCTGAGAGCTGCCGTTCTTCCATGGCAAGCTCGCTGATCTCTTTACCATGCTGCAACATCCAGGCGCCGATAAGGGCGTAGCAGAGCGCACTCAAGATGAAAAAGACAAAAAGATATCCGCCGATAGGAAGTCGGGGCAGGAGTTTGAATTGGCGGGGAGGGTTCACCGTTCTATTCCCCGACTGGTGTTACCAGATTAACGATGAGCTCCTGAAATTCGAACTCCTGCGTGCCGGAGAAGTTGTGTCCGGCGCCGTCCAGCAGGGTATGGGGAATAGCCTGCGAAGATAGTGTGGCTGCCCAGCCAGCGGGTACCCAGCTATCTGCACTGCCCAGTACCACATGAATCGGTACCGGTGAGTTCTGCAGCCGCTGCAATACCCACTGCTCATTCCACGCGATATAGCTTAGATAGGCCTGCGCAGGGGCGGCGTAGTTATTGCGGCAGAAGCCCAGTGAGTAGTGGTCTATTTGCGGGTCGTTTTTTGATATGTGCTCTTTTGCCTGGCGGATGTGTTGTTGCATCTTCGGTGAGTCTAGCTGGCTATTGATGGGGCCGATGGAGACGGCGATAAACTGCTGTGGCAGGATGGCCGGTTTTTCACTTAAATAGTGAAGCAGACGCATACTGCCGCTGCTGTGACCAATGGCGATAATCCGCGGATAGCCCTGTTTTTTTAGCCAGGCAAACCAGTCGCTAATCTCACGGCGACTATCATCGGCCCGATGATTCTGTACCGCATTACAGCCCAGGCTGTTGCGGCGCTGGCTGATATTGAGGGTAAGGGTTGGGGCCAGGACGGTGTAATTGCTGGTGGCCAGCTCGTCTGCCATAAGCTGTATGGTGCTGAACTGGTTGGTTTGCAGAAAACCGTGTAATAGCAGTACCGCCGGTTTCTCCTTGCTACCTGGGCGGAAGTCAGCCACCCCCTGCTTGCCGTTTGACAGGGAGAGCACAACCTCATCGGCTGATGCTTGCGAGAGTGGCAACAGGAACAGAGTCTGTAATAGCAGGAGCAGGGAGAAGTGTCTCATCACAATCTCGTTGTTGTTGGCACGGAGAGAATTCACCCTCTCTGCAGTTACCCGTTACTTCCTAAGGTTCGGGCTATCTTACACCCAAAGTTAACCCGGGTACGAGAGAGGTGATGCGCCACGGATCTGTTAAGGAAGGGACTCCGTCACCATATCAGCAACCTCTTCGGCATAGAGGTCACGGAACATATGATCGGCGCCGTCGATGACCTCAAACTGCAGGTTCTCCTGAGCCATCCCCTCCATCGCCTCAATTAGCCCCTCCACCACACTATCCTCACTACCGGCAATAACAAGTAACGGTTTAGTGATCCCCTTGATCAGGGTGGGTGTATCCATGCGCGGCTCGCTCTGATAGTAGGAGACGAAGGCGCGGGCGGTCGCAGTGGTATCAGCACAGTAGATGAAGTCAACAGGGGAGATCTGCTGCTCACCCTGCCTGGCATCTACCAGCCTGGTTGCCCGGTTGAGCACCGGTGCCAGTGGTTTGTTGTAACGCGTAAGGTAGCCCTGAGTCTGTTTTTTCTCATCCCATACTGAAGGGGCGATGAGGATAACCTTGCTGACAATGTCCCCATCGCGTTCAGCACTGAACCATGCGGTCTGGTTACCACCGCGTGAGTGGCCCAGTAACACCACCGATTTCACTCCCTGATTGCTTAACCAGCGCAGCCACTCGCCGATCTCGTCGAGTGCATCGGTGTGTTTGTGGTCGTGAGGGGTGGCACAGTCATAGGTGCTGCTCTCCCTGGCACTGAGACCATAGGAGAGATTGATCGCCAGCGAGCTAATCTCACGCTCGGTAAACAACTCCTGCAGTGTCGCCATAATCTCCATGCGATTGTGTCCCAGAGTGCCGTGAGTCATCAGGATCACTGGCCCATCACGCCAGTTGTCGCCTGCCTTCTCCAGATTGGCATTTAGCTTGAGGCCGTTGTAGTCGATGGTGATCTCTTCGGCCTGCAGGTTGAG
>JAOUQQ010000112.1 GCA_029879245.1 Chromatiales bacterium | reverse complement strand
TCAATCACGATTAACTGTGGTGCCCGGTTGTTATCGGGAGGATTTTTTCGTGCCTTCGCTTGACATTTTGCCTAATGGGTGACCCCTTTCCTGTGATCGCTTCGAGTTTAAACTCGACTGGATAGGTCTTGTAGGGTTTACGTTTTGTAGCCATCTGAACACTCCTTAGCCACTTTTGTGGCTGATTTGAAGTGACCGTTAAACTGGGGGAGGTTCAGGCTGACCCCATTGAATTTTTTAAAGAAGTTTATTTGGCATCAGTAAAACCCAAAAAACCGCCATAACTATAAATATCATAAATAACATAGACTAATAAAATATTCATCAATGATGTATATACCGCACGAACATACTTGTTATCAGTAGGCATAAGGATGGCCATAGTTAGGTATATATTTTTCCTATAAACAAGTGCCAGCGTTGAATCAATCGAGAAATAGGTGATTCCGAAAATCACAAGCCCTGACACCAAGTCACCTTTTGTAATAGCAACATGAGAAAATCCAAGTAGTATACCTAGGAATATGCTACCTAACTTGAGTAATACATATATTTTGTCGCTGCGGAGTTTATCACTCATTGCGTTGCATGTATCCCGATCAAGAAGCCAGCGACACCTCCAAATTTCGATGAAACAGCGGGCTTGTACCCAGCTTGATTAAGAGTGTTACCAATTGCAGACCCACTTAGCGGCTCAACCATATACGTCGCTGATCTATGATGAATAGTCTCGGTTATACCAATTCCATAAGTACCCACAGTAGAAAACACCCCCCATCCACCTCCAAGTAAACCTGTCGCCGTCACCATTCCACCAGCAAATATAACATCTTCCTTATGCATAGCCTCTCCGATACCAGCAGAATTATATGGGTCGTTTATATTAAAGTTGGCATTATGCATAAGGCACCCTGAGCTAGCACAAGGTGCCCGCATCATCGTACTATGCTGATTCTTAAAACCAGTTCGCATCGTACCCATATAAGCCCCATTATCCAACGGACCTGGAATCACCCCACCAGGCGCCCATCTTCTTTCAGGTACATCCACCGGCACACCTGAACCTGCTAAGTTAATTCTCTGACCAGGATGGATAAGGTCAGCGTTATCTAAGTTGTTTCTTTCCGCTGCCCATTGCCAACTGGGCCCATTACCATTGTATAAATCACTCATCATTCCGCTTAACGTATCACCCTCTACTACAACAAGGTTTACCGATCCCCCCTCAAGTGTTTCTACTGAGTACATCCCTGTAGGATCGATATAAGTTAAAGGTGCGTTCGCCACATAACTATACAATGACAAGTTGCTTGACATGAACACCCCACCATTAGGCTCCCCATCCAAATAACTCCCCAAAATCGGATCCGCAGACTGCCAAACACTAGTCCTAGGGTCATAATACCGCGCCCCATAATAATAAAGCCCAGTCTCCTCATCCAATTCCTTAGAAGTAAACCGATAAGGCACCCGCTGCAGGGTATTGGCCGCCTCCTGCACCCAGGTCTCACCAAACGGGAAGTACTGCACGTGCTCGTAGATCTCCCCATCGCTATCGGTTACATAGCTGGTAGAGCCAAGGTGATCCGGATGATAGTAGTAGAGGAAACTGCCGCCATAATCATACGGCGCCTTACTATTCCCTCCACCATTACCGGTATTGGTGTTACCACCATTGCCGCCACCATTACCCTGGCCATTTCCGTTACCGTTATTGCCCTGGCCATTACCACCGCGGTTGCCATTATTGCCCCGCTCACCACCGGGCACACCCCCGTTGAGGTGCTTGTTCTTCTCGGTGTTGCGGGCCACCTCGTTGGCGCGGTCACTGCGATGGGCGAGTCCCTGTCCGGGGTGGCCCTCTTTTACCTTGCCGTTACTCTTCTCTCCACCAAAGAAGCCCTTAACGCTGGTGACGGCACTGTCGTACGCCTGGCCGCTGGAGGCGATGATGCCCTCCTCCTGTGGCGCGCTGGTGGTGGCAAAGTTTAGCGGCTCATCACGGTAGCCCACCGGCTGCCCCGGCTCTACCTTGGTGGCGATGCGGGTGGTGCCGGCATAGACGTGCTTGCTGGCCAGTGCCAGATTGCGCACGGTGAAGTACTGGTTGATGTAAACGCTCATGCCGTGCTGGCCGCGCTTCATCATCCGCTCACCGCCATCGTCGTAGGCAAACTCCAGGGTGTTACTGGGGTCGCCTATCTTCTGGATGCGATTCTCATCATCCCAGGTGATGTTACGGCGGGTGCCGTTTTTGTCGTGGTCCCACCCCAGCTGGTTGCCGTTGGCGTCGTACTTGAAGGTGCGATCACCGATGTGGGTGGGGGCGTGGGGTTGCGGGTGGTCGTTATCACCATAGGTGTAGTCCCACTCATAGGTGGTGGCACGTACCTGGCGTATCTTCTCACCGCTCACCAGGGTGTGGTTTTGTGCCTTGCTGGTGATGTTGTGGATGTTGTCGTACGCCATATCGAGTGAGTAGGTATCAAACTGACCGTTACGGGTCTCAAACGCACCGTTGGCGGTGGTCAGGCGATTGAGCTTGTCGTAGTTAAAGCCCTGCCATACCGGGCCACCCAGTTCACGGTTGGGGGGCAGGCGTCATCACTACCGCGCAGGGATTCGCCGCATAAACGAAAAACGGCAGCGCAAGGCTGCCGTTCTATTTTGGCGGAGAAGGGGGGATTCGAACCCCCGATACGTTGCCGTATACACACTTTCCAGGCGTGCTCCTTCAGCCACTCGGACACTTCTCCAGATTTGGGTTCTCAGCGGCCCTCCAGGCCGAAAAGAGCGCGCAAGATTATACCAGAAAGGCAAGCGGCGCAACCGAGGCGCTCCCCCATCATGACGGAGGCGAATACGCGTGCTATTCTCGCCTACTATCTGCTGCACTCCAGTACCCATACAAAATAATGAATAACGCGATATCGTCTGCAAAGGAGCCCGCCATGAAACAACTAAAACACAGATGTCTGGGCGGAGTCGCCACACTGGCACTCTTTCCATTACTTGCCGAGGCGGGCGGCTTTGCCCTGATTGAGAACTCGGCCTCAGGGATGGGCAACGCCTTTGCCGGCGCCTCGGCTGTCGCAGAGGATGCCTCTACTCTCGCCTTTAACCCCGCCGGAATGACCCGCCTCAAAGGGAGCCAGCTGGTCGTTGCCGGCCACTACATCTCACCGCAGGCAAAATTTAGCGATGATGGGTCAGTTGATGGGTTGGGTACCCCGTTACAGGGGAGCGATGGCGATGCCGGGGTGGATGCCATTGTCCCCAACCTCTACTACGTTACCGAACTCAACGATCGCTGGCATATGGGGCTGGCGATGCACGCCCCCTTCGGCATGAGCACCGAATATGATGATGACTGGGTAGGGCGCTACCACGCTCTCAACTCCTCCCTCAAGGTCATCAACTTCACCCCCAGCGTCGCCTATCGCCACTCCGACACCTTCTCTGCAGGGCTGGGGGTCACAGCGCAGTACCTGGATGTCACCCTCAGTAGCGCCATCGACTTCGGCACCCTCTGTCTGCTACAGGAACTGGGTAGTGTCCTGCCCGCAGGAACCTGCTCAGCAATGAGTCTGACACCACAGCAGAGCGATGGTTATGCCGAGATCACCGGCAACAACCTCTCATACGGCTTTACCGCCGGGCTACTCTTCTCCCCCACTCCTCAGCAGCGCATCGGTCTGAGTTACCGCTCACAGGTGGTACAGAATGTTGCGGGAAGTGCCGATTTCAGCGTACCGGGTATGGCCGCCTTCCTCTCTGCCTCCAGCGGCGCCTTTGTTGATACCGACGCAAAGGCCAAAGTTACCCTGCCTGCCAGCGCCTCGTTCAGCTACTGGCAGCAGGTAAGTGACAACATCTCACTGATGGCCGATGCCACCTGGACCAACTGGGGCGTATTTGACGAGCTACGCATCGAGTATGACAACCCTAACCAACCCGACTCAGTGACCACAGAGGAGTGGCGCGATACCTGGCGCTACTCTCTGGGGATGAACTATCGCCACAGTGACACCCTTACACTGCGCACCGGTGTAGCTCTCGATCAGAGCGTGATCAGCGATGAACGTTACCGTACCCCGCGCATCCCCGATGGGGAACGACGCTGGCTCAGCGTTGGGGCGAAGTTCAAGGTCTCCGATGAGACGGTGATCAATGCCGCCTTCTCCCGGTTATTTGTCGAGAGCCTGAAGGTCAACAACACCCTGGAGAGCTCCATCCCGCAACTGCAGGCCGAGTTGAATGGTAGTTACAATGCCAGTATCAACATCTTCAGCCTGCAACTAACCCGCAACTTCTAATAACAGGGAAGGGAGAGAGAACCATGAATAGCGTTACCACTCAGATTAAAATCACTCTGCTGGCCCTGTCTTCACTCGCTCTGCTCTCCATGGGCGGTTGCGAACAGCGCGATACCAGCAATCAGGATGCCCTTAACACCAAGGGGTTCTACCCCCGCTTTGACCCCTCGAACGGCGTCATCCCCTTCCCCAATAACCTGCTCTTTAGCGGCACCACAGACCTGACCCTGAACATCCCGGTCACCGACCCCGCCGACTACAGCGACCCCAAGGTGGCGATGAACGCACTGGATGGCTTCTCTACCGTGGCACCACTCACCGTGGCATTTTCCAGCGCCATCGACACCACCACTATGGTTGGCGGTGATACCGTACGGATCTTTGATGTCACTCTCAACGCCTCAGGTGTAGTCACCGCCATCAATAGTGAATTGCTACCCAACACCGATTACGTGCTGAAACTCTCGCCGGCGGATAGCAGCAACAGCACGCTCACCATCCACCCGATGCGCCCTTTCCCTCCATCAAGCAGCTATCTGGTCACCCTGAGCCGAGGGTTCACCGATACGTTGGGTAATAACGCCAATCCAGAGCTCCCTTACGCCCTGGCCAAGGGTGGAACCTCGATCGTCACCAACCAGGCCTGCCTGGCCGTTCCTGGCAGCTGTGTCAGTGCCTATAGTGGATTTACCGATGCCGAGGCTGAACAACTGGAACAGTTGCGTCTGCTCACCAACGCCAACGAGGCCCAGATTGAGGGCTACACCATCACTGCCGATACCGGAGGCCTCATTACCGACCTGGCCGCCAGCGACATCGTACTGAGCTGGAGCTTTACCACCCAGTCGATCGGCAACGCATTATCCGGTCTGGCGGCGGGTGCTGCTCCCGCAACCGTAGTAACCGCCCCAAGTGGCATGACCACACAGGGTGTGGTGCCGCAACTGCCAGGGATCGCCGATATCCATGTCGGTACCATCGACCTCCCCTACTACCTCGCCGCCCCATCGCTCGCGGCCCCAACGGCCCCGCTGAGCGAGTTCTGGAAGAATGGGAGTGGCACCTTCCTCACCCCGCTCGACAACACCCCGGTGGCCACCTACACCCAGACGGCGCCGCTGCTGATGACCGTACCCAATGTCGGCACTATGCCCACCGCTGGGTGGCCTGTGGTGATCTTCCAGCACGGCATCACCCAGGATCGCACCAACCTGATTGCCATTGCCGACTCACTGGCAGCAGCCGGTTTTGCCGCGGTGGCCATCGACCTGCCGCTGCACGGCATCACCGATGGGACCAACCCGCTCAAGGCGACCAACAGCACCTTCCCCAGCGATGTAGAGCGTAACTTCGGTATCGATTTTGTCGACAACACCACCGGGGACGCAGGCCCCGATGGTGTTGAGGATGAGTCGGGCAAGCACTTCATCAACCTTGCCAATCTGCTGGTGACCCGCGATAACCTGCGTCAGGCGGTGGCCGACCTCTTCACCCTTCACACTACTCTGGGCAGCATCACCAGCACCACTCTGGACACCAACAACGTCTTTTTTGTTGGTCACTCTCTGGGGGCGATGGTCGGTGTGCCACTACTCAACCTTGAGCCCACTATTCAGGACGCCGTACTGGCAATGCCCGGCGGCGGTATCGCCCGTTTCCTTGACGGCTCAGCCAGCTTTGGCTCGGAGATCGAGGCGGGGCTAGCCAGTGCCGGGGTACTGAAGGGGACCGCAGACTATGAGGCGTTCCTCACCGCAGCACAGACGGTGATCGACAGCGGTGACCCTATCAACTACGCCTCATCTATCGGTAACAGCCGTGGCGTACTGCTCTTTGAGGTGGTTGGTGGCAACAGCTCCCTGCCCGATCAAACCATTCCCAATAGCCTCTGGCCCTACGCCCCCGCCGGCACCACACCCACGCCCCTCGCTGGCACTACGCCGCTTGCCGAAACTATGGGGCTGACAAAGATGAGCGCGACAAACCTCACCGGCGCTGATCTAAAGGCGTGGGTACGCTTCAATGCGGGGCATCACGGCTCGATACTGACGCCGAACGATGCCGATGGTAATGCCGATGCCCTCTCAGCCAGCGTCACCACTGAGATGCAGACGCAGATGGCCAGCTTCCTTGGCAGCAGTGGTGGCCTGGTGCTCATTACCGATTCGACGCTTATCGAAGCCCCCTGATAGTTCACACGGAGGGTTTAGCAAATGGGACAGATGTCACGACAGCACGACTTTATCCGCTGTGACAGGGCCAGAACTCTGGATGGACTGCTGCGCGAGCGCATTCGCCTCACCCCCGATGCAGAGGCCTATCGCGCCTTTGACAGGGAGAGCGGTGAGTGGCGTTCGTTAAGCTGGCAAGAGTTTGGTCATGAGGTGGCGCGCTGGCAACACCTGCTGAAGGGGCTCGGACTGGTAGCGGGGGATCGTGTCGCCCTCAGCCTGCGTAACGGGCCGCAGTGGGCCTGTTTTGATCAGGCGGCGCTGGGGCTGGGGCTGATCGTCATCCCCCTCTATACCGATGATCGAGCAGACAATACCGCCTACATCCTCAAGGAGACCGGTACCCGCCTACTGCTACTGCACGATGAGGCGCGCTGGCGACGTATCGCCGATGCCCTTGGCGAGCAGGACCTGCTTCGGCACATTGTACTGCTCGATGGCACAACTCAGGGCAACGATCGGCGCGTGATTTGCGCCGCAAACGTGTTACCCGAGGGCGACTACCCGTTGCAGGAGGGGCTGGATGACCCCCAGGCCCTCGCCTCCATTATCTACACCTCCGGCACTACCGGACGGCCCAAGGGGGTGATGCTGAGTCACCACAACATGCTCTCCATCGCCGATGCGGCACTACAACTGGTGCATATCGCAGGTGATGATATCTTCCTCTCCTTTCTGCCGCTCTCCCACACCCTGGAGCGTACCGCCGGCTACTATCTGCCGATGATGGCCGGGGCGGCCACCGCCTACGCCCGCTCCATCCCGCAGCTGGCCAGTGACCTGCAGGCGGTCAGGCCAACGGTGCTCATCTCGGTGCCACGCATCTATGAACGTATCTATGGTCGAATAACCCAGCAGCTTGAGGAGGGCAGTGTGCTCAAACGTAAACTGTTCCACGCCGCCGTAGAGATCGGCTGGCACCACTTTGAACGCCAGCAGGGGCGCCGAGGCTGGCACCCCAAACTGCTGCTGCATCCGCTACTGCAGCGGCTGGTGGCACACAAACTACAGCAGCGACTCGGTGGCAGGTTGCGCTTTGCCATCAGCGGTGGTGCCGCCCTGCCCCCGGAGATCGCCCGCACCTTCATCGGTCTGGGGATCACTCTGCTACAGGG
>JAOUQQ010000111.1 GCA_029879245.1 Chromatiales bacterium | reverse complement strand
AGGATCATTTCACATGGTTGAGTGGTAGAGAAGAAATTCGGTCCTATGTGCACAGCTCGGGTTACCGCTCAGATTTCTGCGGCAAATGTGGTTCCCCCACACCGAATGAGTTCAAAGACAAACCCTACTATTGGGTCCCAGCAGGAGCCTTGGAAAATACGTCACTCCCGAGCGTCAAAGCACACATATGTATCGCTTCGAAAGCCGATTGGGAGCATTCGCCCGAGGTAGGGGTACGATACGCAGAAGTCCCAAGTCTGAGTGACCTTCTTGAGGTGCTGGGAGAAGCATCAAAAGCGAAAATCTAAAAATGTATAACGAGACGTGAGCCCGTAGGCTGGCTTAGCGCAGCGTAACCCACCATCATCTGCAGAAATAATACCGCGGTGAATTTAGATTCTAATTCATCGTAAAATCATGGAAATTGGCATTTATTTTTGTGCTTGTTCTGGTGGGTTACGCTGCGCTAATCCACCCTACAGAAGTCCTTAAACGCAATTAAGTCTTTCTCTACCCTCACACCACCTCCCCCGCACACCACCCCGACGACCAGGCCCACTGGAAGTTGTACCCTCCCAGCCAGCCGGTTACATCTAACACTTCACCAATAAAATAGAGCCCAGGCACTTCTTTGGCCTCCATCGTCTTTGATGAGATCGCATTGCAATCGACACCGCCGGTGGTGACCTCGGCGGTGCGGTAGCCTTCGGTGCCGTTGGGTTTGATCTGCCAGTTGCTCAACGCCTTCACTACCGCCTCCAGCTCTGGTTTGCCTAACTGGTTCATCGGCACTTCGCACAGCGCCTTCGCTAGCAGTGTGGTGACCAGACGCTGCGGCAGCCAGCGACTGATAACGGTCTTGAGCTGCTGTTTGGGGTGTTGCCGTTGTGCCTCTTGCAGCTCGGCGGCAGGGTTCTGTTCAGGGAGCCAGTCGATGGTGATTGTTTCGCCCGTTTGCCAGTAGTTTGAGATCTGCAATATGGCCGGGCCGCTGAGGCCGCGATGGGTGAAGAGGACGTTCTCACGAAAGCGCTTATCGCCACAGCTCACCACCGCATCGACCGCGATGCCGGAGAGGGGTGCGTATCGCTCACGGTCGTTCGGCCTCAGGGTGAAGGGGACCAGCCCGGCGCTGGGGGGCCACACCTTAATGCCGAACTGCTCGGCAACTTGGTAGCCAAACGGTGTCGCGCCCATGGTGGGGATGGAGAGGCCGCCGGTGGCCACCACCAGCGAGTGACACGCGATCACGCCCTGCCCGGTGGTAAGCTCAAAGCCCCCCCCGCCCCTTTGCGTGATCTGCTCGATGCCGCTCTTTAAGCGTATTTCTACCCCCGCGCCGCGGCATTCGTCGAGCAACATATCGAGGATATCTTTGGCCGAGTCGTCACAGAAGAGCTGCCCGTGGTCACGCTCGTGGTAGGGGATGTTGTATTTGCCCACCAGCTCGATAAAGTGCCACTGGGTGTAGCGGCTGAGTGCCGATTTGACGAAGTGGGGGTTGTGGCTGAGGTAGTTCTCGCTGCTCACGTCCATGTTGGTGAAGTTGCACTTGCCGCCGCCCGACATGCGGATCTTGTTGCCCGCCTTGCGGGCGTGGTCTACCACCAGCACACGCCGCCCCCGCTGCCCGGCACTGGCGGCGCACATCAGCCCCGAGGCGCCGGCGCCGATGATCACCACATCAAACTCTTCACTCTCTCCGCTCATCACTCATTTCAGCTACCGGGTGGCGCAAGTATACCGAAGCGCCGTTATAATGGGGCAAAGCGATAGATGGAGTCTTTATGAACGTAGTGATGATCGACGCGGCCAACCTCAACGAGGAGGCCCACTTTCCCAACCTCAACCTGAAGAAGTACGGCTGGATGCAGTATCTGACGGTGGCGAGCGAGGATATCGACAAGGTGGTGTGGCGTGTGGATGTAATCGTCTCCGCCGCCGAGCCTGTCACCCGGGCGATGCTCGACAAGGCCTTCAAACTGCGCCTCATCGTCGCCGCCGGCGACTCTACCGACCACATCGACACCGCCGCCGCCAGCGAGCGCGGCATTAAGGTGTGCCATGTACCGGGGCGCGACCCTGCCAACCCGGATGATGAGAAGAAGATCTGTCGTGAGGTGGTCTCGGCGATTAACGCCTTCCTCAAGGATGAAGACTACAACCGCGTCGCCTGAGATGGGTTGCTGCAGCTCAGAGGGTAGAGCACCGCCGCGCCTCGCCTGCCCGGCGTGTGGTAACAGCGCGGAGGGGGTGAGCCACACCACCCTGCTACACCAGTTGCGCAACCCTTTGCACACTGAGCTTTGTGATGCGCCCTACTATTTTTGTGCCACCGCCGATTGCGATACGGTCTACTTTAATGCGGCGGCGGAGCAGTTTAGCCGTGACGCCCTGCGCCAGCCGGTTGGGCAGAAGTCGCACCAGGCGGATCACCTGCTCTGTTACTGTTTTGATATTCGCTATGGTGAAATAGCCGATAGCAAACGCGCCCGCCTCTGCTACGATTTTGTGGTGCAGCAGACCGCGGCCAAGCGGTGTGCCTGTGAGCAGCGCAACCCTTCCGGCAAGTGCTGTTTGCGTGATTTTCCCCGACTGGAGGAGTGAGAGATGAGTTCTGGAAAGCGGCGTGCCGGTGATGCCATCGACAATGCCAAACTCGATGCCGTTGTCGCCAGGGGGCGGCAGGAGGCGGAAAAACGTGAGGCGGGTTACCGCGAGCAGTCACTACGCATCCACCCCTGGATATGTGGCCGCTGTAGCCGTGAGTTTACCCGCGCCAATCTGCACGAGCTGACGGTGCACCACAAGGATCACAACCACAACAACAATCCGCCCGACGGCAGCAACTGGGAGAACCTCTGCCTCTACTGTCACGACCATGAACACCAGAAGTACAGCGAGTTTGTGCAGGGGTACGATAGCTCCACCCCTACCGAGGAGAAACCCGCCACCTTCAACCCCTTTGCCGATCTGGCAAAGATGATGGGTAAGGAGGAGAAGTAACAGGGGCCTGGGCTACAGCTCCATCCAGCGCTCTTTCCCGCTGCCCTGGCACTGCATCACCTCGTGCAGCTCCGCCACCGGCAGACGTACCGGGCAGATGGTCCAGCGGCGACGGTCGCGCCCGATCAGATCATAAAAGGTAAAGCGGCCACCGAGGCGGTCATGACTCTCGCGCACCACACCACGCATGTCGATCGGGATCTCGACCCTCTCCATACGCAGATGGCTCTGCTGCTCGGCGATAAAATTCGCCAGCAGTGAGGGGTAGTTGGTGAGGGCATACTCTCTGTCCAGCTGCTCAAGCTCGCGGCGCACCGCGTCGAGGCGCGCCTCCTCCCCCGCATTGAGTGGGTTGTGGCTGTGCTCACGCGCCACCATGATGTCACGTTGGGTCTGCAGCTCTTTTCTCTTCTCCAGCGAATCGACCATCTGACTGCGAAATCGTTGTATCAAACTGTCAAAGAGGTGTTGCTTCACCTGTAGGGTAAATGCCTCGCGCGTCGCCACCGGCAGGCAGAGGGTGTGGCTATCAAAATAGACCACCCTCTGCTGTACATCCGACTGCAGCTGGTCACCGGCTACCTCGCGACCTAGAACCGTTTTTTCATGCCGCCGCATCCCCATCAGGGCAAACAGTTCTCCCTCTTTCGGTTTACCGTGGTTGTGGCAGTAACTCATCAGCTCGCGGCTCTCGTGCACCGTTGTATTTATCGCCCCAACATCGGTGAAGAGGGTGTGGAGGAGTGGGTCACTGGCAAAGCGACCGGGGCTCAGATTGATCGGCTCAGGCAGACTCTGTGTCAGTGTCTCGGCATAACCACAGGCCATCTCAATGCTCTTTATGTAACCGCGCGGGTAGTTACCGAAGGCGAGCAGTCGCGGGTCAATCACCTTTATCGCATGCGCTATCTGCTTCTTTAGACCCTCATCCAGCGGGCCGGGGACGATGCTGCCAAGAAGTGATTGAATGCGCTCGAACATCGTTGCAATCTACCCTATGTCTCTGCCCATGTCAGTTCTCTACCCTTGATAGACATCAAGGCCCGTCATACACAACCGGACAATACTGCCGCCATGATGCAAATCGAACAGCCACAGCACTACCGCTACGCCCTGCACCACCTGGGTTTTCGTCCCTTCTTTTTACTGGGTACGCTCTTTTCCGTCGTTGCAGTCGCGGTGTGGGCGTGGCTCTATCACAGCGGTACCACCCTGCCAATGCAGGCGCTGCCGGCGATGACCTGGCACGCCCATGAGATGATCTACGGCTACGCCCTGGCGGTGATCGCCGGTTTTCTGCTCACCGCGGTACGCAACTGGACCAGTGTTCAGACCCTGCACGGCTGGCCCCTGTTGCTGCTGGCGCTGCTGTGGTTGCTCGCCCGCCTGATGCCCTTTATCGGCCATCCCGATGCCCTGCTCGCTATGGCCGCCCTCGATCTGCTCTTCGCCAGCTGGCTCTGCTGGGAGATCTTTAAACCGATCTATCGGGTGCGGCAGTGGTCACAGCTCGGCATTCTGGCAAAGCTGATCTTCCTGCTGCTCGGTCAGGGCTTTTTCTACCTCGGCCTCTTCGGCGTACTGGAGCAGGGGGTGCAGTGGGGGCTCTATACCGGACTCTATATCGTTATCTCGCTGGTGCTGCTGATGGGGCGGCGGGTGATCCCCTTCTTTATCGAGAAGGGTGCGGGTGAGCCGGTGGTGATCACCAACTACCTCTGGGTGGATCGCGCCTCGCTGGTACTGATGTTACTGCTGTGGATCTTCGCCGTCTTTGTTGAGAACAGAGTGCCGCTGGCGATCACCGCCTTTGCCCTCTTCGCCCTCCACTCAATTCGCCTGTGGGGCTGGCATACACCTGCCCTGTGGCGCAAGCCGATGCTGTGGGTGCTCTACCTCGCCGTCGCCTGGCTGGTTACCGGTTTTCTGCTCACCGCCCTCGGGGCACTCGGCCTTATCTCACCGATGGTGGGGGTGCACGCCCTCGCCTACGGCGGTATCGGCATGGTCACCCTGGGGATGATGGCGCGGGTGGCCCTGGGCCACACCGGGCGCAACGTCTTCGACCCGCCCAAACTGCTCGGCTCCCTGTTTGCGCTCCTCTTCCTCGGTGCCCTCGTACGTGTACTGCTGCCACTGCTACTGCCACAACACTACGCCACCCTGATACTGGTTTCACAGCTACTGTGGATCGCCGCCTTTGCCCCCTTCCTCTTCCACTATGCACCGATGCTGATCAAGCCACGTGTCGATGGCAGCTACGGCTGATTGAACATCAGGGGCGTTAGGGCAATACTAACCGCCCTATGGCAGATGCAATCATAACTTCTTCGGCAGCACCGATCGGCGTCATGGACTCCGGTGTCGGCGGCCTCTCGGTGCTTCGCGAGATTCGAGCACTACTGCCCAATGAGTCGCTCCACTATGTGGCTGACAGCGCCCATCTCCCCTACGGTGACAAGAGCCCCGCCTTTGTTCGCGGACGGGTCAACGCCATCGCCGAGTCGCTCGTGGATCAGGGTTGCAAGGCGCTGGTGGTCGCCTGTAATACCGCTACCGCAGCGGCGGTAGAATCGCTGCGCGAACGCTTCGCCCTGCCGGTGATCGGCATGGAGCCGGGGATTAAACCGGCGGTGCTGGGGAGTAATAAGGGGGTGGTCGGCATCCTCGCCACCGAGGGGATGGTGCAGAGTAACCGCATGAGTGATCTGGTGGCGCGCTTTGCCAACGGTGTTGAGGTGATCATCCAGCCCTGCCCCGGCCTGGTGGAGCAGGTGGAGCGCCACGCCCTCCACACCCCCGAAACGGCCAGTCTGCTTCAGGGCTATCTTGCCCCCATCATCAAGCAGGGGGCCGACACTCTGGTGCTAGGCTGCACCCACTACCCCTTTCTGCAACCGCTGATTGAGGATCTGCTCGGCCCGGGAGTGAGCGTTATCAATACCGGTGCGGCGGTTGCGCGTCAGCTGCAGAACCGTTTGAGTGAACATCGTCTCCTCAATGCCAATGCCACTCCGGGCGTCATCCATTTTTTCAGTAGTCGTGCCGATGAGGTGCAGCAGCAGATCATCTCATCACTGTGGGGTGGTGAGGTTGTAGTATCGCCGCTTGTCGAGCACCCTGTGAATGACTGAACTCATCACCCCGCAAACCGTTCTCGACTTCTGGTTCTCCGAGCGGGTACGTCCGCTCTGGTTTCGCTCTAACCCGGAATTTGATCAGGAGATACGCGAGCGTTTTGAAACCGTCTGGCAGGCGGCCCACGACGGCAGGCTGGCCGGGTGGGAGGGGAGTAGCGATGGTGCGCTGGCGCTGGTGATCGTGCTCGATCAGTTCCCCCTCAATATGTACCGCGATCAGGGGCTCAGCTTCTCTACCGAAGCCACGGCTCGCGAGGTGGCACATCGCGCCATCGAACATGGTTTCGATCAGCAGATCGATGAAGCAGGCAAGACCTTTCTCTACATCCCCTTTATGCACAGTGAAAATCTATCCGATCAAGATCGCGCCGTTTCACTCTACGAAGCAGCCAGCATGACCAACAATGTGCGCTTCGCCAACCACCATCGTGACATCGTGCGTCGCTTCGGCCGTTTTCCCCACCGCAACGCCGCACTGGGGCGTGAGTGCACCGAAGAGGAGCGCGAGTGGCTTCAGAGTAAGGAGGCGTTTCACGGATGAGGCCGCTGCTAATCATCAAGACGGGAGAGAAGCTCCTCTCCCTTGCCGATACCCCCGGTGACTATGAAGAGTGGATCGCCCGCGGGATGGGCCTAGCCAGTGGTGACTACCGAGTAGTTGCCCCCTACCGCGGTGAGCTCCTCCCGCCGGTCAATGAGGTGTGTGGCGCGGTGATCACCGGCTCCGGCGCGATGGTGACCGATGGGGATGGGTGGATAGAGGCTACTGCAGCGTGGCTGCGTCAGGCCGTCAATCGCAATCTACCAATTCTGGGGATCTGCTTTGGACATCAGCTGCTGGCTCACGCCCTCGGCGGTCGTGTTGACTACAACCCCGCTGGCGTTGAGGTGGGTACTATCGAGGTTAGCCTCAACCCTCAGGGCCAGAAAGACCCACTGCTCAGCAACCTCCCCAGCACCTTTCCCGCCCAGCTTAGCCACCGTCAGTCGGTGCTCACCCTACCGCCACAGGCACAACTGCTTGCCGCCAGTGCAATGGAGGGACACCAGGCCTTTCGCTGTGGTGATCGCTGCTGGGGGATTCAGTTTCATCCGGAGTTTGATGAGGCAGTTATCGCCCACTTTATCGACTACTACCGTGAGCAGCTCTCCCAGGAGGGACGTGATGCCTCATCGCTGCAACAGATCAGACGACCGTCGCCGCTGAGTCATAGGCTGCTATCGCACTTTGCCACCATCGTGCATAAAACTTGCGAAACAGGTGGTAATGGGGCTAATTTTTAGTAGGGGCTGACAACCCCTGATAACAGCGAATATCACATCAAAACAGGAGGATAACAATGAAGAGACTTGTTAAAGCCTCTGCACTGGTGCTCGCCCTATCTGGTGCGTCACTGGTCAGTCAGGGGGCCAATGCCTGGTGGGGTGGATGGGCACCTATTGATGGCCCATGGAACGGTTATGGGCCCGGCTGGGGTGGTCCATGGAACGGTTATGGGCCCGGCTGGGGCGGCCCGTGGAACGGCCATGGCCCCGGATGGGGCGGCCCGTGGAATGGCTATGGCCCCGGATGGGGTGGCCCGTGGAACGGCTATGGCCCCGGATGGGGT
>JAOUQQ010000110.1 GCA_029879245.1 Chromatiales bacterium | reverse complement strand
AGGATCTCACCCAGTGAGGCGGTGCCCTGGAAGAAGCCGCGGAAGATATCTATAAAGACCTTGAGGACATCTACCAGATTTTCAAGGAACCCCGGGTCGACCTCTTCCTCCTCCTCCTTTTCCCCCACGTATTTCCAGTAGCCCTGCTGCTCCATTAGGCCGAAGCGTGGCTCTGCCAGAACCTGTTCGATCAGCGCTTTACTCTGCGGCGGCCCTGGCTCACCGGCCATCACCGGAGGAGGGGGAAAGCTGATGAGTCCAATCACCAGCAGCAGTAGTGCGACGCTGCCAAGGTTACGTTGACGACGCTGCGGGTTGAGCTTCTCTACGGTGCGGCGGAAGTTGATCTCGATATCCCACCCCTCCAGCTCACTGCGCCGGTGCAGGTAGAGCGAAAACCCGCCGGCCACATAGAAGGGGGCGATAATCGCCATCCCGACCATCCAGCTAATCAGCCACAACAACTGCTCGACAAAGTTGGGGGAGAAAAAGAGATCATTCGTCTCGATCCAGCGCAGCTCATCGGGTAGCAGAATCATCAAACCGATGATCAGACTAAGTTGCAGGATCGCCTCAAAATGGACGCCGATGATGGTGAGCCAGGTCCCCGCTGTCTGGTTGCGTCCCAGCACATGGATGCGCTTGCTACGCTCCTTTCCCTTTAGCCCCTCCAGCAGTGCCACCGGCATAAAGAAGGAGCGACTTGGGCCGAGGCGGCGCAGGGTGATGTTGGCCAGCAGGGCGCTACGGTTGATCCGCCACCACCCTCGTGCAACGGCCCTAACGGGTAACTGCTCACCAAACACCGCACGACTGAGCCAGAAGACCATCAGTGGCTCATAGAGGGGCTTACACCACCAGATGGCGAGTGAGAGCCAGATCAGGTTATCGCCGATCAAGAGAAACAGCATCACCGAAACGGGCAGGGCGGTGACCAGCCACAGCAGCAGTAGCGGACGAAACCAGCGCCGCGCCAGGGCAAAGCCCAGGTCGATCGCCTCCCAGTGACCGCGCGGGCGTAGCGGAAACTCGAGTTTAGCGAGATCCATAATGTCCCCGTCCGGCGAAGGTGAAGTAGGCGATCACCAGAATCCAGAGTGCGGCCGCTACACTGTACTTGATGAAACTGGGAAAGCCGCTGGAGGACCAGAACGCCTCGACAAAGGCGGCCCCCAGCAGCATCAGTGCTGCCCCCATCGCCAGCTTGAGGGCGACCCGGCCGCGGATCTTGAGCGCATCCAGCCGCCGGTACTGGCCCGGCGTCAGCAGGGCGTGTCCCACTATCAGTCCGGCGGCGCCGGAGATAACTATCGCGGTCAACTCCAGCGAGGCGTGGCCGCTGACAAAGGGCCAGAAGGTATCGGTATAGCCGACGCGGGTCAGGTGCCCCGCCACCCCGCCGATCACCACGCCGTTAAAGACGAGGATAAAGACGGTGCCGATGCCGGCGAGGATCCCCAGGGCAAAGGTGCGAAAGCCGATACCGATATTGTTGGAGATGTAGTGGCCGAACATCATAAAGTCGGTCTCGGCGCTGCGCCCCTTCTCCCGCCCGACCTTTTCGTTGCCCGGTTCGTACATCTCTTCCATGCCGACCACCGTTGACTCATCGAGCACGCTATAGACGAAGTACTCGTTGCTGTAACAGAGGCCGCCGATGATCAGCGCCGGCAGCAGGAAGAGGGCGAGGGCGAGGAGGAAGTAGCGCAGGTTTTCACGCAGGGTGCGCGGGAAGTCGGCGATGATGAAGATCAACAGTTGCCACAGCCAGGCGCCACGGTGGGTGTAGAGCTGCTGGTGACCGCGCAGTACCAGGCGGTGCAACTGCTCCACCAGAGTGGGGCTGTAGCGGCGCCGGCGTGCCAGGGCGTAGTGGTTACAGAGTCGCCGATAGAGGTGGGGGAGTCGCGGGCTGGAGCTGTGGCGCTCCCTGCGGCGCAGGGTGGGCAGCTCCATGTCGTCGAGTACCGCCTCCAGCTCGTCCCACAGCGGTTGATACCTGGTGACGAACGCCTCCTGATTCATCAGCGCCCCCTCGTCAGCCAGTTGGCGTAGGCGTAGAGCTCGTTTACCGCCGCCTCACCCAGCAGCCCGGTGAGGGGCTCCATCTGGTTGGCCAGCTCGATACGTCGCTCGACGGTCAGTCGACTGCTGCGCTCGGCAAAGGCGATGATGTTACGCAGCTCCTCCACGCTAAGACGCTGCGGCGGTGGTTTGGGGGTGACCTGCGGGATCCTGAACTCCTGCAGCTCGCGCTCGCGGTAGATTACCAGGGTACCCGCCACCAGATCGCCAAGGCGCTGAAAGCGGCGGTTGCCCAGCATGGTAAGTAGCCCGGCACCGTAGAGAACGGGGAAGAGGTCGGCGACCCGTAACAAATTGCGGATCAGCGAGGCGGGCACTGAGATCGGGGTGCCGTTGTCGTGCACCACGATGATCCCCATCGCCTTCTTGCCCGGTGTCGCGCCGCGGTAGATCTCGAAGATGACCGGATAGAACCACTCCACCAGAAAGAAGCCGATCAGGATTATCGCAGTGCCCACGCCACCGAAAAAGGCAAAGAGCATACCGATGGCGGAGTAGAGCACCATGCGGATCGCCGCATCGATAGACCAGGCGCAGGCGCGCACCACCGGCCCAGCCAGCTTGAGCTGCAGCATGATCCCCTCGGGGGTCTCATGGTAGTGGGTATTGTCGGTCGCCTGGACGCTCATCATCGTTGCCCGCGAGGAGGGGGCTCCCCGTCAGTTTTCCGGCAGCTTAGGCCTCTGGGTAGTAGATGTCGCGATAGGCGGTATACATCGAGGCGTACATCACAGGTAACAACACCAGCAGTCCGAGGAACAGCGGAATCATCGCCACGACCATCAGAACCGTCAGAACGATACTATAGAGAAGCATCGGCAGGATGTTCTTCAGACAGCCGATGAAGCTGAGCTTCATCGCGGTTAACGCCGGCAGACCATCAATGGCGATAAGGGCCGGTGAGAACCAGTAGGCCATCATCAGCGGGAAGACGATGAGCATTATCACCAGCATCGGCAGCAGCATCACCATCGGATCGGGAGAGACACCGCTACTCTCGGCCATCGCGATGGAGCCAAACATCACGCCCATAAAGACGAAGATCAGGATAAACATCACCACCATAAAGATAACGCTAAAGATCACCAGCTGGCCGGTATTCTGTTTAAACCCCTGGAACAGGTGCTCGAACTTGAACTCATCCCCCCCGTCCTGGGCACGAGCCCCGAGCATAATGCCGCCGATAAAGACCGGCATCAGAAGGGAGACCACCATATTCACCATCGGCATCACCGACATAATGGTAAAGACCAGGATGGCACCGATCCACGCACCGGGGCTCGCCTTGACGTAGTTGCTAAAGGCGGAGGTGATCCAGCCAAGGCCGTGCCCCATCGGCACCGACACAGGGCCGGTCATCTCATCAAAGGCGGGCTCCTCCTCCAGCTGGGCGCTGGGTGCCTGATAGGGGTTGGCCTCGGCGACTGCGGCGCTGGCGGCAGGTTGGGCGACGGCCGTAGCCGCCACAGGCTCCAGCCTGACGACCATGCCGAGTGCCTCAAGGGCGTTCTTGAACTCATTGGCGGTTGCCTGATTGACGCCCGTTTTCATGGTGACGGGGGATCCGGCATCGAAGATCTCGGCCGCCCTGGACTGGTCGGTCTTGAACTTTTCGCTAAAGGCCTGAATGAAGGTGTCGCGGTCGCTGCCAGCGGTCATCTCCCCGGTGAAGACGACGTTAAATTGCGGCTCCATCGTATGCTCCTTGTATTTAGAGTTGTTATCGTTTTGTCCTGCGCAGCCTCTCCCACGCCCACCCCATTCTAATGGCGAGGCCTGATATTACAAGGGCGTTATGCCGATATCTGGAGCGGGTCACGTTTTCCCTTCATTTGGGGTGACTCGCGCCCCCTGCGCCAGCGCCAGTAGAGTCCGGCGAGCAGCACCATCAGCCACAGCGGCGGCTCGTCCATCTGCTGCTCCTCGCCGAGGTCGAGCCCGCCCCTGGACGCGAGTACCTGCTGCTGTTTCTGCAGCAGTACCCGGCGTTGCAGCTCACTCTCGGGGGAGAGGTAGGCGGTGAGGGGCGAGAGCAGTTGTGCCCTGAAGCTGTTGGCCACCATGGCGTGGTTTTTATTCAGCCCCGCGGCGGGGTTGAGGCGGTCGCCCAGCCACTGGCCGTAGAGCTGCAGGCCGTCGCGCCACGCATCGCCCTGTCCCTGCCACTCCTGATTCGCATAAACCCCTTCGGTGATCACCAGGCTGGCGCGGTTGTCATCGCGCAGGAAGGCGCGTGGGGCCGTCGCATCGGGCCAGGCGCGTACCTGTTGTGAGACAGGATAGAAGTCATGCGGCGCCTCGAGCGGGGTGCGGGGGGCGGCGAGGCGACGCACGGTGCCGCCCTTTTCGTCATCGAGCAGGATAAATCGATCTCCCTCCGGCAGGGTCAGTGCAAAGTCATCCATCCCGTCGGTGAAGAGGGCGTTTGCCATCCCGTCGGTCACCACCACAAAGAGCGGATAGCGCCACTCCGGATGGCGGTAGTTACGGCTCAACGCATGCTTTAACGCCCGTTCCAGGAAGAAGCCGCCTCCAGCCACCACCGTCTCCGCCTGCGGGTACCACCCGTCGGTGTAGGGGAGTGTCAGGCCATCGTAATTGGCCAGGGTGATGCGGGCACCCTGTGCATCGACGCCCTCGGGAAGATGCTGCGCCAGATAGTGTTCGATGCGGCGGCGGAAGTGCGGCAGCCGATCAGCCGCAGCAGCGGAGCGGTCAATAATAAAGTGCAGGTAGGGGCGGCGCTGGGTGAGGGGCAGCCGCGCCTTCTCGGCGGCTGAGACCCATACCACCCCCGGCTCCTGATTGTCGGGGCGCGCCACTGGCAGCAGCGGTTGTGAATCGGCGAGGGTGAGTTGGTGCCCCTCCAGCTCAAGGGTGAGCGGCTCGCGGTGCACCAGCTCAAAGCCGCTCTGGCGTACCTCCCCCGCAGTGAAGGGGAAGATACGGAGGATCAGCTCATCCGCATCGGTGTAGTAGAGCAGCCCCGGGTCGCGGCGGCTGTCGCGTGCCTGCTGGTAGACCCACATGGCGCTGCTGCGCTCGGAGAGGATCCCCTCCACCCGCCTGCCGTCGATCATCAGGTAGTAGCTGCGCACCCATGCCCCCGCTGGCAGGTGGAAGCGGGTGGCGAACTCATCCTGCGCAAACTGCCCCTCGTTGTGGTTGGTGATCTCAAGGTCGACCGTGCTGATGTAGTAGCTGCCATCCTCGCTGCGGCGTGTCTTTTCCTCGATGCGAGTGACCTCGGGGCGTTTCTCCGGCAGGGGTCGTGGCTGCCCTCTTTCGACTACCGGATCACCGAGGAAGATCTGCCCCAGGGTCGCAAGTCTGGCGTCGGAGAGGGTCATGTTGTCGAGCACCAGCCACTGGTAGTAGCTGGTGAGATAGGGGCGCCGTGTGCCGGAGAAGGGGTCGGCACTGCGTTTGAGTGACCTGATGTGGCTGAGCAGGCGCGCGGCCGAGTCATGGTCGATGCTCACCGGCGCTGTCGCATCGTAGTCGGCCTCATAGAGGTGGTCGAGCATCGTCGCCAGGGTGGTTCGGTCGGCGTGGTAGCTGAGGGTCAGGGAGAGAGGGGCGATGGTGAAGGCGACGATAAAGATCACGGCCGGGATCACCGTGCCGTAGTGGTGGCGCAGCGCAATAAAGTCACGCCGCAGCCACCAGCTCTGCAGTGCGAAGAGCAGCAGCGGGGCGAGGAGTAGAAATCCCAGACCGAAGAAGAGGACACCGCTGATGGCGAGTGGAAAGAAGGGGAGAAAGACGACAAAGAAGTAGCTGACCAGCGGATAGAGCAGGGCCGAGGCGGCAAACAGCGCCAGCCGCAGTGGCGCCCTGCCGCCCCACGGCAGGGTGAGCAGCAGGCCATTGACCACGATGAAGAGATAGAGGGCCGGGTGCGACCAGTCGCCGAATAGCTTTAGCTCAGAGATAGAGTGCCGCGTCTGAAACAGCTCCCCGTTGTAGGTGAGCAGTGCCAGCAGCGGCAGCCCGATCGCAATGGCGCCACGCAGCAGCCACGCGGCGTGAGAGTGGGAATGTTGCAGCTTGATCGCCAGCAGGTAGAAGAGGCGCATCAGCAGAAACATAAAGAGCACGGAGGGGATGATAAAGAGCACCAGCTGAAGATGTTCGCGCATCGCCCAGCTCATCGAGCCGCGCAGCAGCGGCGGGAGAAAACGCACTGCCAGATACCAGAGTGCCGGCAGGGCGATGGTGGCGGCGAGGGTCTGCCACAGGGCGCGTCGCCCGTAGGCGGGGGTGAGTCGCAGCACCAGCAACAGCAGGGCGTGGATCAGGGCGGGCATGATGAGGCCGAAGGGCAGCAGCATCGCATCGAAGGAGGAGACCATCCACTCCCTCACCGAGCCAGGCAACATGCGCCCGCCACCGTTAAGGTGGATGTGGGCAAACAGTGCCACCGCTGCCAGCACCGGAACCCCGTAACGCCACGAGACCGCACGCCCCCGGAAGATAAGCCACAGCGCATAGCCGCTGGCCCCCAGCCACAGGCTCCCCAGCACCGTCCCGCTGTAGTACCAGTATTTCAGGTTCCTCGGCCCCAGCTCGGAGGCGACGAGGGTGTAGATGTTGGCGTAGTAGAGGAACAGCAGCGCCAGCGGCAGCGTAACGGTAAGGAGAATCCAGTAGGGCCGGTTAAAGGTGGTCATCGCTTATACCCTCTTGTTAAAGAAACGCTGCAACAGCAGCAGATAGAGAACCAGAAAGGAGAAGAAGAAGAGCATCCCCTGGGCGCTGTGCAGCAGGCCGTCGGTCTGTAGGCCGACCTCGCTGCCCAGTCGTAGCAGCAGGATCCCCCCCACAATACGAAAGGCGTTCACCAGCAGGGTGAGCAGGTAGGCGAGCAGCACCAGCAGCGCCCAGCCAATGAGTCGCCGCCCGGCGAAGCGGTCGATAAAGGTGAAGAGCGAGGCGCACAGCGTGATGATAAAAAAGTTGAGCCCCGCACAGCCGGGGCCGATCACCACCGGCAGGTCGCGGGTGACATAACCCCTGCCCACTTCAAAGTGAAAGGGGATGGCACTGAACAGCTCCACCAGCCAGGTGGTGGGGGCGAGTACCCAGACAAGGTCATCCGCCGTTGCAACGCTGTAGTGGAGTTTCACCACCAGTGCCAGCAGCAAGGTCAGACCAAGTATGATTTTGCTCTGTGGTATCGCCATATGCCCTCCTATGGATACAGGTTGAAGGTTAATGGCTGTTTGTGTGGGGGGTATGTGGTGGGTGTGTGGTTGGGGGGATTTTAGGTGGTGCAGGGATTGGGGGATACTCCCATGCGGAGTGTGAGAGTGGGAGTGAATTGTTTTGTGATTATCCCTACCAGGTCTTGAAATCACCACGTTCGATAGATGCTCTAACGGTGTGATACACGCCGACCATAAAATCGTATTGATTATTCTCTATGCGTTTCACTACTGAAGAAAAGGGAAACGAAATTATCTCAAACCTTTTTCCTCTCACGGCAAAATCGGTACCGTATTCATCCGTCACTACTACCCATTCCATTTGGAAATCTGTGATCAGTTTGTTTCCAAGACAGGCGCCAAGAATTTCGATGATCTGTTGCTCGGTGTATCGACGTTCCTTCTCTATTTGCCATAGACGAAAGGCCTCGTCGTAATCCTTTAGTGACGGATTAGTCACATGTGGAAGATAGCTCTTTACGAAA
>JAOUQQ010000001.1 GCA_029879245.1 Chromatiales bacterium | reverse complement strand
GTTTGCCAGCACGCTCAACATGGTGGGGTCGAAGGTGGTGAGCACGGTCTCGTCCTGCTCGGCAAAGAGGGTGATCTTCAGCGGCAGGTAGGGGATGAGCTGTGGGTAGCGCGCCGTGAGGTGGCGTACCTCTTCGGGCTTGCCAAAAAAGACGATGCGATATTTATCGGTGGCAAAGCCGCTGCTGGTCAGGCCGATATCGACCCGCTGCACCCGCGAGACGGTATACCCATATTCACCGATACTCTTCTGCAGTGCGAGCATGGTTTCGGGGAAGCTCTGGGCAGAGCGCATCATCAGTAACTGATCGTTACCCGCATAGAGCGCCGGTGAGGTGATTAGGAGCAAGGCGGTCAGGAGTTGCGTCAGCTTCTTCATAGTGAGGCCTCCTCCATGATCTCGGTATAGACATTGCTCATCTGTTCACACGCCTGATCGAGTTCGGCATTGTTATAGACTCGGCTGAGGTATTGGGGGTTGATGGTCATCATGTGTACCCCCGCCTCATCTTCATAAACGGTGATCTGGCACGGCATAAAGAGGCCGATGCGCGGGTCGAGGCTGAGTGCCTTGTTAATAAAATTAAAGTTGCAGAAGTAGACGACCACCTGCTTCTTATTCTGCTCGGCCTCGGGAAAGAGCCCCTCCTCCAGGTTCTGCACGCGGATGATACGGAAATTTTTTCCGATAGCGGCGCGCTGAATATTCTTAACCGTCTCCTCCACGCTATAGTCGGAGTCCTGAGTCAGTACCGGGCTCTGCTCCTCCTTGGGCTTCCAGTGGATGGCTGTTTTTTCAAAGCTGCGCACATAGCTGACGATGTCATCGATGTTCTGCTCATTGAGCCCCATCTTGATGTAGGAGCGCATCGGCGTCCCCTCGCGTCCCTCCATCAGGGTGCGCTTGATCATCTGGTCGCTGGCGGCATTGAGAAAACCGGGATTGTTGAGTGCCGGTGGCATAATCGGCAGGTCCCGCGGACGCGAGAAGGTGACCCCGGTCCCGTGTCCCCCTTCGCCGTTGCTGCCGTGGCAGCCTGCGCAATAGCCGCCGTAGAGTGTTTTGCCGCGTTCGGCATCGCCATTTACCTGACGGTACTGTCGCTTTGTTACCTCATCCCTGTTCTCTTCCCAGCCGCGCAGGTGCTCAATGATGGCGCGGATCTGTGCGTCACTTAGCGAAGGGTGGGCGGGCATGACTCGACCGGGGCGACCCTCACGAATGGTGGTGAAGAGAAACTTATCGTCCACTGCATTGAGAAAACCGTTCAGGGCCAGTGGTACGCCCACTCCCCCCTCACCATTAAGACCGTGGCAGGCGGAGCAGTTGAGCTCATAGAGGCGGGCCCCGTCAGGGGCGGCCTGGGTGGTCAGGCTTAACGAGCAAAATAGCAGGATGAAAAAGAGTCGGTACATGTGTCGGCCTGATTTGGGTAGGGGCTTATATTAGCAGATGCTAATTCTTGATGTTTGATTCAGGTCAAAGAAACCAGCGGAGGCGCTAACCAAGCTGCAGGGTCTCACTACCCTGTGCCTCAAGGGCCTGATTTAACACATCGACGAACGCGGCCCCATCGCTATCGCGCACCCAGCCATCGGCATCATCACTCCAGTCGAAGTGGTAGCCGCCACTGCGCACCGCCAGCCAGAGCTGTTTTACCGGGGTCTGACGGTTGATGATGATCTGGCTGCCGTTTTCCAGCTCCAGGGTGAGGATGCCGGCGCCATTTTCGTAGTCGATATCGGCGCCACTCTCGTCTATCGCCTCTTCTATGGCGAGTAGCATGGCATCGACCCGCTGATGAAATTCACTCTCTGTCATGATGGTTAAACCTGTTTTTGTTTCAGTAATTTAGTAAATATATTACCAAAGCCTTATAATCAACCGCATTAGCACCAATTGGGAGAGTTATTATGCGGATCTGCTGGGCACAATACACCCTGTGGGCGGTGATCGCCCTGCTGGGGGTGATGAGTCTGCTGGCCGGTTGTGGTGCCAAGGGGGATCTCTTCATTCCGCCCGAAGAGACAGAACAGACAGAAAGCAGGTAGCGAATGGACTACTTTAACTATCACGATGGCCATCTCTGCGCCGAACAGTTGCCGCTCTCCGAGCTGGCGGAGCAGTACGGCACCCCCGCCTACGTCTACTCCCGCGCCACTATAGAGCGCCACTGGCGAGCCTTCGATGCGGCACTCACCGGAGTTGACCACCTGGTCTGCTATGCGGTGAAGGCCAACTCCAACCTGGCGGTGCTTAACCTGATGGCGCGCCTCGGCTCTGGCTTCGACATCGTCTCCGGTGGTGAACTGGAGCGGGTGGTGGCGGCCGGTGGCGACCCGAGCAAGGTGGTCTTCTCCGGTGTCGGCAAGCGGGCGGATGAGATCCAGCGCGCCCTGCAGTTGGGGATCCACTGCTTTAACGTCGAGTCGGAGTCGGAGCTTGAGCGGATCAACGCGGTGGCCGAGATGATGGGAGTGAAGGCGCCGGTATCCTTGCGCGTCAATCCCGATGTGGATGCGAAGACCCACCCCTATATCTCCACCGGGTTGAAGGAGAACAAGTTCGGCATCGCCATTGAGCACGCGCCGGTGGTCTATGCTCGCGCCGCCGAGATGGCCAATCTGAAGGTGATTGGTGTCGACTGCCATATCGGCTCGCAGCTCACCGAGGTGACCCCCTTTGTCGATGCCCTTGACCGCGTTCTGGCGCTGGTCGATCACCTCACCGCTCAGGGGATCGCGCTGCGACATATCGACCTGGGTGGCGGCCTTGGCATCACCTACAACCACGAGACCCCGCCGCTGCCTGGTGACTACGCTGCACCGCTGCTCGACAGGCTGGCGGGGCGTGACCTTAAGGTGATCATCGAGCCGGGGCGTGCCATCGTCGGCAACGCCGGGGTGTTGCTGACTCGTGTCGAATACCTCAAGCACCACCAGGAGAAGAATTTCGCCATCGTCGATGCGGCGATGAATGACCTGATGCGTCCGGCGCTCTATCAGTCGTGGATGAATATTATTCCGGTCGAACCGCGTGACGATCTGCCGTCGCAGCACTACGATGTGGTCGGCCCGGTCTGCGAGACCGGCGACTTCCTCGGCAAGGATCGTGAACTGGCGCTTAAGGAGGGCGACCTGCTAGCGGTGCGCTCCGCCGGCGCCTACGGCTTTACCATGAGCTCCAACTACAACAGCCGCCCCCGCGCGGTGGAGCTGATGGTAGACGGTGACAGGGTGTACGTGGTGCGCCAGCGCGAGAGCTTCGAGCAGTTGATTGCCGGAGAGCAGGTGCTGCCCGAGTGAGTCTGTCGCGCACGCCAGAACCCGAACTAATGGAAGAGATGGAGCAGGCGCGCGCCTACTCGCTGGCCGACTTTGAGGAGCCGCACAACCGCTTTATCGAACTTATTAAGGAGAAGTTTCCCGGTGAGCAGTTCGACCGCCTGGTACTCGATCTCGGTTGCGGCACGGCCGATATCTGCATCCGCTTTGCCAACGCCTTCCCACAGATGCGGATGCATGCCATCGACGGCGCCGAGGCGATGCTCCACTTCGCCCGCATCAACATCGATGCTATCCGCCTGCACGAGCAGGTGCGGCTGTTCAAACGCCAGCTTCCGGTAAAGGGCCTGCCGAAGGAGCACTACAGCGCCCTCATAAGCAACAGCCTGCTGCACCACCTGGCCGAGCCGATGGTGCTGTGGAATAGCATTAAACAGTTTGCCGAGAGCGGGGCACCGATCTTCGTGATGGATCTACGTCGCCCCGACTCAGAGTCCGATGCGGACAACCTCACAGACCACTACGCGAAAAATGAACCCGAGGTGTTAAAACACGATTTTAGAAATTCCCTGCTGGCCGCCTACACGGTAGATGAGGTGAAGGCTCAACTGCAGCAGGCGGGGCTGGAGCGGTTGAGGGTAGAGAGTAGCGGTGATCGCCATCTGATCGTCTACGGACATTATTAGTGATCAGCGAGGCAGGGAGGCGCAGTGGTTAACGATAATGAAGAGGTAGAGGCACTGCTGGAGCAGTGGCGAGAACCGCTAGGAAGAGATTTTCCGGCCTATCGCAACCACGTCTACCGTGTGATTAATCTCTCTGCGTTGCAGCGCGAACTGAGTGACACTGAACTGCGGCAGGTGATTATCGCCGCCTGCTTTCATGATATTGCTATCTGGCTCGATGACACCTTCGACTATCTCTCTCCCTCACGCCACCATGCGAGCGCCTACCTGCAGCGTCACGGACTGGATGAGTGGTCTGGCGTAGTAGGTGAGATGATCGAACAGCACCACAAGATCACCTCCTATCAGGCTAATGAACTGGTGGAGTGCTTTCGCCGCGCCGACTGGTGTGATGTGACCCTGGGGGTGATGCGTTCCGGCATCGAAAAACACCACGTTCGCACCATTAGAAAGCGGTTCCCCAACGCCGGTTTTCATACCTTTCTGCTACGACGCACACTGCGTGAGCTTGTTACCCGTCCCTGGCGGCCGCTACCGATGATGCGCTGGTAGTGGATTAGAACACCTCTACACAGAGGGGGAATAAATGAGCGACTTGAAAATCATCCCCCCGACACCAATTTCATGAGAGTAGTAAAGAGGCGAACAAGATAACGTTCTTATGGGATTGGAGTAACAGCAGTAGCATGAGCAATCACGGTGGTGCGAAGCGCATATTACTGGTCGAAGATCAGGAGTTGATTGCGCAAACGGTCAACATGGCGCTGAGTGTGGCGGGGTATCAATGCGAGCATGCCAGCAATGGTGAGCGAGCGCTCTCTATTATGAAACGGGGCTGGTTGCCCAATTTGATACTGCTGGATATCGTTATGCCGGTGATGGATGGCTATAAATTTCTCGATGAACTTCAGAAAGAGCCGGTGTTACAGGAGATACCGGTGATCATGCTTACCGCACTGAATAATCCCCCTGACGTTCTCAAGGCGATGAAGGCGGGGGCGGTGGATTATTGCACCAAGCCGCTCGATGTAAATGATTTACTGAATAGTGTGGGGAAGTATGTCTGAGATGCCAAAACCGTTGAAGGGTTTACGCTATAGGGTGGATTCCCTGTTCTGCTAAGTATTCGGTTACCGCAGCCTTATCTCCCCCAAAGGCGATCTGCTTCTCATTGGTCTTGATCTGGTAATCGTACATCGGGTCGTAATAGCCGCCGAGCAGCTCACGGATCCAGTCGCGGTGCGCCTCTACATCGCCGTTATTGCGGTGTTGGGCGATGGCGTTTTCCATTACCTTGCGCAGTTCGCCGTGGCGGGTGCCGCCGAGGCGTTTTTTGATCTTGTCGATGCTGGTGAGCAGGTATTCGGCCCACTTGTTGAAGCCATCGTCACCATAGATGTCGATATGTTCGGCCAGCGCCTCGAAGATGTACTCCTGATGGGTGTTCTCCACCCGTTCGTCCAGTGTCGCCTCCAGAATGATCAGGGGCGATGCGCGGAATTTGTCGCGGATGTTATCGGGGATAAAACAGGAGCCGACGTTGCGGTGTTCATCCTCCACCACGAAGGGGGGATTACCGGCTGCGCGGATTTTGATGAGTTCAATGGACAGGGCATTCTCAAAACTGATCTGGCGCGGCTGCGGCGTGGCGTGGTTGCCGAAGGCGGAGCCGCGGTGCCAGGCCAGCCCTTCCAGGTCAATCATCGGGCTGAGCTTGTGTAGCAGAATGGTTTTGCCGACGCCGGTACGCCCGCCGATGACAAAGGGATTGACCTCCTGACAGCTGGCCTCCAGCTCGTCGATAAGAAAACGACGCAGCGCCTTGTAACCGCCCTTGATGCGCGGGTACATAATGCCGGTCTCCTCATACAACCACTGCTGGGAGATCTTCGAGCGCATACCGCCGCGAAAGCAGTAGAGCACACCGTCGGGATGCTGTTCGGCGAAGGTCTGCCACTCGATGACGCGTGCCGCCTTCTTCTCACCCTGAACCAGTTCGTGGCCCATGTCGATGGCGGCGTCCTGCCCCAGGTGTTTGTACTGCCTGCCGATCTGTTCGCGTTCGGCATCGTCGATCAGCCAGTGGTTTTCAGCGTGGGGAAAATGGCCCTGATAGAACTCGATCGGGGCGCGCACGTCGAGTAGCGGCACATCATCCACCACAAGACGACGAAAATCCTCTACCTGTGGCAGCTCTTCAGACATCGCGATTACTTGATGGTGATGAGTGGGCCATCACCCGCCTCAATAAGCCGACCGATGGGTTTAAGCGCCATTCCACCTGCGGCGACGGTGGCATGAAACGCAGCCTCGCTCTCGGGTGTAACAGCCACCAGCAGGCCGCCAGAGGTCTGTGGGTCGCAGAGCAGGGCGCGCTGGGTGTCGCTCATCTCGCCCACCTTGTGGCCATAGCTGGCGAAGTTGCGTGCCGCTCCACCAGGCGAGCAACCGGCGGCGATGTACTCCTCGATGTGCTCGAGCTTGGGCACCGCTTCGTAGTCGATCTCCGCACGTACTCTACTCCCTTCGCACATCTCGCGCAGGTGGCCGAGCAGACCGAAACCGGTGACATCGGTCATCGCTGAGACCCCCTTCAGCTGGCCCAGCGCCGCACCGATCTGGTTGAGCTGACACATGGTGTCGGGGGCGAGGCGCTGATGCTCCGGTTTGAGGATCTTTTTCTTCTGCGCGGTGGTGAGGATGCCTATGCCCAGTGGCTTGGTGAGATAGAGATTGCAGTTGGCAGTGGCGGTGTTGTTCTGCTTGAGATTCTCATTGTTGACAATGCCGGTGACGGCGAGACCGAAGATCGGCTCCGGAGAGTCGATGGAGTGCCCCCCGGCGAGCGGGATCCCGGCATCGCGGCAGGCGCCGCGCCCGCCGTCGACCACTGCAGCGGCCACCTCAGGCCCCAGCTTGTCGATGGGCCAGCCGAAGATGGCGATCGCCATCAGCGGTGTACCGCCCATAGCGTAGATGTCGGAGATAGCGTTGGTGGCGGCGATGCGGCCGAACTCCTCCGGGTCATCGACAATAGGCATAAAAAAGTCGGTGGTACTGATTACCGAGCGGCCATCACCCAGGTCATAGGCGGCGGCGTCGTCGCGTGAGTCATTGCCTACCAGGAGTTTGGGATCAAGGGGCATGGCAAAGCCGCTGTTGAGGATCTCCTCCAGCAGGTTGGGGGCGATCTTGCAGCCGCAACCGGAGCCGTGGCTGTATTCAGTCATCTTGATTAGCGATTTCATCGGGCCATTCCGCTACACAGTAGGCGGGCATTTTATCATGCCTGCAGAGTTGTGGGCATGCTGTGCTCATCTCTGCCGAAATTGTGGTGTTATTCGATGAAAAACGATGCGCTATTTGGGTAGTATGCGCACTGGTTAATGATTGATATGCCTTGCAGGGGGCGTGATGAGTGAGCAGGAACCACATAGCGGTGGGGTCAAAGAGAGGGCACGCCAGCTACTGGCAACGGTCTGGCGTTTTATCTGTGTAAAGCTTTGGCCGGGTACAAAACGGTGTATGGTGGGTCTCTATGGGGTGACCCGACAACGTGTGGTACCTGCCGTAGGTGCGGGCTCTGCTCGGCTGAAGGGGGAGGTGGCGAAGATCCACAGCCAGCAGGACTGGAGGAAACGGAGTACCGCTACCCTGACAGGCAATGCGGCAGGACTGGGCATGGCGATGCTCTCCACAAGGGTGGTAGAGAGCCTGGTGGAGAAGCGTGAGTTTGGAAACTTGTGGGGTGTACTGGCAGAACGGCCTGTGGTGAGTGAGGCCACCTTTGAGTTACTCAGTTTTGTGGTGGAGTTTATACTTGCGTTGATTGTCTTTACGGTGACCGAGTACTACATCAATGAGTATCAGCGTAAGAGAGCGGTTTCGGTAATGTCGGATGAAGAAGATGAGAACCGCTCGGCATAACGGCAACAGCCGATGAGAGTAAATAACGCTTCCTGGCCTCGGTTAGGAATTCTCTGCGGTTGAAATGGGCAGTGTGATGGTAAAGGTTGAGCCCTTGTGCAGCTCGCTCTTTACATCAATTGTACCTCGCAGAGTGTTATGTACCAGCTTGTGGGTAAGAAACAGGCCGATACCATGTCCCATCTCCTTGCTCCGTTTTGCGGAGACACCACGATGAAAGATTTCGAAAAGATTTTTCAGGTCCTCATCGCTCAAACCCGTACCATAGTCACGAATTGAGATATCGATACTATCCCCGTGCCGAGATGTGGCGATATCTACACTACCAGAGCTACTGTATTTGATGGCGTTCGAGATAAGATTAATAAGGCACTGCACCAGACGTCGCTTGTCGGAATATAGAGTGTTAGCGTCGCGGTTTTGTATGACGAGCATCAGCCCCTTTTCTCTCGCCACCGGTTCAAGCTGGCAGACCGCCTCTTCCACTGCGGCAGAGAGATCAAAGGTACTGTAGTTAGGCTCCAGTGCATTGGATTCAATCTTGGCGATATCGAGTGCATCGGCCACAATCTCCTTAAGGTGTTCTGCCGAGGTGGCGACGTTACGCATATACTGCTGTTGTATCTCATTTAAGGGCCCGGCCATCCCCTTCATGATCAGTTCGGTATAGCCGATGATGGCACTCAACGGGTTGTTCAACTCATGGGTAAGTCCGGCGATAAAGAGGGTCTTAATCTTATCCAGTTCTCGCAGCTGTTGATTGGTGGCCGCCAGGTCACGCTTGCTGCTGTCGATCTCCATAATGGTCTGTAGCAGTAGCATATGCTTGGCGTTAGAGAGGTAGGCCTGACAGCGCAACTCCATCGCACGTTCAATAAGCGAGCGACTGACACGGGTAAAGTTGGCGAGTGGGCTCGACATCGTGTGACTAGGCATCGGTGATTACTCCTGCATCAGGTCAATACCACAAGGCAGTTGTGCCAGGTGGTCTATCGCTGTTGCCACCTGTGGGGTATCAATCAGTGAGCCATGCTGCGGCAGAATGCGCTCAATCTCCATCGCCCTGAATCGATTCATTGCAGGTTGCAGTAGGGCATTGCTTGGCATGATGCTCTGATGCCACTTTTCCATGGTGCCGGGAAAATCACTACCGGCGAAAAGGTCACGCGATTTCGACAATGAGCCAAAGATGTCGCTGCTAAAGAGTGATTTGGTCTGCGTATCGTAGGTGGCGATGGCGCCGGGGGAGTGGAGATAGGGGGTGAAAATGAATTTCAGGATACGACCACTTCTGAGTGTGAGTTGATAGTCGTGCTCATCTACCGCATAGAGTTTTGATTTTATCCCTAGATGATAGATTAGCCGGAGGGTGGTGGAGTGGGCGACGATCTTTAGATCATCACGGTGGATGACATCCTCCATCACCGGCAGGTTGCCGCAGACATCGGGATCCTGATGGGCGGCTATGATGGTAGAAATCTTATCCGGGCTGATGACGTCGATGATCTTGCGCATGACAACGGGAAAGTCTGGAATCGATCCCGGGTCGATCAGTATCGCCTCGTCCTCTTCAACAATCAGGTAGGGGTTACTGTTGAGTTTGGACTCATCGTCAAAGAAACCGATCCAGTAGACCCCTGGCAGGATCTCTATCGCATCATTAAAATTGATTTCGTTAGTCAATGCTATGTTCCTGTCGATTTAATTGTTTTTGTTTAGGGTAACTTAGCGTAAATCGTGTGATGGCTGCAACCGATGAGTGATCAGCGTGCCGAGCGCAACAGTAGTGAAGTAGCACGGTACAGACCGTCTTTGACGGTCATTCGCTTTTGTCGATGCCACTTGCGGGGCACAATACTCCTTTTAATGCACAGCTTAAGGTATAAGGGAGCAATGAAAACGCCAAAACGAATTCAGCCGCTGGTCGATGACGGCCTGGTTGACGAGGTCATACGCCCGCTGATGAGCGGCAAAGAGGCCGCCGTCTACCTGGTGCGCTGTGGCACGGAGATCCGCTGCGCCAAGGTCTACAAAGAGGCCGATAGGCGCAGCTTTAAGCAAGCCGTGCAGTATCAGGAAGGGCGCAAGGTGCGTAACAGCCGTCGCGCCCGTGCCATGGAAAAGGGCTCAAAGTTTGGTCGCAGCGAGCAGGAAGCGGCATGGCAAAATACCGAGGTCGATGCCCTCTATCGACTCGCCGATGCCGGCGTTCGCGTGCCCCAACCCTATGGCTGTTTTGACGGCGTATTGCTCATGGAACTGATCCGGGGTGACGACGGACAACCCGCACCGCGCCTGAACGACGTCTCCATGTCCGCAGATCAGGCGCTGGAAGACCACGCCCAGGTGATGCGCTACATCGTACAAATGCTGTGCCTTGGCCTGATACACGGCGACCTCTCCGAATTTAATGTACTGGTTGATGACTACGGCCCGGTGATCATCGACCTGCCACAGGTAGTCGATGCCGCCGGCAACAACAACGCCCAGTGGATGCTGGCGCGCGACATCAACAACATGACCACCTACTACGCCCAATTCGCACCAGAATTATATGAGACCCACTACGCCAAAGAAATTTGGGCACTCTATGAAAACGGTGAGCTGACTCCTGATGTAGAGTTAACCGGCCAGTTTACCGAAAGCGAAGAGGCGGCCGATGTCGATGTCGTGATGCAGGAGATCCAGGCCGCCATGCTTGAGGAGCAGGAACGGCAAAGGCGGATAAGGGAGGCGGAGGAGGGCTAAGCTCTGATTAGAGCCGTAGCCCGGATGAAGTGAAACGTAATTCGGGAAAGCCAACATAACCCCGGCTTACACTGCGTTACATCCGGGCTACTTGCTAAACCTGCAATATTTTCCAAATTCTTTTGTCCCGGCATTTATGAAGAAGCTTTCATCTAATAAATCTTTTGTTTTAACCTGCATATTGTCTCCTGGAACCCAGTCCTCAGGCATGACGTAATATTCAAAAGGACAACTAATTTTCCATTCTTGCAAAATGAAATCAAATATTTTCCTTACATTATGTTTATCTATGCCATAAGACTCAAGCAATTGGCCGCGAATAAATATTTTGTTTTCATTATTTCTATCCAGAACTTCCCATTTTAAACCAAGAAGCATTTTCAAGGCTTCTTGGTTTGATTTATTGGAGTATCTGATATGAATCCATCTGTCATTTGTTTTTATTAACGTTCTGTTACCTGTGGCACCCACAAGCACTTTATATGGATACTCAGTGTTATCCGCATAAGATAGAATAGGTGTGAGTAAAATTATTATTAAAGACAATGTGGCTGATTTTTTCTTCAAAGTAATTACCCCATAACGACCTACATAAGGGGCGCCGAAGCCCTGTAGGGTGGGCACAACGTGCCCACGAAATAAAAGGGTCAGTACCCTTTCCCATCTCTCTCTTCTACCACCGTCCGGTAAAGTGCTTCATCCCCACTACTGTGAAGACAAGCCACCACCCTCTCAAACCTCCCCTCAAACTCCCGCATCACCCCCACAGCAATCCTCGCCGCCTCATCCTTGGGATAACCATACACCCCGGTAGATATAGGGCCGTAGGGTGGGTTAGCAAAGCGTAACCCACCATTCACAGCTGGCCGGCGGGTTACGCTGACGCTAACCCACCCTACACCAACCCCTACAACCTCTCAATCTTCGCCTTCTGCTCCAACAACGAGGCCAGCGAACTCTTCGCCTCAGCCAGCTTATCCCTTTCCTTCTGCACCACCGCTTCGGGTGCCTTGCCGACGAACTTCTCGTTGTTGAGCTTGCCCTCGGTGCGTTTGACTTCGCCCTCCAGCTTGTCGATCTCTTTACTGAGACGCGCCAGTTCCGCCTCCTTGTCGATGAGGCCTGCCATCGGTACCAGCAGCTTCATCTCGCCGACCAGGGAGGTGGCGGCATCGGGGGCCTCGTCACCATCGGCCAGCCAAGTGATCGATTCGGTTTTGGCGAGGGAGGCGATGAAGGCCTCGTTGGCGTCGAGCCACGCCATGTCCTGGGCGGAGCCGTTTTGCAGCAGGATCGGCAGCGGCTTGCTGGGTTTGATGTTCATGCCGGATCGTATCTTGCGCACGCCGACGATAAACTCCATCACCCACTGCATCTCCTTCTCGGCCTGCTCGTCGATCTTTGACTCGTCGGCTGCCGGGTAGGGTTGCTGCATGATGGTGTCGCCTTCCACTCCGGCCAGCGGTGCGATCTTCTGCCAGATCTCTTCGGTGATGAAGGGGATGATCGGGTGGGCGAGGCGCAGGATGGTCTCCAGCACCCGCACCAGGGTGCGGCGGGTGCCGCGCTTGGCGGCCTCGGCGCTGGTGTCGGAGTAGAGCACCGGCTTGGAAAGTTCCACATACCAGGAGCAGTACTCGTCCCAAGTAAACTCGTAGATGGCACTGGAGGCGAGGTCAAAGCGGTAGTTATCCAGCGCCTTGGTCACGGCCTTCTCGGTCTGCTGCAGGCGCGAGATGATCCACTTGTCGGCGGGGGAGAGTTCCACATCACCGCTCAGGCCACAGTCTTTATCTTCGGTCTGCATCAACACGTAGTTGGTGGCGTTCCACAGTTTGTTGCAGAAGTTGCGGTAGCCTTCTACGCGGCCCAGATCGAAGCTGATGTCGCGGCCGGTGGAGGCGAGCGAGGCGAAGGTATAACGCAACGCATCGGTGCCGAAGGCGGGGATGCCGTCGGGGAATTCGGCGCGGGTCTGCTTTTCGATCTTCTTTGCCAGCTCGGGCTGCATCATGTTGGCAGTGCGCTTGGTGACCAGTGACTCCAGGTCGATACCGTCAATCAGGTCGATGGGGTCGAGCACGTTGCCCTTGGACTTGGACATCTTCTGGCCGTGGGAGTCGCGCACCAGGCCGTGGATGTAGATGTCCTTGAAGGGGATCTGGCCGTCCATGAATTTCATGCCGAACATGATCATGCGGGCGACCCAGAAGAAGATGATGTCAAAACCGGTGACCAGCACGCTGGTGGGGTAGAACTGTTTGAGGCGGTCAGTCTCTTCGGGCCAGCCGAGGGTTGAGAAGGGCCAGAGGGCGGAGGAGAACCAGGTGTCGAGTACATCCTCATCTTGCTCAAGCGCGACATCAAGGGCGATATTGTGTTTCTCGCGCACCTCGGCCTCGTCACGACCTACGTAGACATTACCCTGCTCGTCATACCAGGCGGGGATGCGGTGGCCCCACCAGATCTGGCGGCTGATGCACCAGTCCTGGATGTTCTCCAGCCACTGGAAGTAGGTGTTCTCCCAGTTCTTGGGGGTGAAGTTGATCTCGCCGCCGCGCACCGCCTGAATCGCCGGGTCGGTAATAGCGGCCTTGCCGCCGGGGCGACCGTCGTCCTGCTTGTCGCGGGTCAGATCCACAAACCACTGGTCGGTGAGGTAGGGCTCGATGACGGAGCCGGAGCGATCACCGCGCGGCACCATCAGCTTGTGATCGTCGATCTTCTCCAAAAGCTCCATCGTTTTCAGATCATGGACAATCTCATCGCGTGCCTCGTAGCGGTCCTTGCCGCGGTATTTCTCCGGCGCCTCATCGTTGATGCGCGCATCGACGGTGAAGATGTTGTGCATCGGCAGGTCGTGGCGCTGCCCCATCTGGTAGTCGTTAAAGTCGTGCGCCGGGGTGATCTTCACGCAGCCGGTACCGAACTCGGGGTCGACGTAGTCATCGGCGATGATCGGGATCTCGCGCCCCACCAGCGGCAGGGTGATGGTCTTGCCGATCAGATGCCTGTAGCGCTCATCCTCCGGGTGAACCGCGACCGCCGAGTCACCCAGCATGGTCTCGGGACGGGTGGTGGCAACGACTAAGTGCCCACTACCGTCGGTGAGCGGATAGCGGAAGTGCCACAGGTGGCCGTTTTCTTCTTCCGAGATAACTTCGAGGTCGGAGACCGCGGTGTGCAGTACCGGGTCCCAGTTGACCAGTCTTTTGCCCCTATAGATCAGCCCCTCTTCATGTAGACGGACGAAGACCTCCTTCACCGCGTCGCTAAGGCCGTCGTCCATGGTGAAGCGCTCGTGGCTCCAGTCCAGCGAGGAACCCAGGCGGCGCAGCTGGCGGGTGATGTTGCCGCCCGACTCCGCCTTCCACTCCCATACCCGCTCGATGAAGGCGTCGCGCCCCAGGTCGTGGCGCGACTTGCCCTGGGCGCCCAGCTGGCGTTCCACCACCATCTGGGTGGCGATGCCGGCGTGGTCGGTGCCCGGCTGCCACAGGGTGTTGTGGCCCTTCATACGGTGGTAGCGGGTGAGGGTGTCCATCACCGTGTTGTTGAAGCCGTGACCCATGTGCAGGCTGCCGGTGACGTTGGGCGGCGGGATCATGATGCAGTAGGAGTCGTCGCCTTCTCCCTCGCCTGAGGGTTTGAAGTAACCCTTCTTTTCCCAGGTCTGGTACCAGCGTTGTTCGATAGCGTGGGGGTTGTAGGTCTTGTCCATGGTCGGGCGGTCTGTTCAGTCTTCAGTTTGGCTACGTATGAAACGCGCGATTATAGCGTAGAACGCGAGCTTTGAGGTGGTAACGAAACCCTGGATAGCGGTGATGGTTGTCAGGCGTGTGGTGGCGAAGAGAGTGACAGAAGTCGCTTTAACTCGGCGAGAACCTCTTTCTCTATATCCGGACGAAGCTGTTGCAGTTTGCGATTGACGATAAAGTCAACCATCTCCTGCATCTCATCCATGCTCATCGCAGCGGTGCTATGCGCCGCATCGTCATCGGCAAGCTCATCCAGCAGGGGGATCTCATCATCATCATCGACAATTTTGCTAAGGGGTTGCCTGGGCGTTGAGGGCGGTTGCGGGGTTCGGGTTCGCTGTTTTGCGGCAGCGACGGCGGCGAAGTACTCCTCGACGCTTGTCGCTTTGTTCACGGGGGGGAGGCGTTCCTCCTCCTCGGCGATCTCAAGTAGCAGGTCGTGACTCTCTGGTGATGACTCCTCTTCGTCCAGGCTAATCACTTCACCCAGCACCGGGAGGTCGACCTCATCGCCATCAAGAAGCTCCAGTTCGATGGTCGACTCATCGTTATGTTGCTGGGCTAAATAGGCTTCAATGCTCAGACCGGCCTGTTCGGCGGCCTGCTTGAGCTGCAGGTACTCCTTTACCGAGCCGATCTCCTCTATGGAGGTGACCGGGAGGGGCGCAGGACGATCCAGCTCATCATCAAGCAGCTGCTTGATGGAGCCCAACTCCGTCAGCAGGTCGCCAGAGTTATCTGACTGACTGCCATGGTGGTTGTTCTCTTCGCGCATTTATCCCTGTCCGGCGTTAATGGTGTGGTTCTCTAAAGGATAACCCCGATCGCGGTAGAAGCGAAACCGCTCCCGCCCCTGGGTGCGGCACTGTTCGCTCTGATCAACGATCTCTGCCACCCGTTCAAAGCGGCTGAAGAAGAGGGGGACCTCGGCGGTGAGGTTGATCAGCACCTCATCATGGTGGCAAGGCTCCTCACCATGACCAATGTGGATTGGCACCACATCGGCGTTGGCGTCCTGATCAAGGGCGTGGGGAACAAAACTGCCGTCACGAAAGGTCCAGAGCAGTTCGTCGAGTCGGCGGCTATGCTCTGCGTCCTGGGTGTGGATGTAGACCCGGTTACCCTGTTGCCACGCCTTTTCGGCAAGACGGCAGGCGAAGCGGTTGCGCGCCTCGCCCTGCTGTTGCTCCAGAATATAGAAATCGACACGGGTCATGATGGCCTGCTGCTCAATGGCCCTTGGCCTTGTCGATGAGGTACTGAGTAAGCAGTGGTACCGGACGCCCGGTGGCTCCTTTGCTGGCACCGCTCTTCCAGGCCGTACCGGCAATGTCCAGGTGGGCCCAGGTATACTCTTTGGTATAGCGGCTGAGGAAGCAGGCGGCGGTGATGGTGCCCGCCTCCTTGCCACCGATGTTGGCCATGTCGGCGAAGGGGCTCTTTAGCTGCTCGTCGTACTCCTCCCACAGCGGCAGTTGCCAGGCGCGGTCGCCCGACTTCTGTCCCGCCTCCAGCAGTCTGGCGGCCAGCTCGTCATTGTTGGCCAGCAGACCTGCGGCGTGGGATCCGAGGGCGATGACACAGGCCCCGGTGAGGGTGGCGATGTCGATCACCACATCGGGCTCGTATTTTTTCACATAAGTGAGGGCATCACAGAGGATCAGGCGCCCCTCGGCGTCGGTGTTGAGGATCTCAATGGTCTGGCCCGACATCGAGGTGACGATGTCACCCGGCTTGTTGGCATCGCCATCGGGGAGGTTCTCCGAGCTGGGCACCACGCCGACTACGTTGATCGGCAGCTCCATCTCGGCTATCGCCTTGAGGGTGCCGAAGACGCTGGCGCCGCCGCACATGTCGTACTTCATCTCGTCCATGCCGGGGCCGGGCTTGAGGGAGATGCCGCCAGCGTCGAAGGTGAGCCCCTTGCCCACCAGTACTACAGGCTTCTGTTTGTTTTTGGCGGTGCTGCCTGAATACTCCATCACGATCAGCCTGGCTGGCTGGCGAGAGCCGCGCGACACCGAGAGCAGAGAGCCCATCCCCAGTTTCTCCATCTGCTTCTCATCGAGAATGGTGCTTTTGATGGTTTTATAGCGCTTGCCCAGCTCACGGGCCTGATCGGCCAGATAGCTGGGGGTGCAGACATTCCCTGGCAGGTTGGCCAGGTCCTTGCTGAGTGCCATTCCGGCGATCAGGGCGCGTCCCTGCAGGATGCCGAGTTTGACCAGTGCCCCATCGGCGCGTCCGGTGTGAGGGAAGTTGACCTTGTGTAGCGGGTGCTTCTCCTCTGATTTCTTGCTCTTCATCTGCTCGAAGCGATAGCTGGCCTGACCGAACGCCTCAATGCTCTGGCGTACCCGCCAGTCCAGCTCCCTCTCGGGTACCGGCAACTCGCTCAGGGTACAGAGGGCGTCCTTGGCGTTACTGGCGACGGAAGCCTTGGCTGCGGCCTCGCTGATCTTGCGGTAGTTGCGGTCGCTCAACCCCTTCTCCCTGCCACAACCGACCAGCAGCAGACGCTGGCAGCCAAGCCCCTCTGGCTGCTGTAACATCAGGGTCTGGCCCACCTTGCCCTTCAGGTCTCCACCCTTGAGTACCCGCTTGATCAGGCCACCACACACCTCATCTGCAGCAGCGGCACTGGGGGTTAGCTTGTTGCCCTCATAGATGCCGACAATGAGGCAGGCGGAAGAGAATTTTCCGGGGGTGGCTGTGGTGGCTGCAAACTCCATGGTGTCTCCTGATATCTGGGGTGGTTTTGTCGCTTCGGGCGATAGCGTAAACTTAAAGGCCGACCGATTCCATACTGATGAGGAGATCTTTGTGCAGGGGGCTTCTCACACCAACCACATAGCAGGTAATAAATGCGCCTGATCATTGATCGCTATCTGATGCGGGAGATCACCCTAACCTTCCTTGCCGTTAGTCTGCTGCTGGTGGTGATGCTATTGAGTAGTAACTTTATCCGTCTGGCGACCGAGGTGCTGGAGGGGGACTATCCTGTGGGGGCCTTTCTGATGCTGTTCGCCCTGAAGGGGGTAGGAAATATCGTATTCATCCTCCCCTTCGCCTTCTTCTTCTCGATCCTTCTGGCCTTTACCCGACTCTATAAGGATAACGAAATCGTTGTCCTTATGGCCTGTGGTGGAGGGGCGCGGAGACTGTTCGCAGGGGTGTTAATGTTGTCTCTGCTGGTGGCGGTGGTGGTGGCCTACCTCTCGCTGTTCTTCGCCCCGTGGGTGGCAGAGCTGAGCAAGCAGATGCTCGATGAGGCAGCGGCCAAGCAGGAGATAGAGGGCATTATCCCGGGACGATTCAATAGTCTGGGCTCAGACAATGTGGTGATCTATGTAGAGGGTTATGAGTCCGCCAAAAAGGAGCTAAGAGGTCTGTTTATTCGTGGTGAGCAGGGTGAGGGTGAATCACGTACTCGCTATACGATCAACGCATCCAGGGCGTATGAGAAAACGGAGCCAAACGGTGAGCGCTATCTTGTGTTACAGGATGGTTATCGCTACGAGGGGGTAGAGGGGCAGAGCGATTATCAGATTATTAAATTCGATGAACACGGCATTCGAATAAAGGAGCGTTCGGTCAAGGCATCAAGGCGCCCCTTCTATGCTCTCCCATCGGCTGATTTGTGGCGATCAGACCACCCCTCCCATCTGGCTGAATTGCACTGGCGGATTTCGGTGCCGGTGAGTGCCCTGCTACTGGCACTATTGGCGGTGCCTCTGAGTAAGACCTCACCGCGTAGTGGGCGCTATCGTGGCCTCTTTGTGGGGATTCTGGTCTATGTGGTGTACAACAATCTGCTGACGGTTGGCCACTCTGCGCTGGGCAAGGGAGAGGTACCGCCAGAGCTCGGTCTGTGGTGGGTTCATCTGCTGGCGATTATGTTGTTGCTGTTTTTAAGCTGGAAACAGCAGATGTGGCCGAGGCGGCGTGAAGTTAGGCAGGGAGCCGAGTGATGAAGCTGGCTGAGCGATATATAGGGGTTACTCTCCTCAACCATGTGTTGATGGTGCTGCTGGTGCTGTTAGCCCTCTATTTTTTCAGCACTCTGGTTGGTGAGATGGGTGATGTGGGTAAGGGCGGTTATAACACTATTGAAGTGGTACGCTACTGTCTGATGCTGATTCCACGCCAGGCCTACGAGGCATTTCCTCTGGTGATGCTGGTCGGAACCATTGTGGGTATGGGGGCCCTTGCAGGGAGTGGGGAGCTGACTGTATTGCGTGCCTCGGGCGTGTCGATTCGGCGTCTCTCCTGGGCGGTGATGAAGAGTGGTTTGCTGATCATTGCTGTGGCGGTTGTGGTGGGTGAGAGCATTGCCCCCTATCTGGAGAAAGAGGCCCACGCACAACGGCTGGCGCTGCTGGAAACAAGCATCAGTATCAACTCGGGTGACGGATTGTGGGCGCGTGATGGTAACGATTTTATTAACATCAAACGGTTGGTTCCGGGGGGGCGCGCTAACGACCTTACCCGTTACCGGTTTCATAATGGAAATTTGGTTGCCATCGATAATGCCACTCAGGGGGTTTACGAGCAGGGGGAGTGGCGCGTCGGGCCCGTACTCACCACACTTTTTGATGAGGCAAGGGTAAGGGTGATACATCATGAAGAGGAGCGCTGGCCCAGCACCCTGACCCCCGAGGTGGTGAAAGTGGCGACGATGCCGGCAGAGAATCTGGCGCTGTGGGAGCTGGTCGATTTTATCGGCTATCTGCGTGAGAATGCGCTGGCCTCGGCGCGCTATGAGACCGCCATGTGGGTGCGTGTTTTTACGCCGCTGGCGACCGCAGGGATGATCCTGCTGGCCCTGCCGTTCGTCTTTGGATCACTACGGGCCGTTACCATCGGCCACCGTATTATGGTGGGGAGTATGACGGGGATCGTCTTTTATCTGATTAACGGTATCTTTTCGCGCCTTGGCGTTATCTACGATATCTCTCCGCTGGTGAGTGCCGCGACACCGACGGTACTGGTCTTTCTGCTCTGGGTCTATTTGATGCGACGGGTCTACTGAATGATGTTCGATACCACAGGTAATAAATTTCAGGCAAAGAGGGAAATTTTCATCTTTTTCATCCTGTTGCTCTGTTGCTCCCTCACGGTGTGGGCTGGTGAAGAGCCCGATGAGGAGTCACCGGCAGCGCAACAAAGTGATGCTGTTGCGGTTACCGCCTCAAAGGGGGGCGAGGCCGAAATTGCAAAAGGTGATAAGGATAAGGGGGAGAAATTATCTAGCGGCCAGCTGCATCGCTTTAAGCCATATATCGCCAACTTTGATGTGAGTTATAACGGCGTCAAGGTGGGAGAGATGAAGCAGCAGTTGACGGAGTTGCGTGCTGGTCGTCAGACACTGCAGACAAAGGCTCACACCACTGGATTGGTATCCTGGTTCAAGGATGATGTGGTGACTGAGCGGAGTATCTGGCAGGAAGAGGATGGGCTGCGGAAACCGCTCAGTTATACCTATCGCTATACAGGAAGCTCGAAAGAGGTGTTTGAGCGGATTGAGTTTGACTGGGAGAAGGGCGAGGCCAGTTCGCTACGCGATGATAAGACGACATTATTGGAGGTTGAACGGGGCACTCTAGATAAACATATGATCCAGATCGTGCTGCGTGATTCGCTGTTTCAGGGCGGGAAACACTATAGCTACCCGGTGGCCGATCGCAGCAAACTGAAACAGTATGAGTTTGAGCTGGTAGGCAGCGGTGTGGTTGAGAGTGAAAAACTTGGCAGGCTGGAGTGTCTTAAGGTGCGCCGTGACGATACCCTCTTCTGGGTGGCACACAAATATGACTATCTACCGGTATTGATCGAACAGTTCGATGGTGACACCACAATCTCAAGTGAAATTACCTCGTACCGCTCCCTGGCGGGGGGGTAAATCAGAAGGGGCAGGCGACTGAATGCCAGCTAACCACGCCGGTTACTCATCAAAGGGGTGCTGAAGTAGCTGATCCAGTTGAGCGATCGCGCTCCAGTACCTTTCTTCAACCGCAGAGAAAAAAGGCCTTTCCGTTGCTGGAAAGGCCTTTTTTGCTGGCATTAACGCGGCTGGCTTCCTGGTGCAGATTGCGGTGGATAGGGCATGGGATAGGGGGCGTAGCCCGATCCATACCAGCCACCGGGGCCGTAGACACCGGGCCCCTGCGGATAGCCCTGTGGTGGGTAGTAGCCCTGTGGGGCGCCATAGGGGCGTGGCGGCATGCCTGGAGCGGCCCGTTGAGGAGCAGATGGTTGTGCGGGCGCGGCCTGTGGGGGCATTGCCGGGGCATTGCCGAAGCCCATGCCATTTCTCATGCTGTTGGTCATGCCGTTGTGCATACCGTTGCCCATATTGTTCAGCGGCGACATGGGTTGCATCATCGGTGGGAGCACCGAAGGGGCGAGTGTGTTTGCCTCGGTGAGGCCTTCATCAATGGATTGAGGCTTGGCGGCATCACGGATCTGGCAGAAACCGAAGATAACAATCGCAATGAAGATAAGGGCCTGCCACCAGATCCGCTTTGGCGGCGGGGTGTAGGTGCGACGCGGTGCTGGGCTAGAGGGAGTAGCTACGGTTGCAGCTGCAACGGCTGTCTCAGTAGCTTCGGGCGCAACGGCCTTCTTTTTGGGGGCCGACTTTTTTGCGGCGACTTTCTTTTTTGGGGTAGCCTTTTTTGCGGTCCCTCCGCCCATCTCTGCGGATTTGGGTTCACCTTTTGGGGTGTTCACTGTGTTGTTCTCCTCATCAGCCATGACGGGACTCCTGAAGTTGTGGTGTGGTAGTTTGATTAATTGTGGGTGGCCATATTAGCTCGTGCTAATAAACATTGTAAAGGGTCAGGTTATATCCTTTCACGTCTCAAGAAACTGAACCCCTATCCCGTCGGGGGTAATGCGTACTACTCTGGCACGTACCACAGGTGGCTCTTCGCCACCCAATGACCCCTTTACCCTGAGCAGAATTTCGGTCCCTACGGGTGGGCATTGCTCGGCGCTAGCCTTGATAAAGGCGCCACCGTTACTAATATCGAGGGTTTCCAGCACCATCAACTCAGTGCCATCGACTCTTACCTCTACATCGACCGGGAGGGGGATGCGGGCGAAGGATCTCTTGTCACTTCCCATGGGGGATCCCATTTAATGGCCATTGCAATTGTCTCATCAGGCCTGTGTTGTTAGTTGCTGCAGCATCTCAGGACTCATATCGAACCCGCTCTCCCAGCCGGGATTAATGGTGAGCCCCAATCCGCTGCCGAGTTTCTCCAGAATCCAGGTAAATTCGGCCAGTAGACCGCCCTGATAGTCGGGATAGGCCGCTAAAAATGCCTTACCGCGCTCTGGGCTGGTGAACAGTGCGACAACCTGATAACCCTCCTCATCCTCAAGTGTCAGGGGGTGGGCAGTTTGTGAGGTTTGCAGGTTATCGACCCCGGGTTTCTCGTTCAGAATAGGCATAAAAAGTTCCGAATTCAACAACGCGGCCATAAAGGTCTCGGCGTCGATCTCGCCACTTTGCGCCGCGACAAGCTGCTTCTCGATTTCGTTCATGGGGGTAAAGGTTTGTGACATCACGGCTTCCGTTATTCTCTGTTGCGGGGTCATTTATCGGTTGATGGTGTAGTGAATCGCTCATCAGGTCAAGGAGAGGGGGACTTTCCGTCAATGAGCTGTTTCTTTTGCTGTCGACTCAACTGCCTTATTTCTGCTTCACGCCGCTGTGCTGAGGAACGGCTCTCCGCCACTTCGCTATAGACAAGAGTCACCGGGCGACGGGCACGGGTATACCTGGCGCCACGACGGGTGTGGTTGTGCTCGTGCAGGCGTCGAGCGCAGTTGGTGGTGACACCGGTGTAGAGTGAGTCGTCGTTACAGCACAGTATGTAGACATACCATTGGGATGCAGACATAGAAATTCAATTCACTTTGAGTTTGTCCATTCTACGAAAACTCTGTTAAAGGCGGTATAGTTTGCAGCTTTAATCTGATATGCCGGAGTCTGTAGTGGGTGAGAGAGAACGGCGTGCAGCCTTTCGTGAGGCGGCGCAGGGGCTGCAGGGTGTCGATATTGCGGTCTATGGGGCCTATGGCCGTGACCCGCTGGAGCCGGTGATTGGCCAGGGGGATGCGAATGTGCCGGTGGCTTTTTTCGGTCGTGACCCTGGTCGCGATGAGGTGCAGCATCAGATGCCCTTTATCGGTGCCGGGGGTCAGAAGGTGCGCCACACGATCTATCACTACCTGCATAAGAGGGAGATGCCTGACTTTGAGGCCTCTGTAGAGGTGGGAAAAAAATTCTTCTGGGCCAACACCGTCCCCTACAAGCCGTTGGGCAACAAGGCGTGGTCGATGAAGGTGAAGAAGCGCTTTCAGCCCCTGATCGCCGATCTTCTGATTAAAGGCTGGAACGGGAGTGATGTGATCACCCTGGGGCGTGAGGCCTTTCTCTGGTTTGCCATCAATCAGCCGCGTGAGGTAAAGCAGCAGTTGGAGGCGTTCTGGGGGGAGGATACTCGATTTGAGCGTGCCATTTCGGTAACGGTGACAGCTCTGGATGGTACGGCAAGGGAGTTGAGGCTCCATCCGCTGCCACACCCCTCGCCGCTTAACGCCACCTGGTACAAACGGTTTCCAGAGCTGTTGACGGCACGCCTGTGCCAGCTAAAGGTGAAATAGTTAACGGGTACCGAAGACGACGATGGTCTTGCCTTTGGCGGTAATGAGGTGCTGCTCCTCCAGCGTTTTGAGTACCCGTCCCGCCATCTCCCGTGAACAGCCGACGATGCGCCCCAGCTCCTGACGGGTGATCTTGATCTGCATCCCGTCGGGGTGAGTGATAGCCTCGGGGCTCCTGGCAAGGTCCAGCAACGTGCGCGCAATACGACCGGTCACATCGAGAAAGGCGAGGTCACTGACCTTGCGGCTGGTCTTGCGCAGGCGGGTGGCCATCTGGGTAGCGAGGTGAAACAGGATATCCGAGTCCGCCTCCGCCAACTGGTGGAAGCGGCTGTAGCTGATCTCGGCTACCTCACACTCTTCACGGGCACGAACCCAGGCGCTGCGACCCTGTTTCTCATCAAACAGTCCCATCTCACCGAAAAAGTCGCCCTGACTGAGGTAGGCCAGTACAATCTCGTGGCCGTTATCGTCCTCGATGAGCACAGTAACTGAGCCCTTGATGATGTAGTAGAGCACATCGGGTTTGTCTCCAGCACAGATGATGGAGCTTTTCGATGGATAGCGGCGGCGATGACAGTGCTCTAAAAAGCGTTCAACCGCTGGATTGACAGTAGGTGGCGCTATGGCAGCCATGTTGTTTTTCCATGTTGTCGTTGTTGAGGGCTATGGTATACCAGCCATCCCCCCCTGAGGCAAGCCGTGGCAGAGGGGAAAACACCGGATCTAAGAGGTAAAACTGCAAAATGAAGGCAAGAATCAAGTGGGTAGAAGAGGTGACCTTTCTGGGAGAGGCGGGTAGTGGTCATGCGGTCGTGATGGATGGCCCCCCAGAGATGGGGGGGCGCAATCTGGGTGTGAGACCGATGGAGATGTTGCTGCTCGGGATGGGGGGGTGTACCAGTTTTGACGTGATCCATATCCTGAAGAAGCAGCGCCAGGCGGTCACCGACTGTGTCGCGGAGATCGAGGCGGAGCGCGCTGAGACAGAGCCCAAGGTCTTCACCCGGATCCACGTTCACTTCATTGTAAAGGGTGAAGGTCTTAGCGCGGGCAAGGTGGCCAAGGCAATCGAACTTTCTGCTGAGAAGTACTGCTCCGCCTCCATCATGCTGGGCAATGCCGGTGTGTCGATTACCCATGATTTTGAGGTGGTGGAGGGGTGAAATTTTCATCCCCTTTTTGCCAGAAATGTGGATAATAGCCGCACAAATGGCCGGCGAGTCAACCGGTCCCTGCCGGAGAGTGCCGGTTCATTGTGATGTGGAGGTCCCTATCGTTGGTCAAGCGCAGAAAACTCAAGTTACATGGGTTTAACAACCTCACCAAGACCCTGAGCTTCAATATCTACGATATCTGCTATACGCCGAGCGATGCGCAGCGACAGGAGTACATCGAATATATTGATGAGGAGTATAACGCCGAGCGCCTGACCAATATCCTCTCTGATGTCTCGGACATCATCGGCGCCAATATTCTTAATATCGCCCATCAGGATTACGACCCGCAGGGGGCCAGCGTGACGATCCTCATCTCCGAGGAGCCCATCGTTGCCGAGCAGCTCTCCAACACCGAGGCACCGGGTCCGCTACCCGATGATATCCCCGATATCGCACCGGAGTCGGTGGTTGGTCATCTCGACAAGAGCCACCTCACCGTTCACACCTATCCGGAGACCCATCCGCATGAGGGGATCGCCACCTTCCGTGCCGATATCGATGTCTCCACCTGCGGTCGTATCTCTCCGCTGAAGGCACTCAACTATCTGATCCACAGCTTTGAGTCGGACATTGTCACCATGGACTACCGGGTGCGCGGATTTACCCGTGATGTGCGTGGCAAGAAACACTTCATCGACCACAAGATCAACTCTATCGAAAACTATATCGCCCGAGATACCAAGATGCGCTATGAGATGATCGATGTGAATGTCTATCAGGAGAATATCTTCCATACCAAGATGATGCTCAAGGATCTCGATATCGATACCTATCTGTTCGGTGTCGATGCCCAGGAGCTGAGTTCTGCTGAGCGCAAAAAGATCCGCAAGCTGGTAGAGCGCGAGATACGCGAGATCTTCTACGGTAGGAATATGTCGCGGGTGCGATAAGCGGGGGTATACACATCAGAAAAAAGGCCGCAACCGCGGCCTTTTTTTCGTGATATACGAGGGGTCAAAGCCAGTAGGCGGTCCTGGTCATCACCTTTGAGGTAAATTGCATCAATCCTTTGATCGGTGCAGGAAATTCAGCACCCCCTGCGGCCTGTGCCATATCGGCGTGGCGAGCCTCGTCGTCCCACATCTGCTGCAGGATGGCGCGGGTCTTGTGGTCGTGTTCCGGTAGCTGTTCGATGTGCTCATCGAGATGTTTGCAGACCTGGTGTTCGGTCTCCACCACAAAGCCGAGGCTCCACTTGTCGCCGATGAGACCAGCCAGGGCACCGATGCCGACCGACCCGGCGTACCAGATTGGGTTTAGAAAACTGACGTGGGTCCCCATCTCGCGGCAGCGCCGTTCGCACCAATCCAGGTGGTCGTTCTCCTCCAGCGCGGCACGCTCCATCTTCTCACGCACCTCGGGCAGCTTGGCGGTGAGCGCCTGCCCCTGGTAGAGCCCCTGCGCTGAGACCTCTCCGGCGTGGTTGATGCGCATCAGCCGCCCCGCCAGTTCGCGCTCGGCCTCACTCAGTTCTGCCTCGGGGAGATTCTCGGCGGGGTTGGGGCGCTCGGTAAGGATAGGCCTGCCCGCCACCGTGCGCAGTGCGGTGTCGAGGTTCATCATCAGCTTATCTAAGGGTGAATAGTGTCTCATGGGATAACGATACTCGTTGCGTTGGGTGGCGACAAGCCTCATGGGAGTGCTCGCACTAGCAGCAATAACGGGTGAATCACCTCAACCGCACTGCCACGCTGTTCCAGACCGGATTGCAGGTGCAGGGCGCAGCCGAGGTTGTTGCTGACAATGAGTTCGGCAGTACTGTCGATCAAATTGAGCTTGCGCTCACGCAGGGCACTGGCGTTGTCGGGACGGGTCAGCTGATAACTGCCGGCACTGCCGCAGCAGAGGTGATTCTCCGGCAGCGCCTCAAGCTGCAACTGGGGAATGCGCGAGAGCAGTTGTGCCACCGCGCCGCTGTTACCGATTACGTTGCGCTGTGAGCAGGGGAGGTGGAGCCACACCGTCTGCTGTAGTGGTTTGAGCTGAATGGTATCGGGCCACTCCAGAGTGGAGAGAAAGTCGCAGACCTCATAAAAGGGCGTGTGACCTTGTCCATAGAGTCGGGGGTATTCACTCAGCTGGGCAGCACAGCCGCTGGCGGTACTAACAACCGCATCAAGCCCCATCTCATCGAACAGGGGGATATTATCGTCTGCCAGCTCCGCTGCCCGCTGTGGTTCGCCGTTGTGCTGGTGCAGCGAGCCGCAGCAACGCTGATTTTGCGGGACGTGCACCTCATAACCGAGCGTTGTCAGCAGCGCGATGGCCGCCTGCTGTACCTCACCCTCAAGCAGAGAACTGATACAGCCGGTAAAGAGACCGACCCGTCCGCGTAACGCACCTGTAGCGGGATAGAGTGGCGCCAGGGTTTGCCGGGGTGGGATCGGGGGGAGGGCCTTTTCGGCCCCTGCGATGCTTGTCAGTTTGAGCAGACCGCTGGCGCGAAGGAGTCGCTGCACGCCACTTCGCTGGTAGCTGCGCAGCAGCGAGCCATTGCGCTGTAACCGTTTTTTATCGGAAATCTGATGTAACAGCTGCTTCACCATGGGTCGGGCGGGTTGGCCCTGTTCGCGCAACAGCGCCCTGCCGGCGTCGATCAGATCACCATAGGGCACCTTCGAGGGACACATCTTCTCGCAGGCACGGCAGACCAGACAGCTATCGAGGTGTGCCAGCAAGCTCTCATCGGCACTGAGTTTGCCAGCTGCCACTGCCTGTAGCAGGGCGATGCGCCCGCGTGGTGACTCCAGTTCACTGTGGTGGAGTTGGTAGGTGGGACAGTGGGGCAGGCAGAGTCCGCACATCACACAGCGGTCGGCGGCAGAGAGGATGGTTGCGTGGTAGTTCAAATCGACTTCGGCTGGTGGTTGGCGGGTAGAGCGATTATTCTAGCGGAATCCGAACCAGTGACCACCATTGAAATTATATGAGCTTCTATCAGCACCACGTTTTTTTCTGCATTAACCAGCGCGAGGATGGCGGCCGCTGTTGCCAGGATTTCAACTCCGAGGCGATGCGCAGCTACGTCAAAAAGCGCTGCAAGGAGCTTGGGATCCATGAACCGGGCAGGGTGCGAATCAACAGTGCCGGTTGCCTTAATCGCTGTAGCGAGGGGCCGGTGATCGTGGTCTACCCGGAGGAGGTCTGGTACACCTTTGTCGATAAGGCCGATCTCGACGAGATCATCGATGAGCACCTGATCAACGGTCGACCGGTGGAGCGCCTGCGTATCTAGCTATGAGTACAGTCGTCCGGGCCCACGGCCTGAGCAAATGTTACGGCACGCAGCGCGTAGTCGACGGGATCGACCTGGCGGTGCACGAAGGGGAGTGCTTCGGCCTGCTTGGCCCCAATGGTGCCGGCAAGACCACCACCCTGCGCATGCTGCTGGGGATGACGCCACCCAACGGGGGTGAGCTGACGGTGCTCGGTTACCCTATCCCGGAGCAGGCACGGCAGATGCGCCATCTGCTCGGCGTGGTACCACAGCAGGATGACCTCGACCCTGAGTTTAGTGTGGTGGAGAACCTGCTTACCTACGCCAGTTACTTTGGTCTCCACGGCAGTGAGATTGGGCAGCGTATCGAGGCGCTTCTCGATTTCGCCTCGCTGCGGCAGAAGGCCAGCGAACGCATTGATGCCCTCTCCGGCGGGATGAAGCGCCGTCTGGCGATGGCCCGCGCCCTGGTCAATGACCCGAGGCTGGTGATCCTGGACGAGCCGACCACCGGCCTTGACCCGCAGGCACGCCAGCTTATCTGGCAGCGTCTGCGCGCACTTTTGAATGAGGGGAGAACCCTGATCCTCACCACCCACTATATGGATGAAGCACAGCGCCTCTGCGACCGCCTGGCGATCATGGATCGGGGGCGTATTCTCGATGTCGGTTCACCCTCCGAACTCATCACCCGCCACATCGAACCTCATGTGGTCGAGGTGCATGGTGAAGGGGTGGAGCGGTGGCGTGAGCAGCAGAATGGCCACAACCTGATGCGCAGCGAACTGGTGGGAGAGACTCTCTTCTGCTACACCGATCGCGAACGGGAGCTGGTGGAGAGCCTCTGTGGTCACGACGGGTTGCAGTATCTGAGCCGCCACGCCACGCTGGAGGATGTCTTTCTTAAACTTACCGGCAGGGACCTGCGCGAATGATGCCGCTGCTCCGATCCTTCATCGCCCTGCGCTGGATTGCCGTATGGCAGCGCAATGGCAGGGTGTGGCGCAAGCTGGCGGGGCCCGCGCTACTGGGCAATATCGGTGAACCGCTACTCTATCTGGTGGCGCTCGGTTTCGGCCTGGGGGCGCTGGTGGGCGAGGTTGAGGGGGTCGACTACCTCACCTTTCTTGCCTCCGGTTTCGTCTGTGCCAGTGTAATGAACACCGCAAGCTTTGAGGGGATCTACTCTGCCTATACCTGCATGGCGGTGCAGGAGACCTGGACGGCGATGCTCCATACGCCTCTGGATGTACATGACATCCTTATCGGTGAGGCGATGTGGGCGGCGACCAAGGCGCTGCTTAGTGCGCTGTTTATCATTATCGTGGCCGCCTTTCTCGGTGCGGTGGAGGGGATGCTGGCGCTGGCGGTATTGCCGGTGGCACTGCTCAGTGGGGTCACCTTTGCGGCAATGGCGCTGGTGGTGACGGCGGTTTCGCGCAGTTACGACTTCTTCCTCTACTACTTCACCCTGCTACTTACCCCGATGCTGCTCTTCAGTGGCGTCTTCTTTCCCGTGGAGGGTATGCCGCAGTGGCTACAGCAGCTGGCCCAACTGCTGCCGTTGAGCCACGCCATCGAGCTGGTCAGGCCGTTGATGCTTGGTGAGATACCACAGGGAATCGCCCTCCATCTGTTGATGCTGTGCGGTTACGGCCTGTTGGCACTGCTGCTGGCGGCCAGGCTGATTCAGCGGCGCCTCCATCGCTAAATCGTGGCCAGGTAAAAGTTTTGTGACTGGAGGTTGACATCAATTAGAAATTTGGTATATTAGAAAACGCTGATGACTTGGAGGTTTCCAGTCTCAGCAGACTCCTCCATCCTCCTTTGGTGGATATTTTATACAGGCGCGGCATCTCCCCCCTTTAGCCGCGCCTTTTCTTTTCCTTCTTAAATCCCCCTCGATATAGCGAAATGGCTGTCTGAGTACCGTTAGATATATAGGGTTGTCGGCGCATAACGAAATTTCCTCCATGTGGCCCTTGTATGTTGTCGCGCCATTCTGTATTATTCCGCCTCTTTTTTACGAGACCCCCCGCTCGAGTTGGAGTGATTTTGAGATGATTGGGACCAAGACATTCAGTGCCAAGCCCGAGACCGTCAAGCGTGACTGGTTCGTGGTAGATGCGACCGACAAGACTCTGGGCCGTCTGGCCACCGAGATCGCACGCCGTCTGCGTGGCAAGCACAAGGCCGAGTACACCCCACACGTGGATACCGGCGACTACATCGTTGTTATCAACGCCGAGAAGATCCGCGTCAGCGGCAACAAGGCGCAGGACAAGATGTACTACAACCACAGCGGTTTCCCCGGCGGCATGAAGTCGATCAACTTCGACAAGTTGATCCAGAAGGATGCCCCGCAGGTACTGCAGCGCGCCGTCAAGGGCATGCTGCCTAAGAATCCACTCGGTCGTGCCATGTTCCGCAAGCTGAAGGTCTATGCGGGCGCTGAGCACAACCACGCAGCCCAGCAGCCTCAGGCTCTGGAAATCTAAAGGATCGCACTGACCATGGCAGAGACACACAACATTTGCACCGGCCGTCGTAAGAGTTCAGCGGCCCGCGCCTATCTGGTCGCCGGTAACGGTAAGATCACCATCAACAAGCGCAGCATCGATGAGTATTTCGGTCGCGAGACAGCACGCATGGTGGTACGCCAGCCCCTCGAAGCGGCGGCCCTGCTCGACAAGTTTGACGTCAACATCACCGTCAAGGGTGGTGGCAACACCGGACAGGCCGGTGCCATCCGTCATGCCATCGCACGGGCCCTGGTGGCTCACGATGAGAGCCTGCGCAGCACCATGCGTGCCGGCGGCTTCCTCACTCGCGATGCCCGCGAGGTAGAACGCAAGAAGATTGGCCTGCATAAGGCGCGCAAGCGTCCGCAATACTCCAAGCGTTAATCTGGAGTCACTTGTTGCAGATATCAAAAAGGCCCGCTTGCGGGCCTTTTTTGTGTGTGAGAGAAAATATCTTGAATAGAGAGGAATGTAAGGGGGATCACGGTAAGCGCTGCTTATTATTGTGAGTTTACAACCTGGTATTTTCTATAAAAATCAATTGGATATGGATGAATTCTTAATGCGTGTCAATCTTCTCTGAGCTAAGGCATTGAATTTTTTAATTGTTGCATTTGTGCAACATCATGAATATTTGTTGTTTTTTTTCAAAAAAAGGGTTGCAAAGAGCGAAAGTCGGGGTTAGAGTTAGGGCGCTTCGTAATGTAGCACAATTAATTGCAATTAATTGATATACCTAAATCACATTTCAATCTAGGAGAACGTGATAATGAAAAAGAACGTAATCGCACTGGCTGTTGCCGCCGCTATGGTCGCACCTGCCGCAATGGCTGAAGTATCCATCACTGGTGTACTGCAGGGTGAACTGCAGAACCTCTCTGGTGACGGTGTTGTTGAAGGCATGTACGCCGATCACGGCGGTAACGGTAAGATCGAATTCAAATCCACTGAGGATCTGGGTGACGGCATGAAGTCTATTGCCAAATTCGGTATCAGCACCACTGTTAGCGGCAGCCCTATCACCCCTCGTGACGCCTATATCGGCCTCTCTGGCAACTTCGGTACCGTTCTCGGCGGTAAATTGACCGGCCCTTACAAGGGTAGCACCGTTTCCTGGGACCCCTTCCTGGAGACCAGCGCACAGGCTCGTGGCGGTAACAGCATCGGTATGTCTGCACATCACAATGGTTATAGCTCAAACGCACTTGCATACATGAACAAGTTCGGTATGGCCAAGGTTGCAGCGGCTATCATCGTTGACGAAGCTAGTGATGGTGCGGCTGACCCTGCTACCACCGGCAACCACGGCGTAGCTCTGTCTGTTAATGCCCCGGTCGGTCCTGTAGAAGTTGCCTTCGCTTACCAGGATCTTAGCGACTTCGGTACTACTGGTACCGTTGATAACTCCGCTATGAAGCTGGGTGTTAAGTACACCGCTGGCGCCATCGGCGTTGCCTTCCAGTACGAGGCTCTCGATATTGGCGTTGACATCAACCACATGTACCTGAACGGTACCTATGCCGCTGGTGCCAATACCTTCGCTGCTGCCTACGGTCAGCGTGACAACGACGGTAACAGCACCGATACCTACATGTCTCTGGGCGTGATCCACAGCTTCAGCAGCAAGACCAGTGCCTATGTTGCATATGCTGCTGAATCTATCGAGACCCCTGCAGCCGACATGTCAGCTATCGCTGCTGGTCTGCGCGTAGCATTCTAATCGATTCTCGAATCGTTTAGTCTGTTGAGAACGGGACCTTCGGGTCCCGTTTTCATTTCCGCTGAAAAAGTAGTAAATCTCAAACCACCGTGCAAAACGATGAGTTGAGACTTCCGACTTGAACCTTGATAAACTTAGCCCCCTTTTCGTTTGACGATACACGCCATCGATGAGTAGTGACAGCCCCGCTCGCATTCGCGAGATCCCCTACAACTATACCTCCTTCTCTGACCGCGAGATCGTGATCCGCTTCCTCGGTGAGGCACAGTGGGAGATCTTGAATACCCTGCGCGGTGAGCGGGTGACCGGTCGTTCTGCGCGGATGCTGTTTGAGGTGCTGGGGGATATGTGGGTGATCAGCCGCAACCCCTTTATTCAGGATGACCTGCTGGAGAACCGCAAGCGCTGGGAGTCACTGGTGCATGCGTTGCACCACCGTCTCGATCAGATAGAGGCGCGCGCCGAGCAGAACGAACAGGCGCTGCAACTGGCCGCGGCGGCACGTGAGGCGGTCAAGAAATTTGAGCGCTGGCTCCCCTGTGTGAAGGAGAAGCGCGCCGAGGTGGCCCATCGACTTGGCAGGATCACCCGCCGTGACAACATCCAGTTTGATGGTCTGGCCCGAGTAAGCCACGTCACCGACGCCTCAGACTGGCGGGTGGAGTACCCGTTTGTTGTCGTCACCCCGGAGTCAGAGGCGGAGTGCGCCGAGGTGGTACGGGCCTGTATCGACCTTGACCTCACTATCATCCCCCGTGGCGGCGGCACCGGCTATACCGGCGGTGCGGTGCCACTGCACGCCGATAGCGTGGTGATTAATACCGAAAAGCTGCTGCAGATGGATGCCGTTACCCCCCGTCGCCTGCCGGGCGTGAGTGACGAGGTTGCCACCATCAAGGTGGGTGTGGGGGTGGTCACGCGCCGCGTCTCGGAGCAGGCAGAGGCGGCCGGGTATGTCTTTGCCGTCGACCCCACCTCGCAGGATGCCTCCTGTATCGGCGGCAATATCGCGATGAATGCCGGTGGCAAGAAGGCGGTGATGTGGGGCACCACGCTCGATAATCTGGTCTCCTGGCGGATGGTGATGCCCGATGGCGAGTGGCTGGAGGTGGAGCGCCTCAACCACAATCTGGGCAAGATCCATGAGGTGCCGGAAGCGGAGTTTCGTATCAGCCGTTATGGCATGGATGGCAGAACCCTCAAGGGTGTTCCGGAGCTGCTGCAGATCCCGGGTGATCACCTGCGCAAGCGCGGCCTTGGCAAGGATGTGACCAACAAGTTCCTAGGCGGCCTGCCCGGCATCCAGAAGGAGGGGTGTGACGGCATCATCACCTCGGCGATCTTTATCCTCCATCACATGCCGAACTTTACGCGCACCGTCTGTATGGAGTTCTTCGGGTCAGAGTTGCGCCGCTCGGTACCTGCCATTATTGAAACCAAGGACTATATCGATGCCCTCGACGGGGTGATGCTCTCGGGACTGGAGCACCTGGATGATCGCTATATTAAGGCCGTGAATTACAGCACCAAGGCGCCGCGGCCTGACCTGCCGAAGATGGTGCTGCTGGCCGATATTGCCGGTGACAATGAGGAGCAGGTGGCCGAGGCGGCATCGATGGTGGTGCGCATGGCAAACGCCCGTGGCGCTGAAGGATTTATCGCTACCAGCCCGGAGGCGCGTCACAAATTCTGGGCCGATCGTGCCCGTACTGCCGCCATCGCGGCACACACCAACGCCTTCAAGATCAACGAGGATGTGGTGATCCCGCTGGAGCGTCTGGCCGACTACAGCGAGGGGATCGAGCGGATCAATATCGAGCAGTCGATCGGCAATAAGTTGCGCATGGTAGAGCGCCTCTCCTCCTATCTGCAGGGAGACCTCCCCGAGCGCCTGGTGGATACCGACTATGAGGAGAGTGATGAGAACACCTCTATCCTCGATGCCAAGCGTAAAGCGGCGCAGAGCCATCTGGCGCAGACGGCAGGGCGCTGGCGTGCCATTGTTGATGGGCTGGACCTGGCTGCCGCGGGGCAGGGGTCGCTCTATTCAGCAGAGCTGGGTGAGAAGCTGCAGAGCGGTGACACACTGTTCAACCTCATTCTGCGGCGCGACCTGAGGATCTCCTGGCGTGATGAGGTGGAAAAGCCGTTAAAGGAGATCTTCTCAGGGCGGGAACTGGAGGGGGTACGTAACCGCATCGATGCGATACATGCGGAGATCCGCCCGCAGCGGATCTTTGTTGCCACCCACATGCATGCCGGCGATGGCAACGTGCATACCAATATCCCGGTCCACTCCAACGACTATGAGATGCTGCACGGGGCGGAGAGGGTGGTCGAGCGCATCATGGCGCTGGCCGAATCACTCGGTGGGGTGATCTCGGGTGAACACGGCATCGGCATTACCAAGATGCAGTTCCTCGCCGAAGAGAGTGTGGTTGCCTTTAGCGGATACAAACAGAAGGTTGACCCGCAGCAGCGCTTTAACCGTGGCAAGCTGCTGGCAGGCTCCGGTCTTAACAACGCCTATACCCCTTCGCTACGTCTGCTGCAGCAGGAGGCGCTGATCCTGGAGGCGAGTGAACTGGGCGAGCTGAACAACATGGTCAAGGACTGTCTGCGTTGCGGCAAGTGCAAGAGTGTCTGTACCACTCATGTGCCGCGTGCCAACCTGCTCTACTCACCGCGCAACAAGATCCTCGCCACCGGTCTGATCGTCGAGGCCTTTCTCTATGAGGAGCAGACCCGACGCGGTATCTCGGTGCGCCACTTTGATGAGATGAATGATGTGGCGGATCACTGCACGGTATGCCACCGTTGCGTAAAGCCCTGTCCGGTCAATATCGACTTTGGCGATGTCACGGTGCGGATGCGTAATGCCCTGCGCAGCCATGGGCAGAGGCGTAGCCGTTTTGCGACCCGCCTGGCGATGACCTTCCTCAATGTCAGCGATCCCTCCACCATCAAATTGATGCGCAAGGGGATGATCGAATGGGGATATCGCGGACAGCGTCTGGCCCACAAACTGGCCAAACGTTTCGGACTGCTGCGCGACAAGCGCCGCCCCCGCGGTACCACGGGGAAGATGCAGATTAAAGAGCAGGTGATCAACTTTGTAAAACGTCCACTGCCAAAGGGGCTGCCGAGCCAGACCACCCGCGCGATGCTGGGGCTGGAGGATGACAAGGTGATCCCGATCCTGCGAGAACCGCGACTCAATGCCGATGAGCAGGAGGCGGTCTTCTACTTCCCCGGCTGCGGCTCCGAGCGTCTCTTCAGTCAGGTGGGTCTCGCCACCCTGGCGATGCTCTACAACACCGGCGCACAAACGGTGCTGCCACCCGGCTACCTCTGCTGCGGCTACCCGCAGAGCGCCGGTGGTGATGATGTGACCGGCAAGCGGATCTCGACCGACAATCAGGTGCTGTTCCACCGCGTTGCCAATACCCTTAACTATATGGATATCAAGACGGTAGTGGTCTCCTGTGGTACCTGCATGGACCAGTTGTTGAAGTATCAGTTTGAGGCGATCTTCCCCGGCTGTCGTCTGCTCGATATCCATGAGTATCTGCTGGAGAAGGGGGTAAAGATGGAGGGGGTAGCGGGACAGCACTACCTCTATCATGACCCGTGCCACAGCCCGATGAAGCGTCACAATCCGGTCAGGGTCGCCTCGACCCTGATGGGGCAGGAGGTCGCCCTCTCCGATCGCTGTTGTGGCGAGGCGGGTACCTTTGCCGTCTCCCGCCCCGATATCGCCACTCAGGTTCGATTCCGCAAGGAGGAGGAGCTGCGCAAGGGCATCGACGGGGCGGGTGGCACCTCTGTGAAGGTGCTCACCTCCTGCCCCGCCTGCCAGCAGGGACTCTCCCGTTATCGCAAGAGCACTGGCATTGATACCGACTATATCGTGGTGGAGATGATGAAGCAGATGCATGGAGACGCGTGGCAACAGCAGTTCATTGATGAGGTGAGAGCGGGCGGTATCGAGCGGATACTGCTTTAACGCTACCCTGCGGGTTTTCACTTCTCTATTTTTTCAACGGCAGCGTTAGCAGGGCACTGCCTGCCGCCCGGCGGGCTTGATTTCCACACCTCCTGACTCCAACTCCAATACTGACCCCGACAGCAGCGGGGTCACTCATGCGGGTGACCTTTCACCCATATCCTTTTTGTATCGTTTGCGGCTCGCACGGGGTTACATGGTGATGTCGGCAATGGATGCAGGGGGCATTACAGTCCGGTTGATTTGGAGTAGTGGATGGATCTGGCAACACTTATTGGTCTGGTTGCGGGCATCGGTACGATGATCGGTGCGATCGTACTCGGCGGCAGCGGCAGCATGTTCATCAATGCCCCCTCTTTGGTAGTGGTGCTTGGCGGTACCTTTGCCGCGGTGATGATGAAGTTCAGCATGGGGCAGTTTGTCGGCGCCGTGAAGGTGGCGATGAAGACCTTTCTGCACAAGGAGGAGAAGGTCGAGCAATTAATTGAGGACCTGGAGAGCATGGCCAATACCGCACGCAAGGAGGGGTTGCTGGCACTGGAGGGGGTGGAGGTAAATAACACCTTCCTCAAAAAGGGGATCCAGATGATGGTCGACGGCCACTCCCCGGAGATGGTTCGCAGCGTGCTGAAAAAGGATATGGATAACACCATCCAACGCCACGATGGGAAAAAAGATCTTTAAGGGATTTGGTGATTACGCCCCGGCGATGGGGATGATTGGAACCCTTATCGGACTGGTACAGATGCTGGCCAATATGTCTGACCCCAAGTCGATAGGCCCGGCGATGGCGGTGGCGCTGCTCACCACCCTCTATGGGGCGATGATTGCCAACCTGGTCGCACTACCCATCGCCGACAAACTGGCGCTGCGCAGTGAAGAGGAGCGGCGCATGAAATCGATGATCCTTGACGGCATCTCCGGTATTCAGGCGGGTCACAATCCACGCATGATTCAGGAGGTGCTCTCTACCTATCTGCCACAGTCAAAACGTAAGAGCGATGACGAGGCGTAGCCGAGTCGATTAGCGCACGTATGGAATTGTTTGATGAGTGAAGTGTACGAGTGCGAATGCGAAGAGCAGGAGTGCGAGGCGGGGGCGCCGGCGTGGGTAATGACCTTTGCCGATCTGATGTCACTGCTTATGTGCTTTTTTGTACTGCTGCTCTCCTTCTCGGAGATGGATGTTATTAAATTTAAACAGATTGCCGGTTCGTTCAAGATGGCATTCGGGGTGCAGCGTCAGGTGGAGGCCCCCGATATTCCATTAGGAACCAGTATCATCGCTCAGGAGTTTAGCCCAGGTAAGACAGAGCCGACCCCGGTGGATGATGTCCGGCAGATCACCAGCAAGGAGGATGTCAGCCTTGAGACCGCCAAAGAGGTACTGGAACAGGCGGCGAAGGAGATGGCCTCCGATCTACAGGTGAAGATGGCTGAGCAGATCGATCAGGGTCTGGTCGAGGTTGAGAGTCAGCAGGATAAGATAGTGATCCGCATAAAGGAGAAGGGCTCGTTCCCTTCGGGGTCGGCCGACCTGCACGATGAGTTCCTCCCTACCCTTGAGGTGATCCGCCAACAGGTGGCTGAGACCCCGGGGACGATCACTGTGGCGGGTCATACCGACGATATTCCCATTAATACCTTCCGTTTCCGCTCCAACTGGGAGCTCTCCTCATCACGTGCCGTATCGGTACTGGAACAGCTTCTGGCCGATGGGACAATCAAGCCTGAGGATACGGAGGTGAAGGGGCTGGCCGATACTCGGCCTCTGCTGCCGAATGACAGTTGGGAGAATCGGGCCGCCAATCGTCGTGTGGAGATCATTATCTCACCGACGATGGAGCCGGTCAGTGACGATAAGGGGGCCGTGCTGCCGCAGGAGGTGCCGGAGCTGATGAGTGCCGTGCCCACGACATCCGCGGAACCGGTTGTGATTCAGGATGACAGTGAGTCACCCGTGCTGCAACCAGAACTGACCGGGGAGATCGAGGCACTCTTCCGCAATCAGGGGAGTGATCAGTAAATGGGTGGCGTGAGGAAAAAAGCGGACGCTTAAATGCCGATATTATTGCTGTTCAGGTGCTGGCTCAGACCTGTGGTGGCGCAGCTGGGCCGCCTGCCGCTCCAGCAGATGACGTATCAGCGCCTCGTGCTCAGCCTCGCTTTTGTTATTAAATTTCACCCCGATACGAAAGCCATAGGACTCCTTTTCGCAACGGATCACGCTGGATTGTAGTTGCAGACAGAGGTGGCTGGGGAAGATCACCAGCCTGAGCTGAAGTGGACTCTGTAGTGGTAGCGCCTGAGGGTTGAGAAAACTCAGCTCATCCGCGCTCAGCCTCACCTTGTGATTCTGTTGAATATCCCCCCCCAGCGCGATGGCGGCGGTTAAACGGGCAACAAGATCGATTTTGTGGTCGAGCAGTGAGAGATAGGCTGCAACATCGTGGTGCTGCTTGCGAATATTGGTGAGCAGGTGCCCTGACTGACGTGATAGCTCGTGCAACTGAAGCAGCTCATGACAGATACTGCTCTGCTGTCTGTCCGGCTCACCCGATAGTTGGAAGTCGAGGTAGACATCATCCTCGATGTGAAAGGGGCCAGCGGTCCTATGTTCGTCTTGCGGCTGCATGGCCCCTCACGTGGCGGCGTTACCGTTAAAGGGTGGTAACACCCGATGCGCTGCCCACCAGCACCACATCGGCCGGGCGCATGGCAAAGAGGCCGTTGGTGACCACGCCGGTGATGTTGTTAAGCTTCTGCTCCAGCTCCACCGGATTCATGATCTCCATGTTGTGAACATCTAGAATCACGTTGCCGTTGTCGGTGACAAAGCCCTCGCGGTAGACAGGCTCACCACCCAGCTTCACCAGCTCGCGGGCGACATAGCTGCGGGCCATCGGGATCACCTCTACCGGCAACGGGAATTTTCCCAGTACACCGACTACCTTGGTGGAGTCGACGATACAGACGAATTTTTTTGCGACCGCGGCGACGATTTTCTCGCGGGTCAGGGCACCGCCACCACCCTTTACCAGATGGGCGTGCTTGTTGGTCTCGTCGGCGCCATCAATATAGACCGAGATCTGATCGACCGAGTTGAGATCAAACACCGGAATACCATGGCCACGCAGGCGGTCGGCGCTAGCCTCGGAGCTGGCGACGGTGCCGTTGATCCTGCCCTTGATCTCCGCCAGTGCGTCGATAAAGAAGTTGGCGGTTGAACCGGTGCCGATACCGATGATGGTATCGGGTACTACGTGTTCCAGCGCAGCGCGGGCGACCGCCTGCTTCATTTCGTCCTGAGTCATGCCCATGGGAGTTAATTCCTCTATCTATCTTCTGATCTGATGGGCTGATTCTACCAGTTTGCGGTGTCACGGTGCGACTGTGGCAAGAAATTTGTGCAAAGCCCCGGTTGATGCTTGTAACTTTCTATTGACCTGCTTAATGTATGGCGATGCTAAATGACTATCTAAAACGAATTCTCACTGCCCGCGTTTATGAGGTGGCGATCGAGACGCCGCTGGAGGTGGCCCCGGCCCTCTCAACGCGCCTGCGCAACAAGGTGTGGCTCAAGCGCGAGGACCTGCAGCCGGTCTTCTCCTTTAAGTTGCGTGGTGCCTACAACAAGATGGCTAGCCTTACCCCGGCAGAGCGCCGCCGTGGTATCTGTGCCGCCTCGGCGGGCAACCACGCTCAGGGAGTGGCGCTCTCGGCACGGCGCCTGGGGATCGACTCCACTATTGTGATGCCCAAGACCACACCGGCGATCAAGGTCAATGCCGTGGCCGCCCGTGGTGCCAGGGTAGAGCTGGCAGGCAACAGCTATGACGACGCCTATACCCATGCCCGCAAGCTGGCCGAGGAGAGGGGGCTGACTTTCGTCCACCCGTATGATGACCCGATCGTGATCGCCGGGCAGGGTACTGTGGCGATGGAGCTGATGCGCCAGCACCCCGATCCGGAACGCCTCAATGCCGTCTTCGTCCCGGTAGGTGGTGGTGGTCTCATTGCCGGCGTAGTGGCCTATATCAAGGCGCTCTACCCGCACGTGAAGGTGATTGGTGTCGAACCCGATGATGCCCCCTGTCTGCACGCCGCGTTGCAGGCAGGGGAGCGCGTGGTGTTGCCGCAGGTCGGTATCTTTGCCGATGGGGTGGCGGTGAAACAGGTGGGCGAGGAGCCGTGGCGCGTGGTCAGGGAGCTGGTGGATGAGGTAGTGCTGGTCTCTACCGACGAGATTTGTGCCGCGATTAAGGATATCTTTGAGGATACCCGCTCCATTGCCGAGCCCGCCGGGGCCCTCGGTATTGCAGGGTTGAAGAAGTATGTGGAGCGTGAGGGGTGTGAAGACCACTTCTTTGTTGCCATCGACTCGGGTGCTAACATGAATTTTGATCGCCTGCGCCACGTGGCGGAGCGGGCGGAGCTGGGCGAGCTGCGCGAGGGGCTGTTTGCCGTCACTATCCCCGAGAGGCCGGGCAGCTTTCTCAGTTTTTGCGAGACCCTGGGGTCGCGCAACATCACCGAATTTAACTACCGCTATGCCGATAAGGCCGATGCCCATATCTTTGTTGGTGTGCAGCTGGCTGGCGGCAAGCCGGAGAAAGACAGGCTGCTTGCCGAACTGGCAGAGAAAGCGTTGCCGGTAGAGGATTTGAGCGATAATGAGATGGCCAAACTCCACGTACGTTATATGGTGGGTGGGCGTGCCGACGCTGAGGATGAACGGTTGCTGCGTTTTGAGTTTCCAGAGCGCCCCGGTGCCCTGTTGCGTTTCCTCAATCGCCTGGGTGGGCGCTGGAACATCAGCCTGTTCCACTACCGCAATCACGGCGCCGCCTATGGGCGTGTGCTCTGTGGTATTCAGGTACCGCAGGGGGATCTCGATGAGTTTCACACCTTCCTCGATCAACTTGGTTACCGCTGGTGGGAGGAGGATAGCAATCCCGCCTACGCGAAATTCCTGCGCAACTAGGTGACTGGTTACAGCGGTGACCATTGATGAGGCACTGGTTGCAGCGGTAAGGCGGCTACGCCATACCGATACCCCGCGGGTGGATGCAGAACTGCTGCTTTGCAGAGCGACAGGCGAGTCGCGCAGTTATCTCTACACCTGGCCGGAGAGGGAGCTGAGTGGCGAGGCTGAGCAGCAGTTTGAGACGCTGTTGTCCCGTCGAGAGAGGGGCGAACCGGTGGCCCATCTTCTGGGTGAGCGCGGCTTCTGGACGCTCTCTCTCAAGGTAACCCCTGATACCCTTATCCCGCGCCCCGAGACCGAACTTCTGGTGGAGGCGGCGCTGGCCCGCCTGCCCGCGGGTGGTGGCCGTGTGGTCGACCTTGGAACAGGTAGCGGCGCCATCGCCCTTGCCATTGCCGCGGAGTGCCCCAGTTGTGAAGTGGTGGCGGTGGAGCGTAGTGAGGCCGCGCTGGCGGTGGCGCGGCAGAACGGTAAAGATAACGGCATCGGCAATGTGCAGTTTCTGCTCGGTGACTGGTTCGAGCCTCTGGCGGGAGAGCGGTTCGATCTGATCCTCTCAAATCCCCCCTATATTGCATCGGCAGACCCCCACTTAAATCAGGGCGATGTACGATTTGAGCCGCGCAGCGCCCTCGCCTCAGGGGCAGATGGGCTAGACGATATTCGCACCATTATCGATGGGGCACCGAAACACCTTATACTCGGCGGGTGGTTGTTGCTGGAGCACGGCTTTGATCAGGGGGAGGCGGTTTGTGCTCTACTGCGGGAGGCCGGATATGAGGCGGTCGAATTGTTGCCCGATCTGCAGGGCCACGGCAGAGTCTCACTGGGACGACTCCCTGATGGGAGATTGTGAACCGTTCGGCTTGAAATATTCCCCCTGGGGGCTAGGATGGAGGCATGGAGAGAGAAAGCAGCGAACTGCTCAAACACCGGGAGATCCATTTCTGTCGCCTCCACCCCGATCAGCAGCAGGCCCAGTCGGCGAGTCTGCTGCTGGCTGACGTGGAGGGGATCCATCAGTTGCGCCCCGATAACGCCTACCTGTTACAGATCAGTTACGACATTACCCAGCTCAACCTGAACCTTATCGAAGATGTGCTGATCGACCTCGGCTTTCACCTCGATAACAGCCTTATCGTTAAACTCAAACGTGCCCTCTACTACTACACCGAAGAGGTGGAGCGGGCCAACCTGGGGATCGACGAGTGCGGATATGCCGATCGCCAGGTCTTTATCAACCGCTACTGCAAACTACCCCACGGCTGTCGCGACCAGCGCCCCGAGCACTGGCGCAATTACCTGTAATCCCGTTACTGGGGTACACTCTGCCTAATATCGACAGGCGGGAAATTACCTTTGGAAGACGAACAACTGCTGCGCTACAGCCGCCAGATCATGCTGCCCGGTGTCGATGTGACGGGGCAGCAGAAGCTGCTCAACAGTCGCGTGCTGATTATCGGTGCGGGCGGCCTCGGCTCGCCGGTGGCGATGTACCTGGCCGCAGCCGGGGTGGGGCAACTGGTGCTGGTCGATTTTGATACGGTCGACCTCTCCAACCTGCAACGCCAACTTCTCCACGGCAGCCACGACCTGGGGCGTCCCAAGGTGGAGTCGGCGCGCGATACCCTGGCGGTTCTCAACCCCGAAGTTGGGGTTATCGCCATCAACCAGAAATTAGAGGGTGAGGCATTGCTGGCGGAGGTGGAACAGGCCGACGTGGTGGTCGATGCCAGCGACAATTTTGCCACCCGCTTTGCCGTCAACGACGCCTGCGTGATGGCAAAAAAGCCGCTGGTCTCCGGCGCGGCGATCCGCATGGAGGGGCAGGTTTCGGTATTCCACAATGAGCGTCCCGACAGTCCCTGCTACCGCTGCCTCTATAAAGATGAGGGCGAGCTGTCACAGACCTGCAGCGAAAATGGCGTGCTCGCCCCCGTGGTCGGCATCATCGGCACCATTCAGGCGACTGAGGTGCTTAAGGTGTTGCTCGGTATTGGCGATACACTTGATGGACGTCTGCTGTTACTGGATGCGCTGACAATGGAGTGGCGGAGTATGCGGTTAAAGAAGGACCCGGGCTGTAGTTGCCACAGTCAGAACAGTTAAAGAGAAAAACGATGTCACAAGTCACCCTCCCCATCACCCTGGTCAACAAGGTCCTCACCCACGCCCAGCACTCCCCTGAGGAGGAGGTGTGTGGGCTCATCTCGGCAAAGGGGGGAGTACCCGGAGCACTCTACCCCATCGCCAATGTGGCCGATGTGCCTGAGAAGCTCTTCACCATGGATCCGGCGGCGCAGATTGAGGCGATGAGGCGGATGCGCGAGTCAGGCGAGGAGCTCTTCGCCATCTACCACTCCCACCCCCACGCCCCGGCAGAACCTTCTGCACGTGACCTGGCCGAGGCGGCCTATCCCGAGGCGCTCTATCTTATTATCTCGCTTAATATTGAGGGGGTGCTGGAGATGCGTGGCTTTCGTCTGCACGATGGAGTGGTGGAGAGGGTGGATCTGGAGGTCGCATAGAGTGAATTCACTTGCACCAGAGTCAGAGCGGGTTAGAATCGCCCCACTATCTACGAACAACTATGCAGGAGTAACACCGTGGCCGAGACAATTGATGAGTTGACCATCTCTTATACCGAGGATGGCATTGAGACCACCAAGGAGCTGGATAAGAAGGTGCTCTCCAAGGGGGCGTGGTCGACTATTATCTATCGCTATCAGGATTGGGATCGAGCCAAAGAGGAGTACGGCAAGGACAAGTACACCATCCGTCGCTACCAGAAGCGCAACGGCGAGTATCAGCAGAAGTCGAAGTTCAACATCTCCAGTGCCGATCAGGCAAAGCAGCTTATTGAAGCGCTGCAGGGCTGGGTCGATGAGTAAAATTCGGTGGAGCAGCATCGCACTGTGAGACATGCCCCGTAAAGGGGCATGTCTCATTTGATATTCTCTCCTCGCGGTTTACTATCCAGGCGGGGATAAGAGAGTGATATGAAATGATTTTCCTCTGTTGCGTCGATGGGTTTTTCAATCTAGTGAGGGATGGCAATTTTAGTGTATGAAAATGTCTCATAACAAAACAGAGATGAATCAGAGACTCCCATAATGTTCCGTATCCGCCGGGTCCATGATGCGTTGCTGCCGATCAACCGGCAGGCCATTGAGCAGTCGCAGGTGATTATTCGCGAGCAGTTTAAGGATGTCGCCGATTATAAAATCCGCGAAATCCCGGAGAAACTGCTCAATCCGATGAAGTTCAAATTCCGCACCGTGCTGTTCGTCTGTGACGACAGCAAGGGACGGGTCAAGGGCTTCGCCCTCTTCTCTGCCGAGCCCAATCTGCGCTTTGGTTTTCTGGACCTCATTGCCCTCTCAAATACCAGTAAGGGGGGCGGTGTCGGGGCGGCGCTCTATCGACGGGTGCAGGAGGAGTGTGTCAGCCTCGGTTTTGAATGGCTGATATTCGAGTGTCTTACCGACCTGCCCCAGTACAATCCGGAGCCCCAGACTCTCAAGGCGAACCGCTCGCGTCTGCGTTTTTACGAGAGGATGGGTGCGCGTCCCGTGTCCGGTACGCTCTATGAACGGCCGCGTAAGGCCAATGCCGGCAACGCCTATTTTATGATGGTGGATGACCTGGAACGTGGTGCAAGTCTGGAGCAGGAGCGGGCACAGCAGATCGCCAGCGCGGTTTTGCAGCGCAAATACAAAAAGACCATGTCGTCGGCGCTGATCGACGAGGTTGTTAACTCCTTTGCCGACGATCCGGTTGCGATCAGACCCTATGTCTATGTGAAGAAACGCAAGCCACGCCACTTTCCGGCGGTACCGGATGACGAGAAGATCGCGCTCTGTGTCACCGATCGTCACGATATCCATCACATCAAGGACCACGGGTATGCGGAGTTGCCGGTGCGGGTCAGTGTCATCAAGAGCGAGCTGGACAAGACGGAGTTGTTTGCGAGGATCCCGCTGCGTCACTTCAGTGAGCGCCATATCCTTGCGGTGCACGACCGGCGCTTCGTCAACTACTTTCGCGAGGTCGCCCAGCAGATCGACCCGGAAAAGTCGCTCTTTCCCGATGTATTCCCGATCCGGAAAAATATCGGCAAGCCGCGCAATGTCCCATCGCACGCCGGCTACTACTGCATCGATGTCTACAGCCCGATCAATCGCAATGCCTATCTCGCCGCCCGTGACGCCGTCGATGCGGCCATGAGTTGCGCCCAGGCGATTGAAAACGGCAGACAGTTCGCCTATGCGCTGGTCCGCCCTCCCGGTCATCATGCCGGGCACGACTCGTTCGGCGGCTACTGCTATTTCAACTCTACCGCCATCGCCGCCAATTACCTCTCCCGCTACGGGCGGATCGCAATACTGGATCTCGATTACCACCACGGCAATGGCCAGCAGGAGATCTTCTACCGGCGCAGCGATGTGCTAACGGTCTCGATTCATGCGGACCCCGCCTACGAGTACCCCTACTTCAGCGGCTACCGCGAGGAGCACGGCGAAGGGGAGGGGAGTGGGTTCAATCTCAATCTCCCGATGCCGAGGGGTATCGATGGGGTGGCCTATGCCAGGACGCTCGACAGGGCAGTCAGCAGGATACGTAAATACCGGCCCGATGTGCTGGTCATTGCCCTCGGCCTCGATACCGCACAAAACGACCCTTCCGGTAGCTGGAATCTGCTCGGTGAGGACTTTTATGCAAACGGCCGGCGCCTGGGCGCGCTGCGCTATCCGACGCTGGTGGTCCAGGAGGGTGGCTACGACTGCTCGGTGCTCGGCAAGAATGCCCTCGCCTTTTTAACCGGACTATGGGAGGGGCGTAATCAGTAGAGGCTACAAGAGTGAGCACTGTATGTACTGTAATAGCTTGGGGTTTACTGCCCCGAATTGGTAAGTAAGTATTCACTATGTTTTTGGGATTTATTCAACGCCCCTCCACGGGGCGTTTTCTTTTCTAGCCCCCCTTCAAATAACTGATATTTGCACTATGTTATTGGTATGAGCAGATGGTTCTCGCTTGGTAGACGGGAGGAGAAGTAGATGGGACATCGTGTTGGTATCGCCAGGGCGGCACATATTCTTGGCATTGATCGCCACGACCTGCAACAGATGATCCGCAGTGGCGAACTCCATACCTTTGAGGGTGAGGTCGACCTTGATGAGTTGCGCCAGCACTATCCGACGATGGCGCTGGACGAGGATATGATGGTCGAGCGGGTCAAATTGATTCGTGGTGCTGCCTTTGCTCGTCGGGTGCGTGAGCGGGTGATGCCGGAGAGTGAGGAGCTGGAGATTCGACTACATAAACGCGATGTCGCCCTTGGTGTGGCCGAGGCACAGTTGAAGAAGTATCGCGGTTGTATTGAGGAACTGGCACAGTTGATGGGGGATCTCAACCGCGGGGCGACCGATGAGCAGAAGCAGATGATTATGGTGATTAACAGCTGGCTGCTCGACAAGCTGGAGTCGTAGGTTTCCCCGTGAGTGAGTACCGCATTACCGTTTTACCCAGTGGCCATCAATTTCATGCCGTTGAGGAGGAGACTCTGCTCGAGGCGGCGCTGCGCTCCGGTCTCAATATCGACTTTAGCTGTGCCAGCGGTAACTGCGGGGAGTGCCATGCCCGTCTGCTTGAGGGGCAGTTGGGACATGAGGAGCACCACGATTTTAGCTTTACAGTGAGCGAAAAGGCACAGGGGATGTTCCTGCTCTGTAGCGCCCACGCCGCAGGTGACCTGGTGATCGAGGCGGGTGAGGCTAAATCCCCTCGCGATATCCCGCGCCAGCGGGTCATAACACGGATACACAAGATTGAGGGAGCGAGTGAGTGTCTACGCATCGTTCATCTCAAGACCCCGCGCACCCAACCGCTACGCTTTCTTGCGGGGCAGCATGTACAGTTGACCCTCCCGGGTGTGGGGGCGCTGGATGCCAGTATCGGCAGCTGTCCCTGCAACGGTTCACTGTTGCAGTTTCATATTCCCTACGACGGCGAAAATCCGATGGTGAGACAGATCTTCGATGGCCTGCGCCGTGGAGCTGAGATCGAATTAGATGGCCCGTTCGGCGAGATGACCCTGGATGATGACTCGCCACGTCCGCTGCTGGTGGTAGCTCAGGGGCACGAACTGGCACCGATGAAGAGTATTATTGAGCATGCTATCAACCTCGATCTCGGGCAGCCGATCCGTTTTATCTGGTTGGCGCATGAGGGAGAGCACTATATGGAGAATTTCTGTCGGTCCTGGGGCGAAGCGCTGGATGACTACAAATTTCTTCCCCTCACAGCCCGAGCTGATGAGAATGATGTGGCACAGGCGGGTGTTGCGGTGGTGGCGATCTGTAATGAGATTGAAGATCTGCTCAACTGGGACGTCTACTGGGCCGGCAGTGATAGCTTCAATGTGACTCTGGAGCGGGCCTTGATGGAAGCGGGGGCTGATGGTGAACGGCTCTTCTACCCACGTCGGCGAGCTTTTGAACGTAGCCATGTCGAGGTGGCCAGTGGTTAACAGCGAGGGAGAATTCGCGCTATAGTCGGAGGTTCGGCAGATAACGATAACGAACCGGGGGGAGCCATGTTACAGACCGTTGACCCAATTATTCTTAATTTTCTCTATGCCGCTATGGGTGGGTTTATGACCCTCTTCTTTATGTGGCTGGGGTGCAAGATCTTCAATCATATTGTCTGTTTTAACATTAGCGAGGAGTTGCGTAACGGCAATATTGCAGTGGGGCTGATGATAATGGGGATCTTTATCGGTATCGGTGTGGCTCAGGGGCTGGTGATAGGACTCGGTCTGAACTGATGCGTTCTCTGTTAGCACTGCTTCTGTTCTCTCTCTCTCTACCCGCGTGGGCGGATGAGGAGCTGCCGGTGCAGCACAGTCGCTGGAGTAGCGATTATGACGGTCATTTTCGCAAATACACCAAACGATACTTTGGCCCCTATTATGATTGGCACTGGTTTAAGGCGCAGGCAATAGCAGAGTCTAACCTGAATCCCGATGTGAAGAGTCACCGTGGGGCGGTGGGTTTGATGCAGATCCTCCCCCGTACCTTTGCGGAGATACAGGAGTTGAATCCCAACTTTGCCGATCTGAGAGAGCCGCGCTGGAACATTGCGGCGGGTATCTACTACGACCGCACCATCTACCGTAAGTGGGAATTGCCCTCGGATCAGGACAGACTTTATCTTGCCTTTGCCAGCTATAATGCCGGGTATGTACGGATGCGGCGTGCCTATCAGCGCACCCCGGAGCCGGTGGAGTCGTGGGAGCAGGTAGCCCCTCAGGCCCCGGAAGAGACGCGGGGTTATGTGAAGCGGATTCGGGGTCTGATGGACTCCGCCGACCCCAAGCCGCGCAGTCGGCTGCGCGGGATAAGTAAATTGCTCGCTACCGAGGACGACTCTTCCTGATTAGTCCATGGGATCGCTGAGAAAATCGCGGCCTGTCAGATTATCGTGAATCCAACCGGTAAAACCCTCTCCCTTTATACCCACCAGTAACCAGCGTCCCTCCCGTCTAAGGGGCATCAGTAGGTGCCCTTCGGTTAGTGTGGTGAGCACCTTGTGCTGGGTTCCTGGCCCCCGGCGTACATTTGCCTTGGGTCGAACAACGGCGGCAGGAGGGGTAATTTCTGCAACCTTTCCATCCTGAAGTAGTTGTTGCATCAGGTCTCGGGCGGCTGTGTCACCTTCGGCCATCAGGGTACGTAGCAGCATTCGAGCGTCTTCATGTCCGCTGAGGCTCGCCTGGTAGTAATAGGCAACGGCAAGAGACATGTCGCGTCGGACCTCCCCTTCACCCAGGCTATAGAGCATACCCAGGGCAAAGATAGCGTCGGTATGCCCCTGTTTTGCTGCCAACTCCCACCATTTGACCGCGGTGGCATCATCGATCGCAAGGCCGTATCCGTTGTGGTACATCCAGCCAATGCCATACTGGGCATCGGCATTGCCACCTTCGGCACGAGGGCGCCACAGATAATAGGCTTCGGCGAAATTGCCCTGATGGATGGCGGTGCGGATCTCTCGTTCAAGTTCCCACTCGTCACGACTTGTTGCGTTGTGCTCTGCTGTTTCGGCCGGGCTTGTGGATACATGCTCCGCGGGTTCAGCCGCCGTACGAGATGTTGGATAGTATGGATAGGGTGGCCAATAGGGTGGCTGTGCGCTGACGCTAATGGATAAGCAGAGGAGTAGCGCCAATAACGACCAGGTGGGAAGGGTAAGGTATCTCATCATATTTCCGCACAGTAGATATGGCTAGGTTACTGCAAATGCCAAAGTGGGAACAAGTTGAGGGGTAAACGAAAAAGGCCCACGCAGTTGTCTGTGTGGGCCTTTTACTAGAGCGAAGTAAGTATAAACTTACTTGTTACGCTGCTCCATCATGGCACGCTGCTGCTCCATCGCCTTCTTCTGAGCTTCCATCATGGCGGCGCGCTGGGCCTCCATCTGCTTCTGCCACTCGGCCTGAGCTTTCTGCTGCTGCTCCATCTGGGCCTTCATCTGCTCTTCAGAAGGTGCGCCGTAGCCATAAGGAGCGGCAGGGGCGTAACCGTAGGCAGGTGCATAGCCATTGTAACCGTTGTAGCCATTGTAACCGTTCCAGCCGTTGTTGCCGTTCCAGCCGTTGTTGCCGTAGCCGTAACCGTTGCCGTTACCACGAGCCTTGCCGCTCATGCTGAAATCGAAGGCACCGTCGCCATCGCCGAAACCGTTGCCCCAGCCATTGCCGTTGTTGTAGCCGTTGCCGTTGCCCCAGCCATTGTTGTTGAAGGGACCCCACCAGGCGTTGGCGGCGGTGGCGGTGAACAGCGCAGCGGCTGCGAGGATTACTTTTGCTTTCATCGTTAGATACTCCATGGTTAATTAATAATTCTCTACATCAGAACCTGAAACAGTCGTAAGGAGCGTGACGATGTGTCGCAGATACTCCCCCTTAAATACTGTGGCTGAAAGTTTATTAGCATATTCTAAATTTGTCAACTACATCACATTTTTCTCCATGAGAGGATCTTAGCTGGTAGACTCACGCCGCCACAGCTGCTACAGGGTGGGACCCTGTTCAGGGTATGTGTCAGTTTGATGAACAAAGAGGAGAAGAGCGTGTTCAGCACCAACGAATATTTTGATGGCAAGGTGAAGTCGATCGCCTTCAAGGCGGGTAGTGACGCCGCAACCATTGGCGTTATGGCGGCCGGTGAGTATGAATTTGGTACCAGCCAGCAGGAGACGATGCAGGTGGTGAGCGGTCGCCTTACCATCCAGCTGCCGGGTGAGAGCGAGTGGAAGAGCTTTGGGCCCGGCGAGCAGTTTGTGGTCGAGGCGAACCAGAAGTTCGGCGTGAAGGTGGAGGAGGATAGCTCCTACCTCTGCATCTACCGCTAAGGTTCTCTATTTTTCACTATCTGGGAGATAGCGGCACTACGCAGACGGTGTAACTCTTCACCGACCGCCTTGCCGCTAAACCCCGCAGCAACTACCTCTCTCACGTCTATTGCCATCGCCGCATGGTAGGCGCCTCTCAGTATCCTCGGTTGCTCTAGCTCGCGTTCTTCGTAACCAGTACGCCCCCGCGAGTCGGCCTCACAGGCGAGCAGGAACTGCTCCAGCCGCTCCGGGCGACGGAAGGCGTCTATGCGTTCCAGAAGTTTCAGGATGGTCACTGGTCGCAGCTCGGCAGCGGTGTGAAATAACAGGTGATCGCGGGTCACGATTACCGCCAGCTCCCGGTACTCTTTTGGCACCCGGAGTCGTTCGCACAACCCCTCCACCAGTGGAACACCACGTGCCTCATGGGCGATATGTTTAGGCCATTCGACTTCAGGTGTTGTTCCTTTCCCGAGGTCGTGCAACAGGGCGGCAAAGCGGATGCGGGTATCGGGTGTTAGTCTTGCCGCCTGTTCCAGCACCATCAGGGTATGCAGACCGCTGTCGATCTCCGGGTGGTGGTGGGCTGGCTGGGGTACTCCGAACAGTGCCTCCAGTTCGGGGAGGATCCGCCCCAGTGCGCCGCAGTTGCGCAGCACCTCAAAGAAGCGCTGTGGGGCATCTTCACCCAGGGCCCGCTCCATCTCCTGCCACACCCGCTCGGCCACCAGGGCATCGACTTCGCCATTCTCCACCATCCGCTTCATTAACGCATGGGTACCATGGGCGACACGAAATCCCCACCTGGAGAAGCGTGCGGCGTAACGGGCAATGCGCAGGACCCTCACCGGGTCTTCAACAAAGGCGTTGGAGACGTGGCGTAGCATGCCGTTCTCCAGGTCCTCCTGGCCGTTGAAGGGGTCGATGATGTTGCCCGCTTCATCCAACGCCATAGCATTGATAGTGAGGTCACGACGGACCAGGTCCTCTTCAAGTGTTACATCTGGTGAGGCGTGAAAGGCAAAACCGTGATAGCCGGGGGCGGTCTTGCGCTCGGTGCGGGCGAGGGCATACTCCTCTTTTGTCTCTGGGTGAAGGAAGACGGGGAAATCCTTGCCGACCGCCTGGTAGCCTAATTCGGTCATCTCCTCTGGCGTGGTACCGACCACTACCCAATCGCGATCTCTGGGCTCGATGCCCAATAACTTGTCGCGTACCGCGCCGCCGACCAGATAGATCTCCAATGTTCGATACCCCACCGTTTTGTAGTACTGAGGATTATAGCGGCCAGGACATGGCAGAAAACAAAAAAGGGCAGCCGAAGCTGCCCTTTTATACCAAACCGCTGAGGGTTTAGTTGAGGCTCTGATAGTAGTTGATCAGGATCTGTGCCACCTCGGGGCGTGAGAACTCCTTCGGCGGCGCGATACCGTTGCCGAGCATCTCGCGTACCTTGGTGCCGGAGAGGAGGACGAAGTCCTCTTTCTGGTGGTCCTCGGCCTCGCACATCATCACTACCTTGTTGAGCTTCTTCGACCAGGCGGTGTGGTCGGCGCGGAAGATCTCGATCTCCAGGGCACCGGCCGGTACCTCGTCGTCGAAGATGGTCTGCGCGTCGAAGGCGCCGTAGTAGTCGCCCACACCGGCGTGGTCGCGGCCGATGATGAAGTGGGTGGCGCCCATGTTCTGGCGGAAATAGGCGTGCAGTACCGCCTCACGGGGGCCGGCGTAGAGCATGTCGAAGCCGTAACCGGTGACCATCGCGCTATTGGGCTTGAAGTAGACCTCGACCATCTTGCGGATGGCAGCGTCACGGACCGGGGCGGGGATGTCGCCCTTCTTCAGTTTGCCGAGCAGCATGTGGATCACCAGGCCGTCGCAACCGAGGCGGTCCATCGCCATGTGGCACAGCTCCTCGTGGGCGAGGTGCATCGGGTTACGGGTCTGGAAGGCGACAACCTTCTTCCAGCCGCGCTCGGCGATCTCGTTGCGGATCTCGACGGCGGTGCGGAAGGTATCGGGGAAGTCATCCTGGAAGTAGGAGAAGTGCAGTACCTGGATAGGACCGGAGATGGCGGTACGGCCCTGGCCATTGAAGGCGGCGACACCGGGGTGCTCCGGGTCGGCGGTGCGGTAGACCTTGTCGGTCATCACGGCCATCTGCTCGTCGGTCACGGTCTCGATGTTCTCGATATCCATGATGGCGAGGACCGGGTTGCCCTCCATGTTGGGGTCGCGCAGGGCGATGCGCTTGGCACCACCGAGGCTGTCGGCGCTCTCTACCAGGCAGAGTACCGGCACCGGGAAGAAGGAGCCGTCGGTGAGAGTCATCTTCTCGGCAGCACCCATCGCGTCGGCCACGTTCATGAAGCCCTTCAGCGGGTTGAAGTAACCGGCACCCATCATTACCGCGTTACCGGCGGCCTGGGAGCTGATCATAATGGAAGGCAGGGACTCCGCCTCGTGCATCAGCTTGTGGTGCTCTTCGCTGTCGTAGACAAACAGCGGATTAAGCGTATCGGAACCGACTGGTTTGATCATCGATCTGACTCCTTCATTGTTTCGTATTTAGATACTTGTATTCCGGCGGAACTGGCTGACCGGGGCTGAAATGTTTGGACGGGTCACTATACAACACCCATTTTAGGTGGGGTAATAGGAGGGTTGGATGGGGGTATAAAGAAAAAGGGCGCCCTGTGGGCGCCCTTTCTCATGGCAGTGATCTACGGAAGAGTTAAACGGTTTGGTAGTAGATGTTCTGAGGATGATTTGCCTGTGCAAAGAAGAACCAGCGCTCGAACAGCAGGCCTACATACTGGATGATGAAGGCCATTACCAGCATGCCCTTGCCGCCGTCCATGCCGCCCCACAGCAGCAGCAGCGGCAGGGCGAAGACCAGCACCAGGAAGATCCACTTAATGGACTTCAAGAAGGAGGCGGTCTTGCCGTGGAAGTATTCGCGGGTGTTGAAGGAGCCGCCCATCATCCCCATTGCCTCTTGCCTTACCTTGTTGTGGCGAATGCCGATGGCGGTCTGGATGGTGGACTTGTACTTAATGCGGCTGTTGCGGAACAGCGAGGCGCCGCGGCTGACCAGCCCCAGTGCGGTGATGATCATCGCCCAACCGGCGTAGAAGCCGACCAGCTCTGGTGCCACGTAGGCGGCGTAGGCGGCGGCCAGTGTAAAGCCGGAGGCGCCGCCGAGCAGGATGTAGTTGCTAACGGTGAGGACACAGGCCCACTCCTGCAGGAACTTGACGCTGGCGTAGATCATCGCGGTGCAGATGAAGAGGCCGAACACGGTGACGGTGGTGATGCCGCCGAGCACCAGAGTGAGCTGGCCGGTGGTATCCGGGCTGCCGAAGATATCCGCATCCCAGCCGAAGTAGTGGAAGGCCATGTAGAGGAACACCAGCCCCATGGTCAGCGGCATGGCGATGAGCTCACGCGACAGCCACGAGGTGCGCCACTGGGTCATGCCGCGCCAGGCACGGGTGATGAAATAGCTTGGCTTACCGAGGTGGAACACCGCGGCAAACAGCCCGCCGACCAGAAAGGCGAGGGCAATGAGGCTGCCGGTGACGTAGAAGCCGCTCTCCTGAGCGGGCAACAGGTTGACCGCCGAGTAGCTCTGCTCGGTGAAGAGTGCCAGGAAAAAGCCCTGGCCCACCCCGATGAGGGTGGTGAGGAAGATAACGGAAAATGCAGGATGCATCGTAAGTTCTCCAAATTTCTGGGAGGGGCGAAGACCCTCTCCCTATCTAATTTCAGCCCAGTTACATCAACCAGTCGTCCAGCGAGACGTTCTTGCTGGTCTCGTGGCGGATATCCTCTTTCTTCAGCGGATTATCGACACGCACCAGTTCGTCTTCCTGGATGTTGAGACGGGTCTTACGACGCGGCAGGTAGTGGTTGGATGGCTTGGTGCCCCACTCGGGCATCAACTGGTAGCCACCGTCCTCGCGGATCGCGCGGGAGACCTCGGACTGGTCGTCGTGCACATCGCCGAACATCCGCGCCGAGGTGGGGCAGGCCAGCACACAGGCGGGCTTGCGGTCCGACTCGGGCAGGCTCTCGTCGTAGATGCGGTCTACGCAGAGGGTGCACTTCTTCATCACCTTCTGCTGCTCGTCGAACTCGCGGGCGCCGTAGGGGCACGACCAGGAGCAGTACTTGCAGCCGATGCACTTGTCGTAGTCCACCAGCACGATGCCGTCATTCTCGCGCTTGTAGCTGGCGCCGGTAGGGCAGACCGGGACGCACGGGGCGTCCTCGCAGTGCAGGCAGCTCTTCGGGAAGTGCAGGGTCTCGGTATTGGGGAAGGTCCCAATCTCGTAGGTCTGCACCCGGTTGAAGAAGGTACCGGTCGGGTCCCTGGTGAACGGGTTGTCATCAAACAGCGGGCCGGCGGAGCCGGAGGTGTTCCACTGCTTACAGCTGGTGACGCAGGCGTGGCAGCCGACGCACACATTGAGATCGATAACGAGTGCTAACTGGGTCATCAGAATTCTCCCTTGCGGGTAAACAGCCCGGCGAAGTAGCTCTGCCACGGGCGACGTTTGGGGGTACCGGGCAGTGAAGGCATCGCCTTGTACTGCGGGAAGGTCTCCTTGGGCTCATCGGCTCCAGCGGGGTAGATGCGCACGCGCACGTCGTACCAGCCGGCCTGACCGGTGACCGGGTCGGAGTTGGAGAGGTGCTCCCCGGCCTCGTTGGGCGGCAGCTCCTCGCTGATCACGTGGTTGAGCAGGAAGCCCTGCTTCGATTCGTTGGCGCTGTTGTCCAGGTTCCAGGCGCCGGAGGCCTTGCCCACGGCGTTCCAGGTCCAGACGGTGCCGGGCTCGACCGCCTCGGAGTAGCGGCAGAGGCAACGCACCTTGCCGTGCATCGACTCGACCCACATCCAGCCCTCGTCCTCGATCCCGGCCGCCTTGGCGGTGCTCGGGTGGGCGTAGAGGAAGTTGTAGGTGTGGATCTGGCGCAGCCACGCATTCTGGCTGTCCCAGCTGTGGTACATCGCCATCGGGCGCTGGGTGATCGCATTGAGCGGATACTTGTGCTTGTCGGTCAGCTGCGCCTCGAGCGGCTCGGAGTAGAAGGGCAGCGGATCGAAGTGGGTCTCGACGCGCTTGCGCAGGTGCGCCGGCGGCTGCTTGCCCTGGCTCTTGCCCTGGGCGGCGAGACGGAACTTCTGCAACACCTCGGAGTAGATGTGGATGTTGATCGGCTCGTCGTAGCGGGTCAGCGAGTGCTCCTGCGCCCACTGCAGGTAGCCCTGGTTCCAGTTACGCATGTACTGGTAGGACTTGGGCAGGTGGTAGTGGTAGACGCAGTTGTTCTTCTCGTACATCTCCCACTGCTTGGGGTTGGGCTCGCCCTTCATCCCCTTCTCGCCGGACTTGCCGCGCCAGCCGGCGAGGAAGCCGATGCCGGAACCGGGGGCGGTCTCGAAGTTGGTGACAAAGTCGGGGTAGTCGCGGTACTTGCGTGAGCCATCAGCGTTGACGAATGGCGGCAGCTTGAGGCGGCTACCCAGTTCGATTAGCACCTCCTGGAACGGCTTGCACTCGCCCTTGGGCGGCACCACCGGGATACGTACCGAGTCGACCGGGCCGTCGAATTCGGAGATCGGGCGGTCGAGCATCGACATTACGTCGTGACGCTCCAGGTAGGTGGTGTCGGGCAGTACCAGGTCGGCAAAGGCGGTCATCTCCGACTGGAAGGCGTCGGCGACGACGAGGAACGGGATCTTGTACTCACCACTCTCGTCCTTGTCGTTCAGCATCTTGCGCACCTCGTCGGTGTTCATGCTGGAGTTCCACGCCATGTTGGCCATGAAGATGAAGAGGGTGTCGATGGCGTAGGGGTCCTGACGCCAGGCGTTGGTGATGGCGTTGTGCATCAGGCCGTGAACGGAGAGCGGATGTTCCCAGGAGAAGCCCTTGTCGATACGGATCGGTTCGCCCTTGTCGTCGACGAAGAGGTCGTCCGGGTCGGCCGGCCAGCCCAGCGGCATGCCGTTGAGCGGGGTGTTGGGCTGTACGTCCTCCCACCCCTTGCCGGTCTTGGGGCAGGGGGGGATGGGGCGGGGGAAGGGGGCCTTGTGGCGGAAGCCGCCGGGTCGGTCGATGGTGCCGAGGATCGACATCAGGATCGACAGGGCACGGATCGTCTGGAAGCCGTTGGAGTGGGCGGCGAGACCACGCATCGCGTGAAACGAGACCGGGTTGCCGGTAACGCTTTGGTGCTCCACATCCCACACATCGGTCCAGGCGATCGGCAGCTCGATCTTCTCGTCACGGGCGACGATGCCCATCTCGTGAGCGAGGCGCTTGATGGTCTCGGTGGGGATGCCGGTGATATCAGAGGCCCACTCGGGGGTGTACTGCTCGACACGCTCGGAGAGCAGCTGGAAGGCGGGCTTGACCGGGGTACCGTCGGCGAGGGTGAACTCACCCAGCAGGCGTGGGTCGGCCCCCCTGGTGCGGCAGACCACCGGCTTGTTGGCGTTGCGGTCCCACCACAGCTTGTTCTGCGGGTCGAAGCACCCCTCCTCCTCCGGCACCTCGGCACGGACGAACATGCCATATTCGGTGGAGTTTTCATCCATGTTCACCAGCTCGGCAGAGTTGGAGTACTGCAGCAGGAACTCGCGGTCGTAGAGGCCGGTCTTGATGATCTCGTGGATTATCGCCAGTAGCAGGGCACCGTCGGTGCCGGGCTTGATCGGTACCCACTCGTCGGCGATGGCCGAGTAGCCGGTGCGCACCGGGTTGATGGAGATAAAGCGGCCGCCGTTGCGCTTGAAGCGGGCCAGCTCGATCTTCATCGGGTTGGAGTGGTGGTCCTCGGCGGTGCCGATCATCACGAACAGCTTGGAGCGCTCCAGATCCGGGCCACCGAACTCCCAGAAGGAGCCGCCGATGGTGTAGATCATGCCGGCGGCCATGTTGACCGAACAGAAGCCGCCGTGGGCGGCGTAGTTGGGGGTACCGAAGTTCTTGGCAAACAGACCGGTGAGAGCCTGCATCTGGTCACGGCCGGTAAAGAGGGCGAACTTCTTCGGGTCGGTGGCGCGGATGTGTCCCAGGCGCTCCTCGAGGATGCCGAAGGCCTCGTCCCAGGAGATCGCCTCGTACTGGGCATCGCCACGCTCGCTCCCCTCCTTGCGTTTGAGAGGCTGGGTGAGGCGGGCGGGGGAGTACTGCTTCATGATGCCCGAGGAGCCCTTGGCGCAGATCACCCCTTTATTGAGGGGGTGATCGGGGTTGCCCTGAATGTAGCGCACCTCGCCGTCGCGCAGGTGGACACGGATGCCGCAGCGGCAGGCGCACATATAGCAGGTGGTATGTTTGACCTCGGTTCTACCCTCGGCCAGGACCTTGGCGGTGTCACTCATAGTAAATGCTCTCGAGTTGTTGCTCTGGCGTAATACAAAGGCCGAGACGACTGGCTAGTCATAGACTGGCTAGCCACTCCCCTCGGCCCGGATGTTGCGTATCACTACTGAAGAATATCCTAATATATCAATAGTGATAGATCGTTTCCAGATTGAATGACGACTCCAGTCGGGAATTTACCGTACCAAACTATAGAAGTTTTCTGTGCATGCATAAGTCATTTATGGCCTTATACCTTATATATGGAGAGAGTGGTAGTTTAGAGAAAGAATGGGGTATTACCTTATAAATTCTAATATAAGGCACTTCTATGGAGCCAAAAGATAGTTCTGTTTGGACTTGATTCCGTAAGTGGCTAAGGTAGGCGCTCGAAAAATTTTTAGGGCCTGTCCAATAGCGCCTTCCTCAAACAAAAGAGGTGGCGTGGCACAGGGTATAAAACCAGATAACCCGATTTTGCCGCCACGCGGTGGTGGAGTTCGAGTTTTTAACTGCAGTTAAAACCATAAAGGAGCATTAGCAATGCCGACATTTGTACGTACCGACAAATGCGATGGCTGCAAGGGTCAAGATCGGACCGCTTGCATGTACATCTGCCCCCACGACCTGATGAAGCTGGACAAGGACGGTTCTGAGACCGGCCACGCCATGAAGTCTTTCAACCAGGAGCCTGAGCAGTGCTGGGAGTGTTACTCCTGCGTCAAGATCTGCCCGCAGCAGGCGATCGAAGCCCGTCACTATGCTGACGTTGTTCCCCTCGGCGGTTCTGTACAGCCCCTGCGCGGTACCGACTCCATCATGTGGACCATCAAGTTCCGTAACGGCACCCTGAAGCGCTTCAAGTTCCCGATCCGCACCACCCCGGAAGGCTCTATCGATCCTTACGGCGGTAAGCCCGAGGCCGACATGTCCAAGATTGAAGAGCCTGGCTTCTTCAACCATATGGAGCAGAACGGCTATCGCGCTGGCGACCCCAGCGAGCTGATCCGCAAGTAATCGCCCTGGGCTAACGAAGAATTAACTGAGGAATTTACAATGGCTGAATTTGGAAATCCGGATGTCATCGAAGAAGAAGTAGACATCCTTATGATCGGTGGTGGTATGGCCAACTGTGGTGCTGCCTATGAAATCATGCAGTGGGCCAAGGGCACCGACCTGCGCATCAAGCTGGTCGACAAGGCCGCTATGGACCGCTCCGGTGCGGTTGCACAGGGTCTCTCTGCGATCAACACCTACATCGGTCCTGAGCAGGATCCGGCTGATTACGCCCGCATGGTCTCCAACGACCTGATGGGTATCACCCGTGATGACCTTGCTTACGACCTCGGCCGCCACGTTGACGAGTCCGTACACCTGTTCGAGGAGTGGGGCCTGCCGATCTGGAAGACCGACGAGAACGGTGAGCGTCACGACGGTTCACAGGGCCTGACCCCCCTGAAAGACGGCGGCAAGCCGGTACGTTCAGGTAAGTGGCAGATCATGATCAACGGTGAATCCTACAAGTGGATCGTTGCCGAGGCCGCCAAGAAGGCCCTGGGTACCGAGCGTATTGCAGAGCGCGTCTTCATCGTTAAGCTGGTTAACGACAAGAACGACCCGAGCCGCATCGCCGGCGCCGTGGGCTTCTCTACCCGCGACCACAAGCTGTTCGTCTACAAGGCAAAGGCTATCCTGCTGGCCGCCGGTGGTTGTGTAAACATCTTCCGTCCCCGTTCCGTTGGTGAGGGCACCGGCCGCGCCTGGTACCCCGTTTGGAACGCCGGCTCTACCTACACCATGGCCGCCGAGGCCGGTGCAGAGCTGACCCTGATGGAAAACCGCTTCGTTCCCGCCCGCTTCAAGGACGGTTACGGCCCGGTAGGTGCATGGTTCCTGCTGTTCAAATCCCAGGCCACCAACGCCACTGGCGAAGTCTACATGGTGAAGAACAAGGCCCTGCTGGATGATTACCCGCCCTACGGCCAGGCCGCTGTTCCCGCCTCCTGTCTGCGTAACCACCTGATGCTCAAAGAGATGCAGGAAGGCCGTGGTCCGATCTGGATGGACACCGTTACCGCCCTTGGCAAGCTGCGTGAGACCCTGTCGCCGCGCGAAGTCAAGCACCTCGAAGCCGAGGCCTGGGAAGACTTCCTCGACATGTGCGTTGGCCAGTGCGGTATCTGGGTTGGTGAGAACATCGAGCCCGAGAAGAAGAACTCCGAGCTGATGCCCACCGAGCCCTATCTGCTGGGTTCACACTCCGGTTGCTGCGGTATCTGGACCTCTGGCCCGACCGACGTGGGCGCTCCCACCGAGGAGACCATGGCCGGCGTACCGTCCCACCTGCCCTCAGGCTGGAACTGGGGCTACCGTGGTATGACCACCGTTAAGGGTCTGTTCACCGCCGGTGACGGCGTGGGCGCATCCGGTCACAAGTTCTCCTCAGGCTCACACGCCGAGGGTCGTATGGCTGCCAAGGCGATGGTCAAGTACTGCCTGGACAACAAGGATTACACCCCGGAGCTCGACACCTCTGTCGAGGACCTGGTGAATGCGATCTACCAGCCGGTTCGTACCTTCCTGGAGCACAAGGACTACACCACCGCGATCGACGTTAACCCGCACTACATTACTCCCAAGATGCTGCAGTTCCGTCTGCAGAAGATCATGGACGAGTACGTAGCCGGTGTCGCCACCTACTACAAGACCAACGAGCACATGCTCAAGGTTGCGGAAGAGAAGCTGGAGATGCTGAAGGAAGACGCCGAGAAGATGCGTGCAAAAGACCTGCACGAGCTGCTCCGCGCGTGGGAGAACTACCACCGCATCCTGACCGCGGAAGCCCACATGAAGCACATCCAGTTCCGTGAGGAGTCCCGTTACCCGGGCTTCTACTACCGCATGGACAAGAACTTCATCGATGAGGAGAACTGGCACTGCTTCGTTAACTCCATCTATGACAAGACCACCAAGAAGTGGACCGTGTTCAAGCGCGCCCACGTAGATTTGGTGGACAAGTCCAAGCTGTTCAAGCCTGCTGCCCACTAAGCAGTAAGCTTCACAGCGAAGTAAAGAGCCGGGCGCCTCGTGCGCCCGGTTTCTTTTCCAGTGGAGAGATTTGCGGCGATCTGCTGCCGGAGCGGCAGACCGCCGGAGACCCCTCCTTGTTGGGGTAGCCGTATCGGGCGAGACACTATATCCTTGCCCGTCTACGCGTAACCGATGAGTTTTTCGAGGAAGTGCCCACGATGTCCGATATCGATATTTCACAATCCCCCTTTCCCGCCAGCCCGGTGGTACCGGAGCTGTTCGACGGCAGCAAGGTGATCTCGTTCCGTTGCCACAAGGATATCAAGTGCTTCAATGCCTGCTGCAGCAACATCGACATCTCGCTGACCCCCTACGACATCATCCGCCTGAAAAACCGTCTGGGGATGAACTCTGATGAGTTCCTGCTCAACTATAGCTTCCCCTATGAGATGGAGAGGGAGGGTATGGCCGGGGTGAAGTTCAAGCCGGTGGAGAATGGCACCGCCTGCCAGTTCATGGTGGATGAGGGGTGCAGCGTCTACGAGGACCGCCCCACCGCCTGTCGCTACTACCCGGTCGGTCTGGTCTCACAGCGTAAGCAGGATGAATACGTGGATCGCACCGCCTTTGCGGTAGTGAAGGAGCCGCACTGCATGGGCCACCTCGAGGATCGCAAACTGACCATCGACGAGTACCGCCAGGAGCAGGGGCTGGAGGAGTACGACAAATACGGCCACGGCTGGCGTCAACTCATTCTGAAGAAGAAGTCGACGGGACCTGCGGTGGGCAAGCCCTCCAAGCGCTCGCTGCAGCTCTTCTTCATGGCCTGCTACGACATCGATCGTTTCCGCCTCTTCATCAACAGTGATGGCTTCAAGTCCAGCTTCGATGTGAGCGAAGAGGAGTACGCCACCTTCGAGAAGGATGATGTGGCGTTGCTGGAGTTTAGCTATCGCTTTCTCAAGCAGGTGCTGTTTGCTGAGGAGACCATTGCGATGAGGGATGGGGCTCTTGATGCCCGCATCGGTCGAACCGATAAGTCGCTGGAGGAGTTGCAGGCAGAGCGGGAGAGAAAGGGTGGTGATGCCCCGGACATTGAGCCGGTGGATATTGCCTGATACTGCGGTGAATGTGACAAAATGGCCCCTCGCGGGCCATTTTTTTGGGGCGGGGGATGGAAGAGCGTTACACCTTTGATGTAATTGGCGTTGTGCACTCCTGTTATCGGGAGAAGTTCGGTATACCTCGTCAGCCGGGATTGGTCTCAGCAGCCACCGCTACCCTGGAGCTATTGACGCCCTATAATCGTGTCGAGGCAGTAAAGGGGCTGGAGGGCTTCTCCCATATCTGGGTCAGTTTTATCTTTCACGCAGTCGAGTCGGGCAAGTGGTCACCTATGGTCAGGCCGCCGCGCCTGGGGGGCAACGAGAAGGTCGGTGTCTTTGCCAGCCGCTCCACCCACCGCCCTAATCCTCTGGGCCTCTCGGTGGTAGAGCTTGCCGGGATAGAGGCGAATGAAAAGGGGGTGATACTTCACCTGATTGGCGCCGATCTCCTTGAGGGAACGCCTGTGATCGATATCAAGCCCTATATCCCCTATGTGGACAGTCTCCCCGATGCCATAGGCGGTTTCGCCACCTCTGTACCAGGGCGGCGACTGGAGGTGATCTTCAGTGAGCAGGCCGATGAGACGCTTGTGAGTTATGAGGAGAGTTGCCCTCAGTTGCGGCGGCTAATATCGGAGAGCCTCGCTTATGACCCCCGTCCGGCGTACCGGGTTAATGATGAGGGGGGCTTTCGAGGCGGTGTCCACTTCTATGAGTTCGATGTCCGTTTTGAGATTATCAGGGATGTATTAAGGGTAACTGAGATTGTTCCTGAAGCCTGATTGTCGATATGATGCAGAATAAAGATTAGGTGGCGTTATGTTGAAGAGAAGATTCACCCCCCTCTATGTGGTTAGCATTTTACTACTCCTTGCCGCTGGGAAAGCGAGTGCTGAGGTGGTGAAGGAGACGGTGATATTTCTGCAGGAGGATGGGCGCCACTACTTTTCATACAGCACGGCCCGCACCGATTTTCCCAGCTATGACCTCTATCTGAAAAAAGAGCATACGCTGGATGACTACCTCTACATCTATCCGAACGATTTCAAGTGGGACACACAGAGTGATGCCAATGCCAATTTGCTGCGTTTCTCGCAGTCTGACTACGCACTGATACAGCCGGGTAGCTGGGCCGGTGAGGTGGAGCAGGATAAAAAGGGTGTGTATCGCTTTCGCAGTGCCACGGATGAGCGACGTGACGATGGCCACTTCGGCTACTGGACCAAACCGGGTGATTTTGATCAGTTTGTCTATGTCTGGGTCGTTCCCGCCAATTTTGAGATTGTCTCTTACACCGCGAACCGCCCCGGTGACTGGGTGCAGCGCCACAATACCCTCGCCTTTTACGGAAAAAAGGTAAACGACCTTATCTTCGAGATCGCCTATCGTCCACGCTCCCACGCCACCTTTACGGCAGTGCAGGAGTCACTACAGCAGCAGAGGGAGGAGGGTGAGAGTGAGGTGCAACTGGAGCAGCGGCAGTCGGGGGTGCGCGTCACCCTGGCAGAGACGGTGCTCTTCCCGATTGGCAGCAGTGAGCTCTCACCACGTGGTAAGAGACTGATTGCGCGTATTGCTCGCGGTTTGATGAAGAGGCCGGGTGTCTCGGTGATCGTGAGCGGTCATACCGATGACACGCCCATCAAGAGTGGTCTGAAGAAAAAGTTTCTTACCAACTGGGAACTCTCTTCGGCCCGTTCACTTGCGGTGATCCATGAGATGATTAGCAACGGTTTTCCTGGCGAGCGTTTAGAGTCCCAGGCCTTTGGCCCGCATCGTCCACGGGCCAGTAATAAGAGTCGTGAGGGCAGGGCAAAAAATCGTCGCATTGAGCTGGAAATCGTCGAGGCGAAGTGAACTCTCACCTCAGGGCATGGTCTCTAGTGCCAGCCGGCAAATTAATAACAACAGGAGAGACCATGCGCTACCTGCTTTCATTACTGATAATGTTTACCCTCTCTGCTGAGGCGGCACTTCCCAACTACGACTCGCAGGGCAACTCTCTGCCAACTCTGGCGCCGATGCTTGAGCAGACGATCCCCTCGGTGGTCAATATCTTCACCCGTACCCGGGTTGCGGTTCGTCAGAGTCCGTTACTTGCCGATCCCTTTTTCCGCCACTTTTTCAATGCCCCTGAGCAACCGCGTGAACGTGTAGAACAGAGTCTGGGTTCCGGCGTCGTAGTGGATGGTAAACGCGGTTATGTCATTACCAACCACCACGTGATCGATGGTGCCGATGAAATCGAGGTTAATCTGCACGATGGTCAAACCCTTAAGGCGACCCTTATCGGTACCGACCCGGAGACCGACATCGCGATCCTTAAGGTGGATAACGGTGGTCTGGCGGCATTGCCGATGAGCAATTCGGACAAACTGCGCGTCGGCGACTTCGTGGTGGCAATTGGCAACCCCTTCGGTCTGGGACAGACCGTCACCTCCGGAATCATCTCTGCCCTGGGGCGCTCAGGGTTGGGGATTGAGGGCTATGAGGATTTTATCCAGACCGACGCCTCTATCAATCCGGGCAACTCTGGCGGTGCCCTGGTCAACCTGCGTGGTGAGCTGGTTGGGATCAATACCGCGATCCTCTCCAAGAGTGGAGGAAATGTCGGTATTGGTTTTGCCATCCCGATCAATATGGCGCGCGAGATCATGGATCAGTTGATCGAACACGGGGAGGTACAACGTGGCGCGATGGGGGCACAGGCACAGGATCTGACCCCGGATCTGGCCGCCGCCTTCGACATCAAATTGCACAAGGGAGCCGTGGTGACCCAGGTCAGTAGCGGTTCGCCCGCAGAAAAGGCCGGTTTAAAGATTGGAGATGTGATCACCCATATCAATGAGCGTCCGATTAAGGACGCATCTGATGTGCGCAACCGCATCGGACTGCTGCGGATCGGTGAAAAAATAGAGATGCGAATCCTGCGTAACGGTAAGGAGAAGCGTATACGCGCTGTGATTGAACAGCCTGAAGTGGTCTCCGTCGATGGGGAGAAGCTCCATCAGCGTCTCATCGGGGCGGTGCTGGTTAATGTCGCCGAGCAGACTGAGCGCGGACTGGTCGAGGGTGTGGTGGTGGCCGATGTCGCAGCAGGTAGCCCGGCTATGCGTTCAGGCCTGCGCAAGGGAGATGTGATCGCCCAGGTCAATCGGCGTGAGGTGAAAAATCTGCAGCAGATGAAAGAGATTGTCGATCCGGATGAGGCGCTACTGCTCAATATTCAGCGCAGAAACGGGGCGCTTTATCTGATCCTGAAGTAACGTGACTGCCGGGGGCAATGGCCCCGGCAGGTGTTGCTTATTTCTGGGGGTCGATCATCCACCCCTTTTCTGAAAGAATAAATTTAACCCGTTCCTTCTTGTGGATGATGTCACCCTGTTTGAAGTTACCGTAGGCCAGTGACAGTGCGGCGGTTTCGATACCGGCACTAATTATGTTGTCGCTAGATGCAGTGACATCCTTCAAATCGATAAGAAATCGCAGATCGTACTCCACTTCTGCCTCGTAATTGTTATCGCTGCGGGGAAAACCATTCACCTTTCTGAAGTTAATCACCTCGAAGATGTGATCACCATACTGTTGCAGGCGCTGTTGCGTTACCTGTTGGGCGATCATTTCGTCATTGGGTTTTGTCGTGCAACCGCTAAGCAGTAGTGCTAGCGACAGGGCAATTAGATATTTCATGTCTTCTCCGGTAATGATGAGTCATAAGAGGGAATTTGGAGATTGTACAACCTGTTGTTTTCAATAAAAAATAGATATTTGATATGGCTATGGCCTGTTGCCACCGGAATCGGGTAGGATTAGCACAAATAACAGGAGCAGGAGGATAGAACATGCCACTCAAAAACAATGCTACCAGCTACGGCAGCCTGTCGAAACTACTACACTGGGTAATGGCCGCCATTATCATTACCCTGATCGCCGTTGGTATCTACATGGCCGGGCTTCCCAAAGAGACGATGGAGCAGAAGCAGTACGCCTTCCAGTTCTACGGCCTGCACAAATCCTTTGGCGTGGTAATCCTGGTACTAATCTTCGTACGTCTGGTGTGGATTCGCGTCTCGCCACCGCCTGCGCTGCCGGCGGTATTTGACGCCAAAGAGCAGAAGGTAGTTAAACTCCTGCAGGCGTTACTCTATCTCCTGATGGTGGCACTGCCACTGAGTGGCTACATTATGTCGAATGCCGGGGGGTATCCCATCAATTTCTTCGGCCTGGGTGAGTTGCCGGCGCTGGTGGGCGAGAGTAAGAAACTGGGCGGAATCGCACACGAGGCGCATGAGATCATGGGCTTTGCCATCCTGGCATTAATTGTTTTGCACATGGCCGGTGCGATAAAGCATCGTCTCAAGGACAAGGGTGGCGAGAGCGATATCCTTAAGCGGATGCTGTAAACGCCAGTGGCAAAACCGGTTAAAGAAGCGGCTGTTGAGTCGAATGGCCTGATCGACCAAATTTCGGTAGAGCTCTCTCCGCTGCTCGACTTCTTTGGTGAGCACATGGCGGTACGTGCGGTTGCGGTAGTGGGGCTCTTCCTGCTACTGGCACTGGTGGTTGACCGCATTCTGCTGCGGGTGTTGCGCCGCATTAGTGAACGCACCCAGAGCAAGCTTGATGACCAGCTGATCAACTTCTGTAGCACACCGCTGTTTCAGACCATCATCCTGCTTGGTTTTGCAGCGGCGATGACGGTTTTAAAGGTTGATGATCAGATAAAAGTGATCGCGTTTGCTGTAATGCAGAGCTACGCGATCCTCCTCTGGTCACTCTTTCTGATCCGTGCCTCGCGGCTTCTGTTGCGCAACATGGCGTTGAGTCGGCAGCGCTTTGCCCTGGTGCGAAATCAGACCCTGCCACTGTTCCAGAATATCGCGCTGCTGCTGATCCTCGGTCTGGCGGTCTATCTGATCTTTACCGCGTGGCATATCGATATGACCGCCTGGCTAGCATCGGCCGGTATTATCGGTATCGCTGTCGGTTTTGCCGCCAAGGATACCCTGGCCAATCTCTTCTCCGGGGTCTTCATCCTCGCCGATACCCCCTACAAGATCGGCGACTACATTGTTCTCGACTCGGGTGAGCGGGGTGAGGTGACCCATATCGGGATCCGCAGTACCCGCATCCTTACCCGCGATGATGTGGAGGTGACCATCCCCAACAGCATTATGGGGAACACCAAGATCATCAATGAGTCCGGTGGGCCATATACCAAGTACCGTATTCGGGTGAAAGTTGGGGTGGCCTACGGTAGTGATGTTGACCGGGTGCGTGAACTGCTAATGGCGGCGGCAGGGGAGGAGCAGGCAATATGTGCCGACCCGGAGCCGCGTGTAAGGTTGCGCGCCTTTGGCCCATCAAGTCTCGACTTCGAGCTGCTTGGCTGGATCGAAGAGCCATCACTGCGCGGGCGGGTGGTTGATGCCCTGCTGACGACTATCTACAAGCGCTTTGTCGCCGAGGGGATCGAGATCCCGTATAGCAAGCACGACCTCTACATCAAGGAGCTGCCACCCGGCCGTTAGTGCGGTGTGACGTGGAAACTGCGATAGCCCCACAGTGTGGCGGGCAGGCTGAGTAGAAGGAGCAGGAGATCGAGTCGTCGCAGGGTAAACTTTTCGGCCCAGCTGATACGCTCTTCTGCCACCCCCATCGCCGCCGGTCGGATACGCTCAACCCAGCCATATTCGCCCTCGGCGACCAGTACCTTGTTCCAGATCGTCGCGCCCTCCTTCTTGATGTCGGACTGTAATAGCAGGGTGCCGCGATCGAGCTGCATCAGGATCTCCGCCTGCGGGTGGGGGGTGGCCCTGAGTGCAGCGCCCTCGCTGCGGATCTCGACAAACAGGTGACTCGATTCATAGAGTGGATGTGCGATGGAGGTGGGAAGGGCCGCGGAGATGGCCATAGTGAGACTGTGCAGTAGCACCAGCAGCAACAGACCACAGGCGCCCCCCTTGATCGCCTTAAGTGTTCGCGTCGGAATCGTATTGAGGCCCAGCCCGCACCACAGCAGATAGGTGATGGCGAGGAGCACAGGGGCAGTGAGATACCAGTAGTGCAGCAATTGCTCTGCCGGGTTGAGAAACAGTAGCGCCAGCGACTCGTGATCGGATAGCAGATAGCGCAGAACGTTGAGGTGCAGGTAGTAGAGGCCACCGATGATGCCAAACAGGTAGACACTGAGCTCAAGGCGCTGGCGCAGGGCGAGGGGGACGAAGGGGGTCAGTTTGAGTCTGCTGGCGAGGTCCTCATGTCCCTGCCAGTGGCAGAGGTGCAGTGCCATGCGCCGCTGTTTCCCCTTGGGGATAAAGCCCCCGTGTTTGCTGAATCTAAACTGCCCCCGGTTAAGGCGTCGCGCCAGTCTCCCGGAGATGAGGATCTCATCCCCCGCCGCCTCGCTGACGATACGTGCGGCGACGTTGACCACATCACCGTAGACGTCACTGTGCTCGACAATCGCCTCACCCACATGTAGCCCCACTCGCAGGTGGAGGTCAAAACCGTCATCACGCTCACGCTCAAGTTGCAGTACCTGCTGAATAGCGATGGCCGCATTCAGGGCGTCGTGAGGGGAGTTGAACATGGCCATAATCGCATCGCCCAGGGTCTTTACAATACGGCCGCGAAACTGGCGAATAACCGGAAAGAGGAGACGGTTGTGACGGTCAACCAGTAGTCGTCCCTCGACGTTTCCCCGGTTGTGCCAGTAACGTGTTGAGTCGACCATATCGCTGAACAGGATAGTGACCTCCCGCTGCGAGCGATGGATTTTTTTCTTTAAACTGGTAATCAGTGTGGCCTGTAGATCAGCCGGCATTGTTCCCCCCACCCGGGATCATTATCGATCCGCATGGCTACCATAGCAAAGATGGCATGCCGCTGTTAAATCCCCTATAGTGACCGCGTAGTGTAATGAATTAAGGCGTTGTCCGTACTAGGGTTTTTCCATTGCGGTCAGGGCGTAATCGCGACGCAATGGAGGAGCAATGATCTACGATCGGGCCGATGGACACTATCTCGGCGACTACCCGAGTGATCTGCCACCGCAAAACGGTGGAACACACATCGGGATCTTTTTTACCTGGCTGCTTAATCGAAACCTGTTAAACGAGAGGCTGGTGGCACAATTTCCGTTTGAGCTGGAGGAGGTGTTTAACCGTGAGTATAGCGGTAGGCAGTTTCTGGCAGATCGGCGTGACGGCCAGTTGGCCGAAGAGGATCTAAGTGACACCGGCAACGCCTTTGCACTTGCCTATTACGACTCCGACATCTACTTCCGTGATTATGCCGAGATTCTGGTAGGGGATAAGCCCTCCATCTACCACGTGGAGGATAGCTGGGAGAATTACGAGAAAATGGCAGAGCGTATTGAGGCGCGGTACAGCGCCTGGCACCAGCGTGCCCCACGTCGCTGGTGGCAGTTATGGCGCAGCTAGTGGGTCAGTTTGCGATAGATATCGGCCACCCTCTGCGGTAATTCATATACCTTCTCCACCACGGTATAGGCGGCCGGGCCATACATCTGCGGCAGGTAGTCGCGTGCCGTCTCGTCAATGGTGATGCAGTAAGGGTGAATGCCGCTACGTCGTGCCTCAATCAGGGCGCGGCGGGTATCTTCAATGCCGTACTCCCCCTTGTAGTCGGAGTAGTCGTCGGGTTTGCCATCCGAGAGGGTGACCAGCAGCCGAGTCTTCGCCTCGGTCTCATTCAATATCTTGCTTAGATGACGAATGGCAAAACCCATGCGGGTGTAATCCTTCGCCTCGATACCGCTGATGCGGTTTCTTACCGCTTCGTTGTATCCCTCATCAAACGTCTTTACCGTATAAATTTCGCAACGCTTGCGACTCATGCCGGAAAATCCGTAGATGGCGTAGCGATCACCAAGCGATTCGAGCGCCTCGCACAGCAGTACCAGCGACTCCTTTTCCGCTTCGTTGATCCACCCTTTGGTGGAGCCGCTCATGTCGACCATAAAGAGCACGGCGATATTGCGATCTGAGCGGTGCATGCGGGTGAATAATCTGGATGACATTTCGCTACCATCCTGAGAGTCGGCCAGTGCCTCGACCAGGGCGTCGAGGTCCACCTCGTCGCCGTCGGACTGGCGCTTGAGCAGTCTGTCCTCGTCGCGCATCGCCTCAAAACTCTTGCGCAGCTGTTTGATCTGGGCGTGATATTTTGCACGCGTCCGGTCAACAAAATCGTCTTTAACCTCGGCTACCGGCTTTTCCCTCACCGCGCACCACCCCTTGCGATAGTGTTGGCGGCCGTGATCCCACTCATCATAGAGGGTGGCCCCCTCCTCGTGGTAGGTTCCCTGCCACACCGCGTCCGGGTCCTGCTCCAGTTCGCCCAGCAGCTTTGGGTCATAGTCACCCGCCCCGGCGGGCACCAGATAGTCGGGGGGGATCTCGCCGAAGTCGATGAGGATGGAGCTGGCGAGCTGTTTCATACCCTCGGGCGGCGATAGCGGTTTGCCGTCCAGTTGCAGTTCGAGGTTGAGGGCTTGCGACTGTTCGTGCGACAGGCGCGCGGCGTTGCGCCGTTTCTCCTCATTCGTTTTTCCCGGTAACAGCTCATTCAACGCCACCTTAAAGCGTGCCTTCTCCCGTTCGAGTCGCCGCGTCGTTTTTTCCGCGACGGCATCGGGGTGGATGGTGAACTGGTAGGGCGGGGTACTGCCGTCTCCTTTAAGCGCTACCATGTGGCGGTAAAGCCCCGGCAGTTCCTCGGCGATGTGGGCCTCAAGCCTTATGCGTTCCTGAGTGCAGAATGTTTCCAGCTTCAGCGATTCGAGATCACATCGCAGGCCGCCAAAGCGCACCTGCGCCCACAGCAACGCCACCATCACCTTATAGAGCTGGAAGTTTTTCTCCCTGTCCTCAAAGGCTATCACCACAGCGGGCAGGAAGATGGTCTCGCCGTCGCACCAGGGGGCGCCTTCACACTCTTCGATATCCAGTTTGCGCCCGGCCAGGCCGTGAACGAAGTGGCGCAGCACCGATTGCCTCTCCCCCAGCCAGACACCATATTCCCGCTCGCGACGGTAGTGATGAAAGCGATCCACATCGCGTACCAGCGTCATCGCCGCCTGCAGACCGGAGCGGTCATAGGCGTCCATCGCGTTAAGCGCCCACGATTCGATCAGTTCGCCATCAACCACCTCCATCTGTGTCATCACGCTGGTGGTGAACTCATAGGCGAGGGGGATCTGGGTGGAGGCGATACGCCGAGTCCAGTCGAGCAGTAGTCGCTGCTCCTCTGGCGGTCGGGCGAGCAGTTTATCGGTCAGGGCTGCGCTGTCGAGAAAGGTGTACTCCACCTCAAGCCACTGATCGAGTCTGGCGATGATCTCGTTGCGGTCAGACATTGCGGGTTAAAACAGCGAGGCAGAGAGCTCATTGATGGCGCTAAGCATCTCAGGGTCGTCACACAGCGCCTGGGCGATGGCACTTTCACACGCCTCGACCGGTGAGATGTTTGAGGCGATCAATTTGGCGGCGTGCACCAGCAGGCGGGTGGAGGCCCCCTCCTCAAGGCCGCTCCCCTTGAGGTTGCGGGTCATCGCGGCGAACTTCACCAGCTTTTCCGCCATTGCGCTATCGACGCCGCTCTCCTTTTCGATGATGCGCTGCTCCAGCCCCGCCTCCGGGTAGTCGAACTCCAGGGCGACGAAGCGTTGACGGGTGCTCTGCTTGAGGTCCTTCAAAACACTTTGATAGCCGGGGTTATAGGAGATGGCTAGGCAGAACTCGGGTCCGGCACGCAGCAGCTCGCCGCGCTTCTCCATCGGCAGCACGCGCCTATCGTCGGCCAGCGGGTGGATCACCACCATGGTGTCCTTGCGCGCCTCGACGATCTCATCCAGGTAGCAGATGGCCCCGGCCCGTACCGCGGCGGCCAGGGGGCCGTCGACCCAGGAGGTCTCGCCCCCCTTGATGAGGAAGCGTCCCACCAGGTCGGAGGCGGTGAGGTCGTCGTGGCAGGAGACGGTCACCAGGGGGCGCTTCAGACGCCATGCCATGTACTCCATGAAGCGGCTCTTGCCGCAGCCGGTCGGGCCTTTAATCAATACGGGAAGGCCGTTATTGTAGGCGGCCTCAAAGATAGTGACCTCATTGCCCACCGGCTCATAGTAGGGCTCATTGAGGATGAAATTCTCTTCAGTTTGCAGGGGAGTCGCTTGCACGTTGGTGGCTCTCGTCGGTAACGGTGATTTCTTAGTAAAAAAGTTAACTATTATCCTCTCGGATAGCAAATCGAGGATCAAAATAAAAACATATAAACAATCTATTTGCGCATTGGAAAATTCGATGCTGGTTATGGTGGGCTTTCTGCTCCGATGCGGGTATCGTGTGCCCTCTAAATTTTAGATTAGCGCGAAATCCGTAGTAAAACAGTGCGAAATCAAGCCGTTATCACGGATTTCAAGTAAGGTTTTATAAAGAGAGATTGACCTTGATGGAGGTAATCAATGTCTGAGGTAGTCGCAACCAACGAGACCATTATGGTCGTAGGTGGCGGTATCAGCGGCCTCACCGCAGCGCTGGAAGCAGCCGAGTGCGGTAAGCAGGTCCTGCTGATCGAAAAAGCCCCCACCGTCGGCGGCCGTGTTGGCCAGCTGTATAAATACTTTCCGAAGCTCTGCTTCCCCACCTGTGGCCTGGAGATCCAGTACCGTCGTCTGAAGGCGAACAAGAATATCCGCCTGATGACCATGACCGAGGTGGCCGGGATCAGCGGTGAGGCGGGTAACTACTCCGTCGACCTGAAGGTTGCCCCGCGCTACGTCAACGAGAACTGCACCGCCTGTGGCGACTGCGCCAACGCCGTCGAGGCCGAGGTGGATGACGCCCACAACTACAATATGAAGAAGACCAAGGCGGCCTACCTGCCCCACAACATGGCCTACCCGCAGCGCTATGTGATCGACCCCAGCATCATCGGCACCGCCGACGCCGACAAGGCAAAGGCGGCGTGCAAGGTCGGCGCGGTCGACCTCGAGATGCAGGAGGAGAACCTCTCCGTCACCGTCGGCTCCGTGATCTGGGCCACCGGCTGGAAGCCCTACGATGCGGCGAAGATTCAGCCCTACGGTTACGACCGCTACGACAACGTCATCACCAACGTCGAGTTCGAGCGCATGATGGACCCCAAGGGGCCGACCGGTGGCAAGATCCAGCGCGCCGACGGCACCACGCCGAAGAACATCGCCTTTATCCAGTGCGCCGGTTCGCGTGACCGCAACCACCTCAAGCACTGCTCGCGCATCTGCTGCATGGCCTCCCTGAAGCAGACCACCTACGTGGCCGAGCAACTGGGTGATGAGTGCAAGTCGACCATCTACTACATCGACATCCGCGCCATCGATCGTATCGACGACTTCCACCAGCGCGTGAAGCAGGACCCCAACGTCTCCTTCGTCAAGTCCAAGGTGGCCAACATCGTCGGCGGCAGTGACGGCAACGTGGTACTGCGCGGCGTCGACACCGAGGGTTACAACCGCTACGCCAACGAGCACGACCTGGTGGTCCTCGCCACCGGTATGCAATCCACCGTCCCCACCGGTATTTTCCCCGAGGGTACCGTGATCAACGAGCACGGCTTCATCGATCTGGATGAGTCCAACGGCGGTATCTTCGGTGCCGGCTGCTCGTCCGATGCGCTGGACGTAAACCGTGCGGCACAGAATGCGACCGCCGCGGCACTGCGTGCCATCCAGGTGGTCAACCAGGTTGCAGGAACGGAGGGTTAAGACGTGGCTGACATGAAGATCGGAGCTTACATCTGTAAGGGCTGCGGTATCGAGGATCGCCTCGATGTCGGTCAGCTCGTCAACACCGCCAAGCGCGACGGCAAGGCGGCCATCGGTAAAGACCATGAGATGCTCTGTAACGCCGAGGGCGTGAAGATGATCCAGGATGACATTACCAACGAGGGTGTGACCCACGTGGTGGTGGTCGGCTGCTCGCGTCGTGCCAAGACCGAGGCCTTCAGCTTCGAGGGCGTGCACATCAATCGCACCAACATCCGCGAGGGTGTCATCTGGGTCCGTCCCGACACCGATGAGGCGCGTGAGACCACCCAGGAGATGGCCGACGACTATGTGCGGATGGGCTGTGCCGAGGCGAAGTTCTCCAAGGTCCCGGCGTCCTCCGGCGAACAGGGGCTGACCCGCTCGCTGCTGGTGGTCGGTGGCGGCCTGGCGGGCCTTACCGCCACCATCGAGGGCGCCAAGACCGGATACAGTGTCGAGCTGGTCAACGCCAGCGGCGAGCTGGGCGGCAGCAGCGCCCGCGAATACAAGCGTATTCCGCACAAGAACGGCCTGCAGGGCCCGGTCGATAACGACATCGATCAGCTGATCGCCGCGGTCAACGACAACGCCAGGATCACCGTCCACCTCAATACCACCATTACCAAGACCGATGGTGCCCCGGGCCGCTTCAGCGTGGAGCTGAGTGATGGCAAGAGCCTCACCGTCGGTGCCATCGTCCAGGCTACCGGCTCCAAGCCCTACGACATGGCCAACCTGCCCGAGTTCTCCCCGGAGAACCCGGACGTGATGGACCAGGGCCAGTTCGAGGCGATGGTCAAGGCCAACAACGGCGCGATCAAGAAGTCCGACGGCTCCGATGCCAGGAACGTGGTCTTCGTCCAGTGCGCCGGTCAGCGCAGCGAGAAGCCCGGCCATCTGCCCTACTGCTCCGGCCACTGCTGCATGACCTCGATCAAGCAGGCCCACTACGTGAAGGCGGCCGGCGGCGACGCCACCGTCATCTTCGACGACCTGCGCACCCCCGGTGCCACCGGCGAGGATTTCTACCGCTCCGGTCAGGAGGCGGGTGTAGCCTTCTCCAAGGGCGAGGTGGCCAGCGTCAAGGCCGCCGGTGGCGCCCTTGAGGTAGGCTACACCGACAAGATCCTGGCCGAAGAGAGCACCATCAAGGCCGACATCGTGGTACTGGCCACCGGACAGATCCCCAACTCCGGTCCCAACCCCTACCTGCCCATTGAGCTGGCTCAGGCAAAAGAGGATAAGGATGATGCGCTGGTGGCCAAGATTGAGGCGGAGCTGGAGGTTCAGCCCCAGCCGATCCTCAACCTCAACTACCGCCAGGGCACTGACCTGCCGCACCTGAAGCACGGCTTTAACGACAGCCACTTCATCTGCTTCCCCTACGAGACCCGTCGTACCGGCATTTATGCCGCGGGCCCCGTACGTCGTCCAATGGACGACCAGCAGGCGGTCGAGGATGCCACCGGTGCAGTCCTCAAGGCGATCCAGGCGTGTGAGAACTCGGCCCTCGGCCGTGCCGCCCACCCGCGCTCCGGTGACCTCTCCTTCCCCAGCTTCCGCAAGGATGGCTGTACCCAGTGCAAGCGTTGCACCGTGGAGTGCCCCTTCGGCGCGATCAACGAGGACGAGCAGGGCTACCCGCAGTACAACGAGGGTCGCTGCCGCCGCTGCGGTACCTGTATGGGTGCCTGCCCGGTGCGCGTCATCTCCTTCGAGAACTACTCCATCGACACCGTCGGACAGCAGCTGAAGGCGGTCGACATCCCGGATGAGTTCGACGAGAAGCCGCGTATCCTGGTACTGGCCTGCGAGAACGATGCCTACCCGGCGCTCGACATGGCCGGTATGAATCGCACCGAGTACTCGGCCTTTGCCCGCGTGGTACCGGTACGCTGCCTCGGCTCGGTCAACGTCATCTGGATCACCGATGCCCTCAACAGCGGCTACGACGGTATCATCCTGCTCGGCTGTCAGAAGGGTGACAACTACCAGTGTCACTTCGTCAAAGGTTCCGAGATGGCCCATATCCGTATGAGCAAGGTTGACGAAACCCTGAAGACCCTCAACCTCGAGAAAGAGCGTGTAGGGACCTACGAAGTTGCCATCACCGATGTCGATAAGATTCCCCAGATCATCAACGATATGGAGAAGACCATCGGCGAAATCGGCATGAGCCCATTCAAGTTCTAAGGAGACATCACCATGAGCGAGATGAATCAGGCGATGATCGAAAAATATCGCAGCAACTTCCTCCAGGAGGTCGAGGCCAACGTCGAGGAAGGTCATTGGGTCAAGATGTGTATGCAGTGTGGCGTCTGTTCCGGCTCCTGCCCGATGGAGAACAACTGGGACCACCCACCGCAGGAGCTGTTCATGATGATTCGCGCCAACAAGCGTGATGAAGTCCTGAGCAGCAGCTCGATGTGGATGTGTACCTCCTGCTATAACTGTATTGCCCGCTGCCCGCGCGGACTGCCGATCACCCATATCATGCACGGCCTTGCCAGCTACGGTAAGCGCATGGGCCTGGCCCCCAAGGAGCAGCCCACCGTCAAGTTCGGCGACATCTTCTGGAAGTCGATCGTCGAGAACGGCCGTGTTAACGAGTTGAAGATTGGCGTCGGTCTCTACTTCATGAACGGTTTCGTCCAGGGGATCAAGAATGCCCTGGCGGGTAAGGAGCTCGGTCTTGCGATGATGAAGACCAAGCGCATGAACCCGATGGAGTACTTCGGTGGTCACAAGTGTAAAGACCGTTCCGGCATCGCCAAGATGCTGGCGAAGGCTGCCGAGTTCGAAGCTGAACATGTTGCCAAGTTTGGCAAGTAGGAGAGAGATTAAATGGCCAAGAAAGAGTATTCCTTCTATCCCGGCTGCTCCTCACAGAGCAAGGCCTCCGCGGATAACTTTATGCGTTCCGCCAACGCCATGTGCGATGCGCTGGATATTCAACTGAACGAGATCGACGACTGGAACTGCTGCGGCGCCTCTATCGGTTATGCCGGCGGTAGCGAGATCCCGCGCCTCTCACTGAGTGCACGCAATATCGCGCTGTCCAAACAGCAGCAGGGCGATAAAGATATCGTCGCCCCCTGTGCCGCCTGCTGGATCGCCACCCGCGAGGCGGAGGACCGCGTCAACGAGAACGCCCACGTACGTGAGGGGATCAACGCCGCCCTCGGTGAGATCGGCCTCAAGGTCGAGCCGAACCAGATGCCGAAGACCCGTCACATGGTTGAGGTGCTGATGGAGGACATCGGTATCGATGCCATCGCCAAGGGGGTCACCAATCCGCTGGAGGGTGTAAAGATCGCCGGCTACGTCGGCTGTCAGACCAACCGCCCTTTCGGTATCGCCGGTGAGTCGTTCGAGAATCCGCAGTATCTGGATCAGATGATCGAGGCGTGCGGCGCCGAGGCGCTCAATCGCTACGAGAAGAAGGTCTCCTGCTGCTCGGGCGCACTGATGTTCTCCGAGCCGCAGAAGGGCCAGGCCCTGGTCAAGGATATCATCGAGGCCGCCTACGACGGCGGCGCCGACATGATCGTCACCCCCTGCCAGCTCTGCCAGATGAACGTTGAGTCCTACCAGCGCGACATCAACAAAACCTTCAAGACCAAGTTCGAGATGCCGGTAGTCTACTACTCGCAGCTCATCGCCCTGGCCTACGGCAAGTCTGCCTCCGAGGCGGCACTGGATGGTCAGATCATCCGCGCCAAGAAGCTCGAAGAGAAGGCGAAGTGATCGCTAATAAGTAGTTAACACACCAATAATAAAACTTCAAAGCCCCGCATTGCGGGGCTTTTTTATCTGGAGTAGCACGGATTTGATATGTCAGGAAAATTAGCCCTAAATGATTCCGGGATAATTCAAATAGAAACAGACAGAGATCTCCGTTCAACCCATCCAGAGACATCAGGGACCCCACCACCTTTCATGTAAATCCTTTGTTCTTTGACCCATCTGCAGTTAGGATGATTATCCGCAATGTCAGCAAATCAGGGAGAGTATCCATAATGTCTGAAGGTTTGATTATTCTTGGTGTGATCGCCGTACTGGTGGTTTATCTTATTGTGATTTACAACGGGCTGGTGTCGCTGCGTAACCGTGTAGAAAACGGCTTTTCGCAAATCGATGTACAGCTGCAACGCCGCTATGACCTCATTCCCAACCTGGTGGAGACGGCCAAGGGCTATATGGCTCACGAGCGTGAGACACTGGAGGCCGTGATCGCGGCACGCAATGCCGCTCAAAGTGCTGCCAGTAAGGCAGAGGGAAATCCTATTGATGGTGCTGCGATCCGTGACCTGGCCGGTGCAGAGGCGGTACTTGGCTCTGCTATGGGTAAATTTTTTGCCCTGGCGGAGGCCTATCCTGACCTTAAGGCCAATCAGAATATGATGCAGTTGCAGGAGGAGCTGGCCAGCACGGAGAATCGTATCGCCTTTTCGCGTCAGGCCTATAACGATGCGGTGATGAGCTACAACACAAAGCGTGAGTCATTCCCCGATATGCTCGTCGCCAATAACTTCGGTTTTAAAGAGGCGCAGATGCTGGAGCTTGAGGATAAAGAGGCACGCAAGGCGGTTAAGGTTAGCTTCTAAAGAGCGCGCGTATGGACTTTTTTACCGAGCAGCAGGCGGCGCGGCGCAGCAGTCGCCGGCTGGTGATGTTGTTTCTGTTGGCCGTGGTGGTGATCATCGTCACGCTCTACCTGGTTTTAGTGGGCGTCATTGCCTACTCCGCTAACGGCCGACATGAAACTCAGATTGAGTTGTGGCAACCGGAGTTGTTCGCGATTGTCGCCGCGGCTATTTCATCGGTGATCCTGCTCTCCAGTCTCTATAAGGTAATGCAACTCTCCAGTGGTGGCGGTGCCGGCGTGGCCGAGTCACTGGGAGGTCGTCTGGTGAGTCGCTCCACCAATGATCAACTGGAGCGGCGTCTGCTCAATGTGGTCGATGAGATGGCTATCGCATCCGGTATTCCCGTGCCACAGGTCTATATCCTTGATGATGAGCATGGCATTAACGCCTTTGCGGCCGGTACCAACACCAGCAACGCGGTGGTGGCGGTGACTCGCGGCACCCTGGAGCAGCTCAGTCGTGATGAGTTACAGGGGGTGGTGGGGCACGAGTTTAGTCATATCTTCAATGGCGATATGCGTCTCAATATCCGACTGATGGGGGTGTTGCACGGTATTCTGGTGCTCGCCCTGATAGGGCGGGTCATATTACGTGGTGGTGCACGTGGGCACCGTGGCAGCTATCGCTCCTCCTCTTCGTCTAACAATAAGGGTGGCGGAGGTATCGTCGTACTTGCGATAGCGCTGTTCATCATCGGGTATATCGGCGTCTTCTTCGGGCGCCTGATCAAGGCGGCGGTGTCACGCCAGCGTGAGTTTCTGGCGGATGCCTCGGCGGTGCAGTTTACCCGTAACCCGGATGGAATTGCCGGGGCGCTGAAGAAGATCGCCGGGTTTGACTCGACGAAAATTGAACACCCCGATGCCGAGTCGGCCAGTCATATGTTCTTTGGCAGCGGAATATCCAGCTATATGCAGATGCTTGCCACCCACCCGCCGGTAGAGGAGCGTATCGCACGGCTAGACCCCTACTTTTCACAGGAGTGGCAACAACGACTGCAGCCGCAGACAGGGGGGGGCGAGTTACCTGGTAGCGCGACAGGTTTTGCCGCCTTTGCTGCAGGGGGGGGAAGTACGGCGAGGGTGGTAAGCCAGAGTGTTGGTAACCATGATGAACGCCACCTTGACTATGCCCATACCCTGCTCGAACGGTTACCCGAGGGGATCTGGAGCGCGTTACGTGATCCGAATGGAGCACGGGCGCTGATCTTTGCCATGGTGGTGTCACGTGATGGGATGAAAAGGGAGCAATTAATCCGGGCACTGCCGCAGGTGGATGAGACCACGCTGGTACAGACCCTGGCGCTGGCGGCACTACTGAGAGAGGTGCCGAGGGGGGAGTGGTTGCCGCTGCTGGAGCTCGCCATCCCCAGTGTGGAGGAGCTGCCTCTGGAGTTGTTGGGGTCACTGCCGGATCAACTAGACGCCCTGATCAATGCCGACAAACGGGTGACCCTGTTTGAATTCTCCCTCGCTACTTTATTGCGCCACACCCTGCGTGAGCGTGAAAGTGGCAAGGGAGAGAAGCCACGCGGCGGGATGCGTCAGGTCAAAGAGGACATGGCACAGCTCCTTGCGCTGATGGCCCATGCGGGTCATCAGGATGAGGCGATGGCGCGAGAGGCCTTTAATCTGGCGTGCGGGAAACTTGAGGCGGGTAATGAGATGGGGTTTATCCCGCGCAATCAGCTCTCGCTAAAGGAGATTGAGACATCACTGCAACGTCTTGCCCATCTTAATGTGAAATTTAAGGGTCGGGTGATTGAGGCGGCCACTACCGCGGTCATGGCCGATGGTGAGGTTAAACTCCATGAGCTGGATCTGTTAAGGGCGATAGGGGCGTGTCTTGACTGTCCGATCCCGCCGTTACAGGTGGGGGTGGTGGGGGCTGTATGAGGTGTCGGGATTTGCTACTGCATCAATCGCACATAATCGCGATAGAGACAGCGGTCCATCACCACCGTTAGCCCCGCCTCTGCCGCCTATTTCGCCGCGGATTCATCTATCACACCGTCCTGTAGCCAGATCGCCTTTATTCCCAGTTCAATACAGGCGTCAACGATCGGCATGACATGCTCGGGTGCGCGGAATACATCGACCAGATCGGGCATGTCCGGCAGGGCATAGAGGTCCGGGTAGGCCTTCTCGCCCAGTACCTCATCGACCGCCGGGCGAACAGGGATGATGCGATAACCGAAACCCTGCATTGCGGCAGCCACCTGGTGGCTGGGTCGTGAGGGATTGGGCGAGAGGCCAACTACGGCTATCCGTTTTGTCTGCTTTAATAGCCTGCGCAGGAGTTCGCTCTCTGGGTGGGTGAACTGATTTGTTAGCAAAGGTTCTCCTCCATCTCACCGGTGGTTCTAGCATAACCCTTATGTGGTTATAACAGCTATCAAATGGTGACAACGGGTGGATTCGGCTACACTATGCGGTCGATAAAAAACAGATTAAGAATTCACCAGAAGCTATGGACTCCCTGACGCTACTGCTGCTATCACCCTTTGCGGGTGCCATCCTGATCGCGCTGCTGCCCGGAGACAACCGCGTGTTGCTACGTGGTGTGGCGATTGCGGCATCGGTGATCGCACTACTCCTCTCGTGGATGCTGCTGCTCTCGTTTGATAGCGGTAGTGCAGCGATTCAACTGGATGTGGGGGTCGACTGGAATAGACGCCTGGGTACCAGCTTTGCCCTGGGAGTCGATGGCATCTCACTACCGATGGTGCTGCTGGCGACCCTGCTCTCTCTTATCGCGGTCCTCGCCTCCGCCTCCATCACGGAGAATGCCAAAGGCTACTATGCGCTGCTGCTGACACTCGAGTCGGCAATGCTGGGGGTCTTTATGGCGCAGGACTGGGTGCTCTTCTATGTCTTCTGGGAGCTGACCCTGATACCGCTCTTCTTTCTGATCAACGGCTGGGGTGGTAGTGGCCGCCAGGGGGCGGCGCTCAACTTTGTCCTCTACACCATGGGCGGTTCGGTCTTTATGCTGCTGGCGTTGCTGCTGGTGTTTGACGAGGTGGGCTCCCACAGCTTCGCCTTTGCCGATATTCTGGCCGGGGCACACGGGCTACCGGCCGAGACGCAGCTTTTGATATTCCTCGGTTTTCTGATCGGCTTTGGGGTAAAGATGCCGCTCTTTCCGCTCCACGGCTGGTTGCCACTGGCCCATGTGGAGGCGCCGTCACCGGTCTCTATTCTGCTCTCCGGGGTCCTGCTGAAGATGGGCTCTTACGGGTTATTGCGTGCCACCGCCATGTTACCCGAGGCGGCGATGGCGATGCAGGGGGTACTGCTGGCCCTTGCCCTGATCGCCATCATTTATGGTGGGATGCTGGCGTGGCGCCAGAGTGACCTGAAGCGGATGGTCGCCTACTCATCAGTAAGCCACATGGGGGTGGTATTGCTGGGAATAGCCGCGCTCAATGTTCACGGCATCACCGGGGCGGTAATGCAGATGGTGGCCCACGGACTGGTAGCTGCGGCGCTGTTCCTGTTGATCGGACTGCTCTATGAGCGCACCCATACCCGCGATATCAACGACTACAGCTCGCTGGTGCGTATAACGCCACGCTTTGCCTTTTTCACCTCGCTCGCCTTCGTTGCCGCTATCGGTATGCCGGGTACCGCCGGTTTTGTTGCCGAACTGCACGCCCTGATCGGTGGTTTCGAGCGCTGGGGCTGGCTGGTGATTGGGGTGAGCCTGGGTGTGTTAATCAGTGCCGCCTATGCGGTACGCACCCTCACCCGTCTCTTTACCGGACCGGTGCGCCAGGAGATGCGCGGTATTCGCGATCTGGAACGCGGGGAGTTGATGGCCGCCTCGGTGCTAAGCCTGGGGATCCTGCTGCTCGGTTTTGCCCCGGCCCCGGCCCTGCAACTGATGGGTGCGTCGGTGGCTCAGCTGGGTCACCTTTTTGCCGGTATCGGGGGATAGTCGCATGAATGAACAGAACGCCTCGCCGGATGTACGTGAGGCCCTGCGCCAGGCGATCGAGCATTTTGAGCATGTGCTGCCGGCGCAGGCGCCGATCCGCGATTTTGTCCACCACAATACCCTGCACGGTTTTCAGCACCTCAAGTTTCCCGATGCCCTGAAGGCGGCGCGGGAGGTTAATGGCTCTTATGGTTATCAGAGTGGTGACGACTACCGCCGTTACTACAGGGAGGGGCGCATCAGTCGTGACGACCTGACGGCGGTACTGGCCGATGACGGGCGTTTTGCTAGTGATAGCCCGTGTATCGAGGTGGATGGACTCACTCTTACCCGGATCGATATCACCATCGCAGCGATGAGTCAGGCGATCAACCCGGTGACCAACTGCCAGCTCACCTGGCTTGTTGAGGAGCAGGGGGTCCTGAGCCGTTTCTATACGGATATTGAATATGAGAGCCGGCGACGCATTCTAGAAAAGAGCCGCTGCGCCGAGCCTGAGGCGATTAACAGACTTTGGGAGGCGACCCTTGAGCGCCTCGGTCTGCACCACTTTCTGCTCCACCCGGAGGAGCTGACCGATCTCAGTCCCGAGCTGAACGAGCAGCTTTTTGGCGATGAGGGTGAGGTGGAGGGACACCAGGTCGCCGGCGATCTGCCACTGCGCCATACCCTGATGCGCAGGGCGGGGGGCAAATTGCTGGATGAGTTGCTGGAACAGGTCGGAAATCCCCTGACGCTGCGTGCTCTACTTCAGCAGTTGACCGGACACGATATTCTGCAGGAGTTTCGTCCCGCCCTGATCCGTCTGATGGGTGCCTACCTTGACCAGGGGCTCGCCTCCTGGCATGGCGAGGAGCGGCAACGAGGCTTCCTCGCGTTCTGGCGCGGTAGCGCCAAGGATGAGCTGGGGTGGCTCTTCGACGACCTGCCCGAGTGGCACGACGAGCTGGAGTTGCTGGCCGATGAGGCACTTGATGTAGTGGTAGATGAGCTACAGCGTCTCGGTCTGCCTGAGGCGCGCTGGGCGCACTACATCGAACGACTGGCGCTGGAGTTACCGGGGTGGTCCGGTATGTTCCTGTGGCGTCACAACAACCCCGGCTATGAGGGGGTGACACCCGACAGGGTCGAGATGATGGAGTACCTCGCCGTCAGACTGGTGCTGGAGCGCATCTATGCCCAGCGTCTCTGTCGCCGGCTGTGGCGTATCGAGGCGAGTCTTGAAATGCTGCGCTGGTATTTTCGCCGTCGACGCTCCGAGCTCTATGTACGTTACACGCTGTTCAATCAGCACCTGCCAGAGTATCTGGTCAACGCGGCACAGCGCCTGTGTGAAAGTTATACCGGGAGTGATGAGTACGAGGCGTGGCAGCAACTGGCAGATCGGATCTGGATCTGGAAGCGCAGTCCCGCCTCTGACACCCTTAGCGGTCACACTGTGTTAAGGAGCGGCTGGCGCCTCTTTCTGCTGGCACAGCATCTGGGACTCTGTGCCGACGAGGTGAGCTGGTTGCGCGATGAGCAACTGGAGGTCTGTTTTGCTGCCCTCGATATGGATGATGAGAGCAGCGGGTTCCTCTGGCTGCAGGCCTACGAGCGACACTACCATGAGCAGGTCTACAATGCCCTGACCCAGAACCACGGCCGTGGCCCCTGGGCGGCGCGTGGTGGTGAGGCGGGACACCCCTCGGCGCAGCTGATCTTCTGCATGGACGACCGTGAAGAGTCGATTCGCCGCCACCTGGAGGAGTTGGACCCGTCCATCGAGACCCTGGGCGCCGCCGCCCACTTCAATATCTTTCAGTACTGGAAACCACTCGATAGTGAAAAACCGATCACCCTCTGCCCGGTGGTTGCAGTGCCAACCCACGAGACCCGTGAGGTACCCGCACAGGGGCAGGAAGCGCTCTCTGAGCTGCACCTGCGGCGTCGCAGACAACGTCTCAACTGGCGGCAGAAATTATTACAGTCGACCCGCCTCAACCCTGTTATCTCACTACCGCTGATGGCGCTGGCCGCCCCGGTCAGTTTATTTCTGCTGGCGGGTAAACTGTTTGCCCCCTACCGTACGGGCACATTGCTTGATGGGCTGCGCCGTCGTTTCGACAAAGAGCGTGTGGTGACCGATGTTATCTTTAGCGCCGAGCAGCAACGCAGTGATGCAACACCGAGCGACCCGCAGTCTGGTTTTAGTGATGGGGAGCAGGCGGATCGCTGTGAGGCCTTTTTGAAGAATAATGGTATGTTGCAGGCGTTCTCGCGCCTGGTGGTGATCACCGGTCACGGCTCTATGAGCCAGAACAATCCCCATCTGGCCGCTTACGACTGTGGTGCCTGTTCGGGGCGTCACAGCGGCGCCAATGCCCGTATCTTTGCCGCCTTTGCCAATCGCCCCGCCGTGCGTGCGCTACTGCGCGATCGGGGGATCACGATTGAAGAGGATGTCTGGTTTATCGGCGCCGAGCACAATACCTGCGATGAGCAGATCCACTGGTACGACCTGGACAAGGTGCCAGCGAGCCACCAGGGGGATCTGGAACGGTTGCAGGCAACGTTAGCTCAGGCGGTACGCCACTCGGCCCACGAGCGGGCACGCCGCTTTGCATCGGCACCTGATACCGAAAAGCTGGGGCTGGAGCGTGCCTATCGCCACAGCATCGGCCGCTCGATGGACTTTAGTCAGGCGCGACCTGAGCTGGGTCACGCCACCAACGGCTTTGCCTTTATCGGCCGCCGTGCCGCTACACGTGGTGCCTTCTTCGACCGCCGCGCCTTTCTTATCTCCTACGACCCCACTACTGACATCGACGGCAAGGTGATTGAACGCCTGTTGCTAGCCAACGGCCCAGTGGGGGCGGGGATCAATCTGGAGTACTACTTCTCTACGGTGAATAACGAGGGTTACGGCTGCGGCTCCAAGGTGACCCATAACGTCAATGGTCTGTTCGGTGTGATGCACGGGGCCAGTGACGACCTGCGTACCGGTCTGCCGCGACAGATGATCGAGATCCACGAGGCGATGCGCCTACTGGTAGTGGTGGAGGCGAAGTGCGAGCTGTTGACCGAGATCTACATGCGCCAGCCAGCGCTGCAGGAGTTGATTGGCAATGGCTGGCTTATCGTTGCCGCCAAGAACCCTGACACGTCACGTATCGACCGATTTATCCCCGACAGGGGGTGGGTGGAGTGGCAGGGTGAGCTAAATGAGTTACCGGTCGTAAGGCGTTCCGCCGACTGGTACACCGGCCATCGTCAGCCGCTGCCGATGAGCCTGATTGCACAGCAGGGGGTGGAATGTGCCTCTTAAGCTAATTCCCCTGATCCCGCTGTTGCCACTGCTGGCGGCACTCTGGATCGCCATCGGTTACGCCTTTGGTGGCAATCGTGGTGAGGTGGGGGAGAGACAGACCAGCCACCTGGCCCTGTTTGCCTCGGGAATGTCACTGTTGATCATTCTCGCTGTCGATGTGATGGCGTTAGTTGATGGCACGGCACCGGGTCAGCTACTGGTGGGGGAGTGGCTGGCAGTGGGCAGTTTTGTACTTAACATCAGCTTCACCCTCGACACTCTGGGGCTGGCGATGACCACCCTGGTGGCACTCATCGCCTTCCTTACGTTGCGATTCTCGGTCAACTATATGCATCGAGAGGCAGGCTTTCAGCGCTTCTTTATGGTGATGTCGCTCTTTAGTGGGGCGATGCTGTTGATCGTCAGCGCCGGCAATGCGGCGCTGATGTTTATCGGCTGGGAGCTGGCGGGGGTAAGCTCCTATCTGCTTATCGCCTACCTCTTTGATCGCCCCACAGCCACCGCCAGTGCGACTCGAGCCTTTATTACCAACCGCGTTGGTGACGCCGCCTTTATCCTCGCCCTGTTCCTTACCATCACCTGGTTTGGCGGGGTGGAGTGGCCGGATCTGTTGCAGGGTGTAACCCGACTTGATGGGCTGGGTGCCGGTCTGCTGGCGGGTGCCTTTCTTATTGCGGCCCTGGCCAAATCGGCGCAGTTCCCCTTTGCACCCTGGATAGGACGGGCACTGGAGGGGCCGACCCCCTCATCGGCGATCTTCTACGGCTCGTTAATGGTGCATGCAGGGGTCTACCTGCTGCTCCGCCTGGCGCCACTGCTGGAACAGGTGCCAGCGCTATCGCCGCTTATCATCATTATCGGTCTGCTCTCTACCCTCTATGGCTGGTTGGGGGCTCAGGTGCAGTCGGATGTGAAGTCGAGCCTGATCTTTGCCACCACTGCACAGGTGGGGCTGATGTTTATCACTATCGGTCTTGGCTGGTATGAGGTGGCGGCGCTGCACCTGATGGCCCATGCCAGCTGGCGTGCCCTGCAGTTTCTCAGCGCCCCCTCGATCCTGGTGCAGAGTGAAAAGCCGCCCAGGGCCGTGGCGGCCTGGTTGCGCAGGCAGCGCTGGCTCTACCACGCCAGCCTGCAACGCTTCTGGCTTGATGATGTGAGTGACGCGCTGTTGTTGCGCCCCACCGAGTCACTGGCCCGAGAGGTGGAGCACTTCGATAGCGCGGTGGTCAATCGTGTGGTCGGACATGTGCAGAGTCACAGCGAGATCGGAACCGGTCGTGGTGTTGCCGGTCGCGCCATGGAGTGGCTGGCGATACGACTGGAGTGGCTGGAGGAGAATCTGATCCTGCGCAGCGGCGGTGAGGGGCTAATTGGGCTTATCAGCCGTATCGGCAGCCAGGCGCAGGCGATTGAGAAGTTGCTGGAGCGACCCCGCTACCTGTGGCTGATGATCATGGCGACCCTGGTGGTCATTATTTAGGCGGGCAGAAGATGTTGATGCAGGAGATCCACTGGAGTACACAGAGCGACCTTCCGCTCCTGGCGCTACTTCAGTTGTTGCCGCTACTGGCGATGGCAATACTGCTGCTGATCCGCAAGCGGGATCGTCTCCTCTTTCCCGTTGCGATGATCGCGGCGCTGATTGAGCTGTGGCTGGCCTTTGAGCTCTATCAGACACTGGATCATGGTGTCACCGCCTTTCAGCTGGCGGAGAGACTGCAACTGCTGGGGCCGCTGGCCTACCATGCGGCAGTGGATGGCGTTGGTGTACTGTTCGTCATATTTACCGCCCTGCTGACCCTTCTGGTGGTGCTCTATGGCGAGGTACGCACTTTCCCCCCCAAGGGACTGTTTCTGGTAACGGTATTCGCCGTACAGGCGGCGCTTATCTCCAGTGTGGTAACGGTGGATCTGCTCTGGTTTGTCGTGGTCACCGCGCTACAGCTTCTGCCTGTCAGTTATCTGCTGCACAAGTGGTCGACCTCACCGGCCAAGGATGAGGCGGTAATGCGCTTCGTTCAGTTCATGGCTAGCGGCCTGCTGCTACTTTTCGCCGGTACCCTGATGCTGGGCTGGAACTATGCCGATGCCAACAATGGCGAGTGGAGTTTCAATCTCTACGCCCTGGCGGCTCAACCCCTGGCGGCAGCAACCCAAAGTATCATCTTTTTCCTGCTGTTCTACGGGATGGCGGTGCGTGTGCCGCTCTTTCCGCTGCACGGCTGGTTACCGAAGATCGCCGAGCACGGCTCGGTGGCGGTGGCGCCGGTCTTTCTCATCGGGCTCAAGACCGGCATTTACGGTATCTTTCGTTTCGTGCTGCCGCTGCTCCCTGAGGCGGTGATGCAGTGGCACATCTATATCATCGCCTTTGCCGTGGCGGGGGTCTTCTATGCGGCACTGCTGGCGCTGACCCAGAGCAATCTGCGTCGCCTGCTCGCCTTTGCGGTGATCAGCCACTCGGGGATCCTGATAATCGGCTTGTTCAGCCTTAGCAAACTCGCCTTTCAGGGGGCGCTGATCCTGTCGATAAATTTTGGCCTTGCCGGGGCGGGGCTGCTGTTTATGACCGGGATGGTGTTTCGCCGCACCCGCACTGCGTTGCTGCATCAGCTGGGTGGTCTGTTTGAAACCATTCCACTTATCGGCATCACCTTCTTTGTTGCCGGTCTCTCCATTGTTGGAATGCCGGGTACCCCCGGTTTTGATGCCGCTCACCTGATCCTGGAGGCGTCGATGCACCGCTACGGTGCGCTGGTGACCATCGCCGCGGCGCTGGGCAACGTGGTAGCCGCCGGTTTTCTGTTGTGGGCCTTCCAGCGCGCCTTTCTTGCCGCCAAACCGGAGGGGATGCGGGAGATAGAGCGTGTTAATCGTGCCGAGGTGGTGCTGGCGTCGACGATCCTCTTCTGCCTGCTGGGTGCCGGTTTCTACTCTGAGCCACTGCTGGAGCTGGTCGATATGTCACTGGTCAATCTGGGGGAGTTCTATGCCCGTGTTCATTAAGGGGGCTGTGGTGTGACTGAGCATACTTTCCCCTATATCAGCCTGATGCTCCTCAGCCTGCCGCTGGCGGCGATTCTGATCTGGTTGCTCGATGTACGCCTCGCACGCTGGGTGGCCCTGGGGGCGGCGCTGCTGGATCTGGCTCTCGCTGTCGCCATGGTTGTGGCCTTCGACAGCAGCGTGGGAGAGTTTCAGTTTGTGGAGAGCGCAGTGTGGATCCCGACGCTAAATATCCACTATCAGATGGGTGTTGATGGTATCTCATTGCTCTTTCTGCCGCTGACAACGCTGCTCTTCCTCGGGGTGGTGGTGATTTCGTGGAACAGTGTGCGTACCATGCCGCGTCTCTATTTTATCCTGTTACTGCTGCTGGAGACGGCGACACTGGGGATCTTCACCGCCCTCGACACGATGGCCTTTTTCCTCTTCTGGGAGCTCTCACTGATCCCGAGCTTCTTCCTCATCAGCCTCTGGGGGGTCGGGCCCAACCGTCGCTTTGCCGCATCGAAATACATTATGCAGATGCTGATCGGTGGGGTTCCCCTGCTGTTCGGTTTTCTCCTGCTCGCCTTCAACCACGCCGATGGCGGATTGGTGTTCGACTACCTGCGGTTGCTTTCTGAACCGCTGGGACAGGAGCCGCAGGGGGTCGTCTTTCTGCTGTTGCTGCTGGGATTTGCGGTAAAGACGGCGCTCTTCCCACTACACACCTGGCTGCCGACGGTGGCGATGGAGGGGCCGCTGGGGCTGACGGCGATCCTGCTGGGGATCAAGCTGGGGGTCTACGGTTTGATCCGCTTTGCCATCCCCCTCGCGCCGGAGGCGGCGCAGCAGTTTCACTGGTTGCTGGCGGGGCTGGGGGTGATCGCTCTCCTTTATGGTGCACTGATGGCCCTGGTACAGACCAATCTGCGGCGTATGCTCGCCTTCTCCAGCATGAGCCACGTGGGGCTAGTGGTGTTAGGTTTGGCCTCATTCAATATCGAGGGGATTCAGGGGGCGCTCTTCGCACTGCTCAATTTCACCGTGATCAGTGGGGGGCTGGTGCTGCTAACGGCCATGCTGCACCAGCGTATAGGTACCAATGAGGTGATCACCCTCGGTGGGGTTGCCACTACCATGCCGCTGCTGGCCGCCCTCTTCTTCCTTTTCGCCCTGGCGAGTATGGGGATCCCCGGTACCAACGGTTTTATTGCGGAGTTCCTGCTGATCATTGCTACCCTTAAGAGTCATACCGGTGCCGGACTGGCCGCCCTCTTTGCCCTGATACTGGGGGCAGGCTATCTTCTGGCTCACTATCGACGCGTCTTTTACGGTGTGGCGAGGAGCCAGGCGATCCTCGCTGCTCAGGATATTCGTGGGCGTGAACTACTGCTAATTGCGGTGCTGGCGGTGATCGTTCTTGTTACCGGTCTCTATCCCTCCGTGATACTCGATACGACCCGTAGTGCGGCAGAGTTATGGTTAAATGGTAGAAATATGCCGTAAAACCTTGTATTTTCTTAATTTTGGTAGAAACTCTATACGGTATCACTTACTATATTGCGGGTAGATGGTGGCGCGATCCGACTTGGTGCAGTCGTTATGGCGCGAATAACAAGTTAAAGAAAAGGTTTAATGCGTTTTAACTTCTCACTCATTGGCATTCAGGACAGGCATATTCGCTATGGGCACTATGTGGCGAGTATGGTGACGCTTGCTATCTATCAGCTTATCGCGCTTGAGGCCAACAACCAGACCATCTATCTGTTGCCGATCGCCTATTTTCTGCTGATGTTTCTGGTCGGCAAACTCTTCTGGGGTCGTTACAACTCGCCAGAAAAGCGCATTAACTGCCTCTCTCTTCGTCAGCGCCTCTATTTTCTGCGTGAGCTGAGCCTTTATGCGGTGATCGCCACGGCATCGATGCTCATATCGACACTGCTGTATGAGGTGCGTGTTATCGATGCACTCTGCAGCACTCTGATTATTATTACCTTTGGTTATTTCGCGGGTGTCGATACCACTCTGGCGGCGAGTCGGGAGTGGTTTAAAAACGGGGTGGAGCAGAGTGTTGACAGCTTCCGCCTGATCCCGATCTCCGTCACCATGAAGCGGGCGACCCTGAGTATCCTTACCCTGATCCTGCTGTTTGGGTTAACTGCCACTCTCAAGCTGAATGAGACTCTGGAGGCGTTCCCGCTGGATCACAAGCCTGTGGTGGCGATGTTTGCGACAGATCTGCTCTTTTATCTCATTATGATGGGGCTGTTGATGGTCTGGTCGATTCGCGGCTATTCGCGCACCCTCCACTCTATTATCGAACCGCAGTTAAAGGTGGTGCGTGATGCCCAGGCGGGTGAGTTCGAGCAGATGATTCCGGTTGTTAGTCAGAATGAGCTGGGCTTACTGGCAATTCAGTTAAATCGTCTGGTCGACTACGTTCAGGATCGCGAGAAGGTGGAGCAGATGCTGCGCAAGGTGGTTAGCCCCGATATTATGGAGAAGCTGCTGACAACCGATACCGAGACCCTCAAGCATGGTGAGCAGCGTGATGTGGCGATCCTCTTCTGCGATATACGCGGATTTACCGAGATGACCGAGGCCGCCTCGGCCGAAGATGTGATCCACTTCCTCAACACCTTCTTCTCAGAGCTGAGCGAGATGGTCTCCCGCTACAACGGCATCATTAACAAATTTATGGGCGATGCGATTCTGGCAGTCTATAGCACTGAACACCCGGCGTGGGCCATCGACAATGCGATGGCGACGGCGCTCGACATCGCCAAACGGGTCAGTGAACTGGAGCTGCCCGACGGTTCGCCTGCCAAGGCAGGGATCGGTATCCACTTTGGTCGGGTGATGGCGGGCACCATCGGTTCCGATCACCGCTACGAATATACCTTCCTCGGCGATGCGGTTAATACCGCCAGCAGGCTGGAGGGGCTCTCCAAACGACTGCAGCACACCATCATCGTCTCTTCCGATGCGTATCAGATGCTCTCCGCCCCACTAAAGGGAGAGCTGACGGATCTGGGTAAACACAACGTGCGTGGCAAGTCAGATCCGATCCATGTCTATGGCGGACCGGTCTAATATTAGGCGCTGATCAAATCTTCGCTCAGTAGATAGGAGCGCATGTCGACCCCGTAGGCATCGGGCGGCAATACCTGTTTCACCACATATTTACCCGGATCACTCTTGGCAAAGGTGGCCAGGTTCATGATGCGCGGTTTGTCGAAGGGGCTCTTTTTGCGATCCCTGACCAGCATCAGTCTGGGGTGGAGGAATTCGCCGGGCTGGGCCGAGATGACGATACCTACCTCACCGGTCTCCAGCTCCACCAGACTGCCCACCGGATATATCCCCAGACATTTAATAAAGGCCTCAGTGATGCGGGCATCGAAGATCTTGTCACGATAGAGGTAGAGATAGCGTAGCGCCTCGGTGGCAGAGATCCGTTTCTCGTTATAGCCCTGTGTCAGTCGGTCATAGGTCTCAACGATAGTGACGATACGGGAAAAGGCGCTGATCCCCTCAGCGGTGAGTCCCCGCGGGTACCCCTTGCCATCGATCTGTTCATGGTGGGAGTAGGCGACCTCGATAACACTCTCCGGCATCCCCTTGGCCCCCATCAGGATGTGGGCACCAAATTCGGTATGGCGCTTGACCTGTGCCAGCTCCTCAGGGGATTTTTTCTCCTTGTGCAGCAGTTCGGTGGGGATCTTTACCTCGCCCACATCATGCAGCAGGGCGGCAAGACCCAGCTCATCCACCATCTTCGGCGAGAAACGCATAAAACGCCCCAGGGTGATAGAGAGGATGCAGGTGTTCATGGCGTGTGCCTCGGCCTCACGCTCATGGCTCTTGATGCTGCTGAGCAGAACCATCGCGTCCGGGCTGCGCATCAGGCTCTGGGTGATATTTTTGACGACGACATTGGCCTGCTGAATATCGAGTGCCTTACCCCCCTTTGACTGATTGAGTAGCTCAGAGATCTGCTGTTCGGCCACAGCGCGAATCTTGCGTGCCTCTGACATCTCCTCTTCGATCGGCACCTTGTGTTCAGGAAAACGTACCTTGATTTCCGGTAGCTGTCTCGACGCATGATTATTTTGTGTCGATTGTGGAATGAGCTCCTTTTCGTAGTCGCTCTTCTCTTCATCGATGTAGACAAATTTGCAGTAGTGGGTCAGCTCGTTGATGTCCCCTTTGCTGGAGATACGAAAGCCCTGAAATAGAAAGGGGGTCTCAAGCCAGGGACGATCCAGCTCGGATACATACATACCAATCTGTAAGTCCTTTGTATCGACCTTACTTTTCATCCTGGTTCTACCCCTGATGCATGAATAACCGGTTGAGATGGAGCAACTGTGCCCGGTTTTATGAGAGGAACAACAGTCGGTTTCCGGACACTCACCGCACTCTTATAGTGGCCATTATAGAGGATTTCGATCGCAGCAGTTACGGTTGCATTCACAATTTTAGCGCGGCGAGTGGTTGGTCTGGTAAAGGGCATCGGCGAGGCGTACATACTCCTCCAGCGTCAGGGTCTCGGGGCGACGCGCCGGGTCGATACCGAGCGCCTCGATGGTATCGACTGGAAGTAATTTTTTCAGGTTGTTGCGCAGGGTCTTGCGCCGCTGCTGGAAGGCGGTGGTGACCACCTGAGCCAGCAGTCTATCATCCTTTGCCGCAACCGGTGGCTCGGCGTAGGGGGTGAGGCGAACGATCGCCGAGTAGACCTTGGGGGGCGGGTTGAAGGCGCCAGGGGGAACGGTGAAGAGCTTCTCTACCCGGCAACGGTACTGCACCATGATGCCGAGTCTCCCATAGTCACCATTGCCGGGCCCGGCGGCGAGGCGGTCCACCACCTCCTGCTGCAACATAAAGTGCATATCCTGAATGCAGTGTGACTGCCCCAGCAGGTGGAAGATGAGCGGGGTGGAGATGTTGTAGGGGAGGTTGCCGACCACCCGCAGCGGACGGCCATCTGTGGCGAGGGCGCAGAAGTCGAACTTCAGGGCATCGGCGTTGTGCAGTGTGAGCCCACCCTGCACCGCGAACTGGGCACGTAGCCCGGGGATCAGGTCGCGATCCAGCTCCACCGCATCCATCGCCTTGCACCCCTCAAGCAGCGGCTCGGTCATCGCCCCCATGCCGGGGCCGATCTCCACCAGATGCTCACCCTCACGCGGACGGATCGCCGCAACGATGCCGCTGATCACCCCCTGGTCGTGGAGAAAGTTCTGGCCGAACCGTTTTCTGGCCCTGTGCATGGAGCTACCCTGTCGTGATGGTGTGTGGGGCAGAGTATACCAGTATGGGATCCCCGTGCGCCTGCAGGGTGTATTTGCAGAGCGATTTGGCATAGATTGTGGAGACGATTGCTGAGCGGGGTGGGCAGATGTGTAGCGTATGCGGATGTGGTGAGACGGATAGTCGGAGAGTGGCAGAGGGACATGGCGACCACCACCATCACCACCATGGCGAGGAGCGCCTGATCCGGCTGGAGCAGGATATCCTTAGCAAAAATAATGAATACGCGGCGGCTAATCGTCGCTGGCTGAGTGAACGGAATATTCTGGCGCTCAATCTCCTCTCCAGCCCCGGCTCGGGCAAGACAACGTTGTTGACCCGCACCATTGAGGCGCTCAGGGGCAAGCTGCCGATCACGGTGATCGAGGGCGACCAGCAGACCGATAACGATGCGCAGAAGATCCGACAGACCGGGGCAGCGGTGCAGCAGATCAACACCGGTAAGGGATGCCACCTCGATGGCCACATGGTGGGTCATGCACTGGAGTCGCTGCAACCACCATCCGGGAGCCTGCTCTTTATCGAGAACGTCGGCAACCTGGTCTGCCCCGCCGCCTTTGACCTGGGTGAGGCGTATCGGGTGGTGATCCTCTCGGTTACCGAGGGGGAGGATAAGCCGATCAAGTACCCCGATATCTTTGCCTCCGCCGATCTGCTGCTGCTCAATAAGCTCGACCTCCTCCCCCACCTGCAGTTCGATGTGGAGCAGTGCATCGACTATGCACGCAGGGTCAATCCACGCATTAAGGTGCTGCAACTCTCCGCTACCAGCGGTGAGGGGATGGATAGCTGGTATCAGTGGCTAAGCGCCACGCGACAGCTCGCGGAGATCGGACAGTAGTATGTGTCTGGCGATCCCGGCCCGGGTGGTGCAGCTTGATGTCACGGGTGAGAGCGCCACGGTCGAGGTGGGCGGGGTGCGCAAGGTGATCTCCCTGGCGCTGCTCGATGGGGTGGTGCTGGACGACTACGTGCTGGTGCATGTGGGATATGCTATCAGCCGTATCGAGCCGCAGGAGGCAGAGCGCACCCTGAGGCTCTTTGCTGAGGCGGGGGCACTGGTGCAGCCGGAGGGGCAGGAGAGGCCGTGAAATATATCGCACCGTTTCGTGACCACGCCCTGGCACAGCGACTCGCTGTGGCGATTCGTGCCGCGGTTAAACCACAGCGCGACTATCGCCTGATGGAGTTTTGTGGCGGTCACACCCATGCGATCTTCCGTTACGGGGTGCAGGGGCTGATGCCCGAGAACCTCCATTATATTCACGGCCCCGGCTGCCCGGTCTGTGTCCTGCCCTCGGGGCGTATCACCATGGCGCTGCAACTGCTGCGTGAGCATGCCCCCATACTCTGCAGCTATGCCGACCTGATGCGGGTACCGACCCGTGATCGGGATAGTCTGTTTCGGGCCAGGGCGGAGGGATTTGACGTGCGCATGGTCTACTCTACTCAGGATGTGCTGACCATTGCCCGCGACAATCCGCAGCGAGAGGTGGTCTTCTTTGCCATCGGCTTTGAGACCACCACACCGGCCACGGCGGTGGCGATCACCCATGCGGAGCGTGAGGGGCTGAAGAACCTCTCCGTCTTCTGTAATCATCTGCTAACGCCACCGGCGATGGCGGCGATCCTGCAACAGGGCGAGACGACGATCGACGGTTTTCTCGGCCCGTCACACGTCAGCACAATCATTGGCTGCCGTGCCTATCAGCCGATTGCAGCTGCGTATGAGAAGCCGCTGGTGATCGCCGGCTTTGAGCCGCTCGATGTGATGCAATCGACGCTCATGCTGATTGAGCAGATCAACGGTGGGCGCAGTGAGGTGGAGAACGAGTACTGCCGTGCAGTGAGTGAGGCGGGCAACCAGAAGGCGCAGAGTCTGATGGATGAGGTTTTTGCCTTGCGTGAAGAGTTTGCGTGGCGCGGTCTGGGGCTCATCAATAACAGCGCGTTACAGATCCGAAGTGACTATGCCGCCTTCGATGCAGAGAAAAGATTCGCCATGACGCCGTTAACCGCAGAGGAGCCCCGGGGGTGCGACTG
>JAOUQQ010000108.1 GCA_029879245.1 Chromatiales bacterium | reverse complement strand
CACATCCTTCAGCCAGGCGTGCTCGGGACCGACCCCCGGATAGTCGAGGCCGGCGGAGATGGAGTGGGTGTGGATGATCTGCCCGTTCTCATCCTCCATCAGGTAGGTACGGTTGCCGTGCAACACCCCGGGCTTGCCGGCGCAGAGCGGCGCGGCGTGCTGCCCGCTTTCGATGCCGTGACCGCCCCCCTCAACGCCATAGAGTTCGACCTCTTCGTCGGCGAGGAAGGGGTAGAAGAGACCCATCGCGTTGGAACCACCGCCGATGCAGGCGACCAGGGCGTCGGGCAGTCGGCCGGTCTCCTCCTGCATCTGCACCTTCGCCTCCTCACCGATCACCGCCTGGAAATCGCGTACCAATGCCGGATAGGGGTGGGGACCGGCGACGGTGCCGATGATGTAGAAGGTGTCATCCACATTGGTGACCCAGTCGCGCATCGCCTCGTTCAATGCATCTTTAAGTGTCTTGGAGCCGGAGGTGACCGGGACCACCTTGGCGCCGAGCAGGGTCATGCGGAAGACGTTGATCTTCTGCCGCTCGATATCCTCGGCACCCATATAGACCACGCACTCCATGCCGTAGCGGGCGCAGACGGTGGCGGTGGCCACGCCGTGCTGACCGGCACCGGTCTCGGCGATGATGCGTCTCTTGCCCATCCGTCGCGCCAGCAGCGCCTGACCGACGGCGTTATTAATCTTGTGGGCACCGGTATGGTTGAGGTCTTCACGCTTGAGCCAGATCTGCGCCCCGCCCAGCTTCTCGCTCCAGCGCCTGGCATGGTAGACGGGAGATGGACGGCCAACGAAGTGCTTCAGCTCGTGGGCCAACTCCGCCTTGAACTCTTCGTCATTCTTGTATTTGTCATAGGCAGTGCGCAGCTCACCGATCGCCTCCATCAGGGTCTCGGAGGCAAACACCCCGCCGTAGGGGCCAAAGTGGCCCCGCTCGTCGGGCAGCTGCATCAGCTCTGCAAATTTACTGTTCGCCATCGGCTCTCTCTACTCCTCGCATAAAGGCGATAATCTTCTCGGCATCCTTGATGCCCTTGGCGGCCTCGACGCCACTGCTGACGTCGACCGCATAGGGGCGAACCGCACGGATCGCCTCCTCTACATTCTCTGGGCCCAATCCGCCGGCCAGGATGATCGGCTTTGTCAGCCCGTCGGGGATACGCGCCCAGTCAAAGGCGTGGCCTGTGCCTCCGGGAATCCCCTGCTGATAGCTATCGAGCAGCAGGGCCGATGCCGAAGCATAACGCTTTGCCTCGTCGCTCAGTTCTACCCCCTCTGCCATACGTACCGCCTTGTAGTAGGGACGGCCAAAACTGTGGCAGTAGGCTTCATCTTCATTACCGTGGAATTGCAGCAGATCCAGCGGTACCTCATCCATTATCGCCCGAACATCCGTTGCATCCGCATCAACAAACAGCCCTACCGTGGTAACAAAGGGCGGCAGGGCAGCGATCACGGCCTGGGCCTGTTCTACCGTCACGTTGCGCGGGCTAGACGGATAGAACACCAGCCCAATGGCATCGGCCCCCTGTGAGGCGACAGCCACTGCATCCTCGGGACGGGTGATGCCACAAATCTTGCTGCGAGTACGTCTGCTCATAGAACCGCGCAGTTTACCAGACAGGCGGCACATGGGTAAGCGCAGGGAGGCCAAATTCAGCCGGATATGCCACTTCTGTGAGATAGAGCCCATAGGGCTGTGCGGTCACCCCGCCGAGGGCGCGGTCACGCGCCTCCAATACCTCTTTTGCCCACTCAACCGGCCTGTCACCATCACCGATCGCCATCAGTACTCCTGCGATATTACGCACCATGTGGTGGAGGAAGCCGTTGGCCTCCACATCGATAAAGATAAAGGGGCCCTCCCCCGTCACCTCCAGCTTGTGCAGGGTGCGCACCGGGCTCTTCGCCTGACAGGCGACGGCACGGTAGGATGAGAAATCGTGCTCGCCGACAAGGGCCCTGCCCGCCTCGGCCATGCGCCCAACATCAAGCGGTTTGTAGTGCCAGGAGACGCGATAGGCAAGAAAGGTGGGACGCACGTGCCGCGTGAAGATCACGTAGCGGTAGGCGCGGCATGTGGCTGAGAAGCGGGCGTGAAACTCGTCACTAACCGGCCTGGCCCACAGTACAGCCACATCCTTGGGCAGATTGGCGTTGGCGCCGAAGACCCAGGCACGCTCGTCGCGCATCGCCTCGGTATCGAAATGGATCACCTGGCCGGTGGCGTGAACCCCTGTATCGGTGCGCCCGGCACAATGTACCCGCACCGGGTGGTTGGCCACCTTGCTCAGCGCCCTCTCCACCTCCTCCTGCACCGTCCGCTCACCATGCTTCTGGAACTGCCAGCCGGAAAAGTTACTGCCGTCGTATTCAACACCTACCGCTATGCGCATTTCAGATCACTATATGTAAAACGCCCCGTCCCGGCAGGATGCCGAAACGGGGCGGAATGTTACAACATGGTTATTGTAATTAGAGCTTTGCTAAGAGAGCTTCAGCTTGCTGCTTCTGCTCGTCGTTACCCTCAGAGAGTACCTCTTCAAGCATAGTGCGTGCCCCGTCGGCATCGCCCATTTCAGAGTAGGCCTGGGCAAGGTCGAGCTTTTGACTAACATCATCACCATCACCCAGATCGCCCAAATCGTCGAGATCACCTAAATCACCCAGATCATCCAGACTCAGATCATCCAGTGCCGCATCGAGCTCCATCGATACGCTGTCATCCGACATATCGAGTGCAGCTGACATATCACCCATATCCAGACTCATATCACCGTCTCCTTCATCTGCCCCAGTATCCAGATCGCCCATGTCGAGATCAAAACCGAGTTCGTCACCCGAGTTATCCTCGTCTGAACCTCCCAGGTCGAAATCGAGTTCACCACTCGAATCCTCAGCCGCCTCATCTGCAGCACCCATGTCAAGGTCAAAACTCATCTCACCACTATCTTCCTCAGCGGTGGTTTCATCTGAACTACCCAAGTCGAGATCAAAGTCGAGACCACTACTCTCCTCAGCGGCTGCGACATCATCTCCACCCAGATCAAGAGCGCCCAGATCCATATCCATTTCAGACGCTTCATCACCTGCACCTGCGTCGCTCTCACCTAATCCAAAGTCACCCAGGTCAAACTCCTCTGCCGATGACTCTGCCGCTGAACCACTATCTTCAGCCGCGTCGAGGTCACCGAAATCCATGCCCAGGTCAAGATCCATATCTCCACCACCTGAGCCACTCTCCATATCGGCAGAGAGTTCATCAAGATCGAGGCCAATATCCAGTACGTCTCCACCAACACTGTTATCTGCCGGTTTAGATGTAGCGGCCGGAGCGGTGGCACCAGCCTCGGCGGCAAACAGTACATTACCCGGGCACAACTCACGGCCCATCGTCAGCACCTTACCCCAGAGCTCATCATCGCCCTGCAGTGCACCGACACTCTCTTCAATCAGAGCCTCAAACTTCTCTCGATCCTTGGTGGCGTAATACACTTCCAGCAATTTGGCCGCGATATCGCTTCTATCCGGTGAGATACTACGTGCCTTCTTTAGCACCTCTTCTGCCTGCTGATGGCGACCATAGGCGATAAACACTTCTGCCTCGGTAATCGGGTCGGCCTCTCCCTCATCGGTCTGAATCGTTCCAGGGCCCATGCCACTGATTGCCAGATCGCTTAGGAATGAAGTTTCACTCCCCTGCTCATCACTCGCCTGCATCATTGATGAGCTACCCGCCGTGTTCAGGATGCTCTCCTGAAACGCGCCTTTACGGCGACGCTTGATGATGAGAACCACCAGCAGCAGCATGATTACCACAACGCCGCCGATAATCCCCTGAATCATGGGATCCTCGAATATCTTTAACAGCGACCCTACCTGATCAAAGATTTCATCGACAAAACTCTTCTCGGGTTCAGGCTCTGTAATAACAACAGGGCGCGGCTTTCTCTGTTCCGGTTTCTTCTGCTCTGGTTTTTTCTGTTCAGCCGGCTTTGTCTCTGGTTTTGCCGGTTCGACCTTCGCCGCATCAGGCTTGATCGGTTCTACCGGGCTCGGCGATGAGGTCTCTCCAGGTGCTGCCACGGCGGGTTTTGCAGCTTCTGCATTGGCTGGAGAATCGGAGACAGCGGTAGTGGCCGCGACATCTTTTTTCTCTTCACTGGTTACGGTCTGTGGCTTTTCCACTGCTGCATCAACCGCCTTGCCACCCTCCGATTTATCGACCAGTACGGGTGTCTCCTGTGAAGGAGTTGCTGCGGGCAATTGCGCACTACCCTGTTTGCGTAACTGATCCTGAAGCGCCTTGAGATCAGCGTTCTTTAGGGTGATGACCTTCTCCATTCTGTCAATTTGCGACTCAAGGGCTGACAGACGACTGCGCAGGACTTCGTTCTCCTTACGTTGGGCGGCTGAAGTCTCTAGTGCCAATTTCAGCTCATCACTCATCTGCCCCGCGTTTTTCTCTGCCGCACCACCGGATGGAGACTTGGCGCTATCACTAACCTTACCCTCTGGTGCAACCAGCGTCAGTTTTGGCTCTGTCTTTGCTGCTGCAGTAACTGCCCCAGGTTCAGGTTTAACTGCCGCGGCCTTGGCTGGACGCTGAGCAGCTTTCTGTGCAACGCTCTCCCGATAATCTGACCAGGCACGAGTCTGCCGCGCCACCTCACGAACAGCCTCTCCCTTGCTCATTGCCTTAATAGCTGAAGGGTCGTCAAGACGAAGCACATAGCCTCGTTTCAGACGATTAATATTGTTATCCACAAACGCGTAGGGATTGGCCTTCTGCAGTGCCAACATCATCTGCTGAACGGTTACATCGTTACTTGGTCGCAAACGCTGGGCAATGCTCCACAGGGTGTCATTGGCCTTGACCGGGCCATAGACAAGTGAGCCTACAGGTTTAGGTGTACTCTTTGCGACAGGTCTGGCGGGTGTGGTTGCTGGTGCTTTCTTCTCGTCACTACTCTTAATCTGCTCAGAATCAATGGCTCCACCTTCATCATCCATTCCAGCCTCAGCAGCCTCGTCACCCTGAGCCACGGTCTCTTCGTCCACAGAGGTGCTCCTGGCATCATCCGCAGAGTCCATCTCCCCATCTTCCGCCGAATCCATCTCATCGACATCAGCAGAGGCGACCGCCATCTCTTCAGTGGTATTTGACGCGCCGTCAACCTCGTCCACCTCTGCGACTTGCCCTTCATCCTCGGAATCGATGCTGGCAAGCGCGTTATCACTCAGATCCGGGGTATAAACTGCCGGTGCAGTATCCGAATAACCCGATGGGGGGTCGAGAAGGAGGGTGTACTGGCGCAGCACCCGTCCCGATTTCCAGTCGACCTCTACCAGAAAATCCAGGAAGGGCTCATTAATGGGCTCACGGGAGGTAACTATAATGGTGTAATTGCCGTTTGCATCCGCAATGACCTCAAACTCCAGGTACATCAACAGGGCTGGACGATCCAGACCGATTTTGTCGAAAGTTTGCTGTGATGCCAGCGAAACGGTGAGATTCTTCCCCTCAGTAGGGCTTACCGAGAGTAACTCAATCTCCGCACTCAGCCGTTCGCTTAGCGCCGAATTGAGACGAACATCGCCCAGACCGATTGCAAATGCGCTCAGGGGCGCAAGTATTGATAGAGTCAGCAGCGTGTTTATCAGCTTCCGCACCATCGTAACTCCCTTGATATCAGCTTTGTTTGTCATGGTCCTAGGGACGTATATTAGCTTTTCTTTGAGTACTTGAGGTACAAAGTTACCAACTAACTTTAGTTATTGCAACTAACTGTAACTCATATAAGGGTTTTTTCCAACTTTTCATCGCCTGGATATTCACATTATGTGACATATTAGGGGCCTCTAGCCTCACCTCTCAGCTCTCCAGCAGGATGCGCAGCATGCGGCGCAGCGGCTCGGCGGCACCCCACAGCAGTTGGTCGCCGACGGTGAAGGCGGAGAGGTAATCATTACCCATGGTCAGCTTACGCATGCGGCCGACCGGCACGGTGAGGGTACCGGTGACGGCGGCGGGGGTGAGCTGCTCCATGGTGACCTGACGGTCGTTCGGCACCACCTTCACCCAGTCGTTGTGGCTGGCGATGATGTCGTGGATCTCATCCAGGGGTACGTCCTTGGTCATCTTGATGGTCAGCGCCTGGCTGTGGCAGCGCATCGCGCCGACGCGCACGCAGAGGCCGTCGATCGGGATCTGGTTATCGGAGCGACCGAGGATCTTGTTGGTCTCCACCTGCGCCTTCCACTCCTCCTTCGACTGCCCGGAGTCGAGCTGCACGTCGATCCACGGGATCAGGGAGGCGGCGAGCGGCACCGGCCAGGCGTCGAGCGGATAACGGTCAGAGTGGAGGAAGTCGGTCACCTTGCGGTCGATCTCGAGGATCGCGGAGGCCGGGTCGTCGAGCAGCCCCTTCACCTCGGCGTTGACCGCCCCCATCTGCTGGATCAGCTCGCGCATGTTGCGGGCACCGGCGCCGGAGGCGGCCTGGTAGGTCATCGGGGTGATCCACTCGATGAGCCCCTTCTCAAACAGACCACCGATCGCCATCAGCATGAGGCTAACGGTGCAGTTACCTCCCACATAGGTCTTGATGCCGTTGGCCAGGCCGTCCTGAATAACGTTCTTGTTGACCGGGTCGAGCACGATGATGGAGTCATCCTTCATACGCATGGTGGAGGCGGCGTCGATCCAGTAGCCCTTCCAGCCGCTCGCCATCAGCTGCGGATAGACCTCCTTGGTGTAGTCACCGCCCTGGCAGGTGATGATCACATCCATCGCCTTCAGCTCGTCGATGCTTATCGCATCCTTGAGCGGGGGGACATCCTTGCCGATGTCAGGCCCCTTGCCGCCGGGGTTCGAGGTGGTGAAGAAGACCGGATCGATGAGATCGAAGTCCTTCTCCTCACGCATGCGGCCCATCAGGACCGAACCGACCATACCGCGCCAACCTACCAGACCAACCTTTTTCATGACCCTCTCCTCAATCCTGTAATGAATGTATTACGCGCGCATCGCGGCGACGACTGCATCGCCCATGCCGCTGCAGCTGACCTTCTCGCACCCCTCGGTCCAGATGTCGACGGTGCGAATACCCTTTGCCAGTACCGCCTTCACCGCATCCTCGATGCGCTTGGCATTGGCCTCATCAGCGAAGGTGTAACGCAGCATCATCGCCACCGAGAGGATGGTGGCTAGCGGATTGGCCTTGTCCTGTCCGGCGATGTCGGGGGCGGATCCGTGAATCGGCTCGTACATCCCCTTGTTGCTCTCATCCAGCGAGGCCGAGGGCAACATGCCGATGGAACCGGAGAGCATGGAGGCCTGATCGGAGAGGATATCGCCGAAGATGTTGCCGGTGACGATGACATCAAATTGTTTGGGCCACTTCACCAGCTGCATGGCGGCGTTGTCCACATACATGTGGCTCACCTCGACCTCGGGGTATTCCTTCGCCACCTCCAGCACTACCTCACGCCACAGCTCGGAGCACTCCAGCACATTGGCCTTCTCCACCGAGCAGAGACGCTTGCCGCGCTTCATCGCAATATCAAAGGCCACGCGCGCCACACGGCGCACCTCGGACTCGGAGTAAAGCATGGTATTAAAGCCAACGCGCTCACCGTTACGCTCCTCAATGCCGCGCGGCTCACCGAAGTACACATCGCCAGTCAGCTCGCGCACGATCATGATGTCGAGACCGGAAACGACCTCCGGTTTCAATGAAGAGGAATCGGCCAGCTCTTCGTACAGCAGCGCCGGACGCAGGTTAGCAAACAGGTTCAGCTCCTTGCGGATACGCAGCAGACCGCGCTCGGGGCGCAGCGGACGGTCCAGCTTGTCGTACTCGGGGCCACCGACGGCACCCAGCAGCACGGCGTCAGAGTTCCTGGCCAGCTCCAGGGTCTCGGCAGGCAGCGGGTCGCCTGCGGCATCGTAACCGGCCCCACCGATGTGGCCGTTGCTCATCTCAATGTCCATGCCGTCGGCCTTCAATACCTCAAGCACCT
>JAOUQQ010000033.1 GCA_029879245.1 Chromatiales bacterium | reverse complement strand
GTCGAGGAGGTACTGCCCGGCGTTTTCGCGAATCGCCCGCAGCTCGTCGAGTTCACTGTCGTAGCCCTCGGCGATCACCCCTCCGTCGCGGATGAGGAGCGGCGGCTCCTCGATGATCGCCTTTGCCAGCAGCGCGTAGAGTTCGGGATAGGTCGCAATGCGCTTTGCGATCTCGCCCAGTTGCGGCGAGTCTAAACCGTCGAGTTGTTGCTGCAGCGCGGGGAGGCGGCGCAGCGCCTCGCGTAGTTGGGTGAGGTCGCGTGGGCGGGCCGATTTCAGGGCGATGCGGGTGAGGATCCGTTCGATGTCGCCGATGCCGCGCAACGAGTCGCGCAGCTCATCGAACAGGCGTTGCTCCAGCAGGGTCTCGATCGCCTGCTGGCGACCACGCAGCAGGGCGCGGTCGCGTAGCGGGCGGTTGATCCAGCGGCGCAGCAGGCGGCTGCCCATCGCCGTGGCGGTGCGGTCGAGCACCCCGGCGAGGGTATTCCGGTCGTTGCCGCCGAGGTTGGACTCCAATTCAAGATTGCGGCGGCTCATCGCGTCGAGCTGCACCGCCTCGTCGTGGCGCTCCAGGGTGAGGCCGTGCAGGTGGGGCAGGGCGCCGCGCTGGGTCTCCTGCACGTAGTGGAGCAGGGCCCCGGCGGCGGCGGTGGCATCGATGAGCCCCTCGCAGCCGAAGCCGCTCAGGTCGCGGGTGACGAACTGGCGGCAGAGCAGGCGGTGGGCCGCGTCGTGGTCAAAGTGCCAGGGGGCGAGGCGGGTAAGACCGGCATGTTTGGGGGTATTCCCCATCTCCTCGCTCACCACCAGCTCGACCGGCTGCAGCCGCTGCAGCTCGGCTGCGAGGGTCTCCTCGCCCTGGAGCTGCTGCACGCTGAAGCGCCCCGAGGTGATGTCGAGGGTGGCGAGGCCGAATCCCTCTTTGCCCTGTGTTCTGGGGGGGGCGATGGCGCAGATGAGGTTGTCGCGCCGCTCCTCCAGCAGTGCCTCGTCGGTGACGGTGCCGGGGGTGACGATGCGCACCACCTTGCGCTCCACCGGCCCCTTGGAGGTGGCCGGGTCGCCAACCTGCTCGCAGATCGCGACCGACTGGCCGAGCTTGATCAGGCGGGCGAGGTAGCCCTCCACCGCGTGGTAGGGGACCCCCGCCATCGGGATCGGCGCCCCCGCCGAGGAGCCTCGGGCGGTGAGGGTAATATCGAGCAGCTCGGCGGCCCGTTTGGCGTCATCGTAAAAGAGCTCGTAGAAGTCCCCCATGCGATAGAAGAGCAGCATGTGCGGAAATTCAGATTTGATGCGCAGGTACTGCTGCATCATCGGGGTGTGTGCCCCCGCCTTCTCCGTCTGTTGCATCGCCTTTGTCATGCGGCGCAGTGTAGCGGAAAAGCGGGGCCACGGGCCAGATGGACAGAGATGGTGATGAGCTGTGACTTGCGTTATTGCTATATGGGTTCAGAATCGAACTATGCAAATTGAGAATAGATGAGAGTCATTTCTATGGGTAGTGAGCCCGATATTCGGAACACGGTATCCAGGCTGGCAGATCGTCTGGTTGAGCTGGGAGTAGTGCTGAGTGCTGCCGAGTCATGCACCGGCGGCTGGTTGGCCAAGGTGTGTACCGATCTGCCGGGCAGCTCCGCCTGGTTCGAGCGCGGTTTTGTCACCTATAGCAATGAGGCGAAGCAGGAGATGCTGGGGGTGAGAGAGGAGACCCTGCTCTCCCACGGGGCGGTGAGTGAAAAGACGGTTGTTGAGATGGCGGTTGGGGCACTCGCCAACAGCCGTGCCCAGATCGCCGTTGCCATCAGCGGCATTGCCGGGCCGGGAGGTGGTACGCCGGACAAACCGGTGGGTACGGTCTGTTTTGCCTGGGCGATGGAGGGGCGCGAGCCTCACAGTGAGCGGTGCCGCTTTGATGGTGATCGTGAGGCGGTGCGTCTCCAGGCGGTGCGTTTCGCCCTGCATGGGCTCATCACACTGCTGCAATGAGCGACAGGCAGCGCCTCTTCTTTGCCCTCTGGCCGGATGAGTCGCTACGGGATGCGATTGCCCCGTTGCTTACATTACACAGGGAGTGTGGAGGCAGGCCGCACCCGCCAACCAATCTTCATGTCACCCTCAACTTCCCTGGTATGGTCGATGGCGAGACCCGCGACTGTCTGGAGCGGGCTGCAGGGGAGATCTGCGCACCTCCCTTTGAGTTGACACTGGACCACTTCGGTTATTGGCCCAAACCGGAGGTGATGTGGCTCGGGTGCAGTGCGGTGCCGTCACCGCTTGCGCAACTGGTGGAGAGGTTAAACGGCGCGATGCGGGATTGTGGGCTGATACCTGAGTCACGCCTCTATCGTCCACACCTCACCCTGCTGCGCAAGGCGAGACAGGCGCCGCAGGGTGAACCACCTGCGTTTCACTGGCAGGCACGGGAGTTCGTACTGGTTGAGTCGGTCAGTACACCCACCGGGGTGGAGTATCGGGTGTTGCGGCGTTGGCCTCTAACAGGTTAGCTGAAGGCCCACCCGGCGAACGGCTCCACCTCGTCACGATTGGCAACGATAAGCTGATAGGCGTGTGGGTTGAGGGAGTGATCCGCGGTGGTATCGACATGCAGCTGTTGCAGCAGGTAGCCGAGCAGGGCGCGGCGCACCTCAATAAGGATGAGACCTCCTTCCGCTCCATAATCCATCAATAAATTTCTCTGCTTTCTCTCCGGTAGAGCGGGATGAGGGGCCAGCTCCAGCGCGATCGTCTCCATCCACTCTTCATCGAACTCGCCACTCGACTCCGAGGGGGTGTCGACCATCTGCGCCGCCTCAATCCTCGATAACACGAAGTCACGAAAGTCGAAGGTCTCCTCGTTGTAGGCGCGAATGTGCCAGCGCAGGCCGTTGTGGGCCAGGGCATGGGGCTCGATGAGGCGCGGCGCCTCGCTGTCGCGGTCCGACAGGGAGCGGTAACTGATTAGCAGTTTCTTCTTCTGCGCCACGGCACGCAGCACCTGGGCGGTGATTGCCCGGTCGGGCAGGCGCGCCGGGGTGGGCAGCGACTCGGCGGGAATGCTGAAGATAGGTTGCGTGCCATAGGGGCCACTCATGGCGGTGAGATTGTGGGCGATCATCGGTAATACTGCCTCAGGGGAGAGGTCAGCGACACACTCTTCGAAGCCGGGCGCCGGGGTATAGCCAAACAGCGCCTGCCTGTAGATCAGGTTCTCGGGGGCCAGTTTACCGTAGAGATTGAGGTCCTTGGTGGCGGCGGGGTCGGAGATGGCAAAGGCGCGCGCGACATCGGTGCGAGTCACCAGGCCGCAATAAAATGCCATGATTTCAATATATTGCAGTCGCTGTCGGGTTGCCCACTTCAGTTCTGCCAGCTGCTGTTCCAGTGATTTCTCTGCCACATCACCCTCCTGATTGTGATGGTACACGCTATTAACGGAATAGTGTAAGACAACTAGATATAAAGTAATTATAAAATAAAAACTAGTAAGGTGATAAAAAGTATTGACACAACGAGATGTATGGACTAAATTTCTCTTCAAGCAGCACGATGCGATGTGAATCAACAGCGAATTAAACAGAGGAGTAGACGACGTGGACGAGCAGAAGAAGAAGGCACTGGCAGCCGCACTGGGACAGATCGAGAAACAGTTCGGCAAGGGATCGGTCATGCGCATGGGGGATGAGAGCGTTGTGCGTAATATTGAGGCGATCTCCACCGGCTCACTGGGACTGGACGTCGCCCTTGGCATTGGCGGTCTGCCCAAGGGACGGGTGGTTGAGATCTACGGCCCGGAGTCCTCCGGTAAGACCACCCTCACCCTGCAGGTGATCGCCGAGGCGCAGAAGGCGGGTGGTACCTGTGCCTTCGTCGACGCCGAGCACGCCCTCGACCCGCAATACGCCGAGAAGCTCGGTGTCGATGTGGATGAACTGCTGGTCTCACAGCCCGACACCGGTGAGCAGGCGCTGGAGATCGCCGACATGCTGGTGCGCTCCAGCGCGGTCGACGTGGTAGTGATCGACTCGGTAGCGGCGCTCACCCCCAAGGCGGAGATTGAGGGTGATATGGGTGACTCCCACGTCGGCCTGCAGGCCCGCCTGATGTCGCAGGCGCTGCGCAAGCTCACCGCCAACATCAAGCGTTCCAACACCCTGGTGATCTTCATCAACCAGATCCGCATGAAGATCGGCGTGATGTTCGGTTCGCCCGAGACCACCACAGGTGGTAATGCGCTCAAGTTCTACTCCTCAGTACGCCTCGATATTCGCCGTATCGGCAGCATCAAAAAGGGCGATGAGGTGGTCGGCAACGAGACCCGTGTCAAGGTGGTGAAGAACAAGGTGGCCCCCCCCTTCAAGCAGACCGAGTTCGACATCCTCTATGGCGAGGGGATCTCGCGCGAGGGGGAGATCATCGACATGGGGGTCAAGCTGGAGATCGTCGACAAGTCGGGTGCCTGGTACAGCTACAACGGTGACCGTATCGGCCAGGGCAAGGATAACGTGCGCCAGTTTCTCAAGGATAACCCCGCCATTGCCGCCGATATTGAGGGGCGGATCCGTGCCGAGTTGCTACCCGATATTAAGAACGTCGTGGTGAGCCAGGAGGAGGAGAGCCCTGAGGTGGCTGAGGCCTGATTCTCCACCATGTGATAAAGAGTGCCCCGTCCGTTTAAATGAGGCGGGGCTTTTTTACTTTGTATCCCGATTTTTAATGGAAAACTTCATGAAATCATCCCCATATCGCCTCACATTTGGCCCAGATTCCATTACACTAGCGCGTTTCGTGGCCAGGTAGTGACCATGGCGCTGAGTGAAAAGGAGAGCTATTCGTTTGCCATCGGTCTGCTGGCACGTCGGGAGCACTCGGCGCGTGAACTGATGATCAAGCTGGATAACAGGGGGGTTGACCGTGAGGTTGCCACGAGGGTGATCACACAGCTCCGCGCCGAGCGACTACAAAGCGATGAACGCTTCACCGAGGCCTACCTCCGTCAACGCAGTGGCAAAGGATATGGCCCGTTGCGTATTCGTATGGAACTGCGTGAACGGGGTATTGATGATGACCTCATCTCGGCACAGTTTCGGCGTGCCGAAGAGGTGGGGGAGCTGGAGTGGTTTAACCTCGCCAGCGAGGTCTATCGGAAAAAATATGGCGACCATCCGGTAGATGGGGTAAAAGAGCGGGCAAAGCGTCTGCGCTTTATGCAGCATCGCGGCTTCGATCACGAGCAGGTCGCCGCGGTATTGGCTGATAACCGTTATTAACACTAAACAAATCTGGGTAATTGAATGAAAAGCAGTGCAGAGATCCGTCAGGCCTTTTTGGACTACTTCGCCGGCAAGGGGCACGAGGTGGTCGCCTCCAGTCCGCTGGTGCCTGGCAATGACCCGACCCTGCTCTTCACCAACGCCGGGATGGTGCAGTTTAAGGATGTCTTTCTCGGTGATGACAAGCGCCCTTACAGCCGCGCCACCTCGGTACAGCGCTGCGTGCGTGCCGGCGGCAAGCACAACGACCTGGAGAATGTCGGCTACACCGCACGCCACCACACCTTCTTCGAGATGCTGGGTAACTTCAGCTTCGGCGACTACTTCAAGCAGGACGCCATCAAATATGGCTGGGAGTTTCTCACCGAGGTCTGCGGCCTGCCGCCCGAGAAGCTCTGGGTTACCGTTTATGAAGCGGACAACGAGGCGGCCGAGATCTGGCTCAACGAGGTGAAGGTAGACCCCAACCGTTTCAGCCGCATCGGCGACAAGCCGGGTGGTAAAAAGTACGAAAGCGACAACTTCTGGTCGATGGGCGATACCGGCCCCTGCGGCCCCTGTACCGAGATCTTCTACGACCACGGCGATCAGATATGGGGCGGTCCGCCCGGCACCCCCGAGGAGGATGGGGATCGCTACATCGAGATCTGGAATCTGGTCTTCATGCAGTACAACCGTGACGCCAGTGGCGATATGACCCCGCTGCCCAAGCCCTCGGTCGACACCGGCATGGGGCTGGAGCGCCTCGCCGCGATCCTGCAGGGGGTTCACGCCAACTACGAAATCGACCTGTTCCAGGCGCTGATCAAGGCGGCCGCCAAACTGGCCGCAACGGATGATCTGGAAAACGCCTCGCTCAAGGTCATTGCCGACCATATCCGCTCCTGCGCCTTTCTGGTGGTTGATGGCGTCATCCCCTCCAACGAGGGGCGCGGCTATGTGCTGCGCCGTATCATCCGCCGCGCCATTCGCCACGGTCACAAGCTGGGCATCAAGGGCAGCTTCTTCCACAAGCTGGTCGCCCCGCTGGTCGGGCAGATGGGCGATGTCTATCCGGAGCTGGTCAAGGCCCAGTCCCAGGTGGAGCGGGTGCTGGCTCAGGAGGAGGAGCGCTTTGCCGAGACCCTGGAGCAGGGGATGGGACTGCTGGAGGCGGCCATTGGTGAGCTTAGTGGTAACACCATTCCCGGCGAGACCGTATTCAAGCTCTACGACACCTACGGATTTCCCGTCGACCTCACCGCTGACGTGGCACGTGAGCGGGGACTTACTATCGATCAGGCCGGTTTCGACGAGGCGATGGCCGAGCAGCGCGCCCGCGCCCGTGCCGCCGGTGGCTTTGAGATGGCCAAGGCGGTACACGCCAGCATGGCTGAGCTTTCCACCGAGTTTGTCGGCTACGACCGCCTGAGTGAAAAGAGCAAGGTGGTCGCTATGTACCGCGACGGTGAGCCTGTGGTGGAGCTGATCAGCGGTGAGCAGGGGATCGTGGTGTTGGACCACACCCCCTTCTACGGTGAGTCGGGTGGTCAGGTGGGCGACACCGGTCTGCTCAGTGGCGGCGGTAGTGTCTTCGAGGTGCAGGACACCCAGAAGCAGGGTTTAGCCTTCCTCCATGTGGGGCTGCTGCGCGACGGCCAGAGCCTGAAGGTGGGTGACAGTGTTGAGGGCGTGGTGGATGCGGGTCTTCGCAACGACATCGCGGCCCACCACTCCGCCACCCACCTGCTGCACGCTGCGCTGCGCCAGGTGCTGGGCGAGCATGTACAGCAGAAGGGCTCGCTCTGCTCCGCCGAGCGCCTGCGTTTTGACTTTTCCCACTTCGAGCCGATGAGCGGCGAGGAGCTGGCAAAGGTGGAGGCCCTGGTCAATCAGCAGATCCGCGCAAACCTCAGTGTCGATACCGCCCTGATGAAGCCCGAAGAGGCGAAAACCGCCGGGGCGATGGCGTTGTTTGGCGAAAAATACGGCGATATCGTGCGCGTCCTCTCCATGGGCGACTTCTCGGTGGAGCTGTGCGGCGGTACCCACGTGGGCCGCACCGGCGATATCGGCCTGCTCAAGATTGTCTCCGAATCGGGCACCGCTGCAGGGGTGCGGCGGGTCGAGGCGGTGGCCGCGGGTCGCGCACTGAGATGGCTGGATCAGGGCGAGCGACAGCTGGCCGCTATCGGCTCGCTGGTCAAGGCGGGGCGTGAAGATGCCTTCGACAAGGTTCAGGCCCTCGCCGACCGTGCCCGCAAACTGGAGAAGGAGCTGGAGGCCCTGAAAGGCAAGCTCGCCTCCTCGCAGGGTTCTGACCTTGCCTCCCAGGCGTTCGAGATCAATGGAATCAAGGTGTTAGCGGCCAATCTCGAAGGGGCCGACCCCAAATCACTGCGCGATACCGTCGACCAGCTGAAGAACAAGCTGGGCAGCGCGGCCGTGATCCTGGCCACGGTGAGTGATGGCAAAGTCTCCCTGATTGCCGGGGTCACCAGGGATGCCACCGACCGTATCAAGGCAGGGGATATGCTCAAGCATGTGGCAGAGCAGGTAGGGGGTAAAGGGGGAGGTCGCCCCGACATGGCCCAGGGTGGCGGCAGCGAGCCGGAAAAGCTGGAAGGGGCCCTCAGCTCGGTCAATGAGTGGATAAAGGGACAGTTAGGCGCATAAAAGTCAAGTTACCACCAAATAGTCGCAGACATACCTTTAAATTCGCATCGATTTGGTGTTTAATCAGCGCCCTTTAATATACGAACATTTATGGCACTAATCGTACACAAATATGGCGGCACCTCGGTGGGAGCTGTCGACAGAATCCAGAACGTTGCCCGCAAGGTGAAGGGATTTGTAGACAATGGCGACCAGGTGGTCGTTGTCGTCTCGGCGATGAGCGGAGAGACCAATCGTCTGGTAGCGCTCGCCGGCGCGATGCAGGAGAAACCCGACGCCCGCGAAATGGACGTGTTACTCTCCACCGGTGAGCAGGTCACCATCGCCCTGTTGTCGATGGCGCTCAAGGCGACAGGCTGCGATGCACGCTCCTACACCGGCACCCAGGTGCATATCCTTACCGATAGTGCCCACAACAAGGCGCGCATCCTCGATATCGATGAGAAGAAGATGCGCGCCGATCTTGAGGCTGGGCGCGTGGTAGTGGTGGCCGGTTTTCAGGGTGTCGATGAGCACGGCAATATCACCACGCTGGGGCGTGGCGGCTCCGATACCACCGCGGTGGCCCTGGCCGCCGCCCTGAAGGCCGATGAGTGTCAGATCTACACCGACGTGGATGGTGTCTACACCACCGACCCCCGTGTGGTGCCCGAGGCCCGTCGTCTCGACCGCATCACCTTCGAAGAGATGCTGGAGATGGCCAGCCTCGGCTCCAAGGTGTTGCAGATCAGGTCGGTAGAGTTTGCTGGCAAATATAATGTTCCCCTGCGGGTTCTCTCCTCATTTGAAGGAAAGGAGGGGCCCGGTACACTGATTACCTACGAGGAAGATGGGATGGAAGACGCGCGTATATCTGGTATCGCCTTCAATCGTGACGAGGCCAAGCTGACCATTCAGGGCGTACCGGATCAACCCGGCGTCGCCTATCGCATCCTCGGCCCCATCGGAGAGGCCAACATTGAGATCGACATGATCGTACAGAACGTGGCATCCGATGACACTACCGATTTTACCTTTACCGTTCATCGCAATGACTACGACAAGGCCCTTGCCATCCTGCAGAAGACCGCACAGGAGCTGGGAGCCCGCGAGGTCAATGGTGACGACAGGATCGTCAAGATCTCTCTCGTCGGTGTCGGTATGCGCTCGCACGCTGGCATCGCCAGTACTATGTTTGAAGCCCTCGCCAAGGAGGCTATCAACATCCGTATGATCTCGACCTCGGAGATCAAAATCTCCGTGGTCGTCGATGAAAAGTATCTGGAGCTGGGTGTTCGCGCCCTGCACAGCGCATTCAATCTGGAAGAGGCACCGGCCGCACCATAGTGGTGCTAGTAGTTGAAAAACGCACTAATCGGCCCAACAATGAGTCACAGGAGCGGCAACAGCGATGGTTGTTCCCCCTGTGGAAGTGTTTCAACCGGCTTCTTGATGGCCTGACGCCTTCCTGTCGCCGCAAATGATGGAATTTATAGGAGAAGTAAGATGTTAATTTTAACCCGTCGCGTGGGTGAAACTCTGGTTATTGGAGACGATGTAACCGTGACCGTACTCGGAATCAAAGGCAACCAGGTGCGCATCGGCGTTAATGCCCCCAAGGATGTTTCTGTTCACCGTGAAGAGATCTACGAGCGCATTCAGCGCGAGAAGAGCGGAAACGAAGGAAATTTCTGATTTTCCCTTTACCTTCAGTAACTACGCTAGTATCCTTGCGCGCGTAGTTTCCAGGAGAGCTGGCCGAGTGGCTGAAGGCGCACCCCTGCTAAGGGTGTATAGGGGAAACTCTATCGAGGGTTCGAATCCCTCGCTCTCCGCCATAAACACAATCAACTGATAATATTTATTGACAACTGCGATGACGATGTATCGCAATTTGCAGTACAAATTATCAGCCACTGACCTTGACAGGTAAGCAGCGCAAAAGGATAATGCCGCCTCTTTTCAAGCGCCCGTAGCTCAGCTGGATAGAGTACCTGGCTACGAACCAGGCGGTCGCACGTTCGAATCGTGCCGGGCGCGCCAAATAAAGCAGTAGAAACAGGCGGTTAGAGAGAAATCTCTAGCCGCTTTTTTTATGTGTTGTCCCATACAGGGGAAACTGTCCCCACTGGTTAGAAGTTACTCGTTTTAAGCTACTCAGAGGCCGTTCTGAGGCCTTAATACTGCCTAGGCTCTCATACTACATTTTGGAGCGAATACGAGCTCTAAGAGTGAAACTGAGAGTTATATGTAGCCACTTCTCGAAGATCCCACTCCTGATCGAATCTAATACGAATATGAGAGGGTGAAATGGACCTCACGCTTCTATTCAAGTCGCAAATTACCTAACTCTGGTATCACCTGCCCTTGCATGTGCACACTACACTGGATAAGTCAGCCTTGGTTTAAAGGGTGGGTGGAGAACTCATGGCTAAGCTTTTTCTGGACAAGGGGAGATACCTCCTAATCAGGATCGTCACGTTGCCTATTGAGGGGGTGAGCATTAAGAAAGACCATATCATGGTCTCAGTGTAAGGTGCTCTCGTGGTAGAGATAAAAAATATGCAATGATGGAACCCCGGCGGAGAGAAACAGAAAATTTGTACCCGTGCAGACTTTTGTTACAGGTCCTCAGTCACTTTCGCCCCAGTAGAGTCTACATTTACGTATGTTCTTTTAATACTACGATCATCATTCAATTCAACAACCACATTGGCACGTTGTGGCAATGTCCTTAGTATCTCCTTTGTGATGCGCGCATAATGATCAACAAATCTTACTACTTGCTGCGGAGACATTGCGCCCACTTCTTCTGAAGCTTCGCCAGCCGCTTTCATGGTGTCTATCTTTTTCCTTAATTTTTCCTCCTGCTCTTCTCTGTTTTTATATACAGTATCTATCCCGCTGATCTGTATAAAAATACATCCATCAAATTTATCCCAAAGACGTGAATAATCATTTTTCAATCTGTCGTTTTGAAACTTTCTCCATATGCCATCGGGGTCCTCAATCCTTTCTAACTCGTTCAACGGCTCAAGCAAGGCGCTTTCATCCTGCGCCTCTGCGAACACATTCCATCCCTCTAAAATAACTATCAATGGCTTATTAAAATGACGTCGTCTATATGTGCGACCTTCTTCCGCCCTGTCACCGGCACCGCCTTTTAAAGATTTATCAAACTGGGGGATGATTACTTCTCTACCATCTCCACTGGCGGATAAATTTTCTAATACCTTAATGGTTAGGTCTATATCGTGTGTTCCGGGGCCACGGGTCGCCAGCAGAGGGTGATGGTCTTGTGCCAGCTTTTGCCGCTCATCATAGGTGTTATAAACATCGTCAATGGAAAATCCAGCAACATCATATTCATATCCTTCTTCTATGATAAGTTGAAGAAATTCGTTCCAGGTTGTTTTTCCTGAACCCTGTGCGCCAGATAATGCGCAAAAATAGGTGTCAGAATCATTGTCTGATTTATTCTTCTCGGCCTGTGCAATGATATATTCTGCAAGTGGGATATAAACGCTTAGCAACTCCTCATCTAATTTTTTATCAATTTTCAATTCCTTTCTCTTTTTTTCAAAAGACTCATATATGGTGCTCTTCACTTGATCTCGTGTTTTTCTCAGGGCTTCAGGACTCATACTCTTTTTAATCCTCTAAGGTTTACGATAACAGGCAGGTCGGAGCGGTGCCTTCTGAAGTGTGTCGAATAATTATAGCATTATAAGCGGTTTTGCCGAGCGATTGCGCCACAATAAAAGTCAGGAAACCGTTGGTAATAAAACGATATATTCCGTGCCATTCATGGCTATAGATGATGAATGAGAGTATGATCGGTGTACGTATAGAAGGCGTTCTGTACGACACTTTTTTTCGGCGGCTAATTGAAAGTCAGGATTGTCGTTTATATATCTACCGGGTGCGCAAGGCAAAGGCAATAACTCTACAACAGGGCTTCTTTTGCCGAGTTAAATAAAGGTACAACAATGGTTAAATCCAGTTCTGCTGTTGCATCACGTGGCGGTAAAGGCCAGGCTTCTGCTGGTCAAGTACAATCATTAACGCGTGCACTAAACCTGTTGCAGAGACTATCTGAGTCGGATATTGGTCTGAATTTGAGTGAGATAGCAGGCAGTGTCGGACTTCCCGTTTCCACAGTACATCGCCTCCTGAACAGTATGCGTCAGGCGAACTTTGTTGATTACGATGAACAGCAGTCACTTTGGTCTGTTGGTGTCAAAGCCTTTATTGTTGGTAATGCCTACCTCAATAAGCGCGATTTCGTTGCACAGGCAAGACCATTCATGAAGCAGCTGGTTGCAAAGACCGGTGAAACCTGCAACCTGGCCATCCTGGAAGGGGATAGTCATGTCTTTGTGGCTCAAGTCGAGTGTACCGAGGTGATGCGCATGGTGATACAGCTCGGCAGTCGTGGTGCCATCCATGCATCAGGGGTTGGCAAGATGCTGCTTGCCGCATTGCCGGAAAAGGATGCAATGGAGATCATTCAGCGTACCGGGCTTCCTGCCTTAACAGCGAAAACTATTACCTCACCAAGTGCCTTCGCACGGGAGCTGTCACTCATTCGTCAACGTGGTTATTCCATTGATGACGAGGAGCAGACCATTGGTCTGCGTTGTGTGGCCGCTAACATCTATGACGAATATGGCGAGGCGGTATGTGCGATCTCTATCTCAGGGCCAGCGGTGCGAATCACCAATGAGCGTATTCCCGAATTGAGTGCTGCGGTGATGGATACCGTCAACCAGATCATTCACGCTATCGGTGGACGCAAGCCAGCCAAATAAAGTGCCGTCTGAATGAGCGGCAGCAGGGAGTATCTCGGGATACTCCTGCCTTACGCCGCTCATTTCACACCTTTGCCTGATTAATCACGAATGGAGTGATTGGAAAGGTGCTCCAGCGCCTTGATCATCGCAGAGTGGTCCCAGTCGCTACCGCCGAGGGCGGCACAGGCGCTGAACATCTGCTGGGCGGTGGCGGTGTTGGGCAGCGACATCTTCAGCTCGCGGGCACCGCTAAGAGCCAGGTTCAGATCCTTCTGGTGCAGGGCGATACGGAAACCGGGGTCGAAGGTGCCCTTGATCATGCGCTCACCGTGTACCTCGAGGATCTTGGAGGAGGCGAAGCCGCCCATTAGTGCCTCGCGTACCTTGGCCGGATCGGCGCCCGCCTTGGAGGCAAACAGCAGTGCCTCACTCACCGCCTGGATGTTGAGCGCGACGATGATCTGGTTGGCCACCTTGCAGGTCTGACCGTCACCGTTGCCACCCACCAGGGTGATGTTCTTGCCCATCGCATCGAACAGCGGCTTGGCGCTATCGAAGGCGGCCTGGCTGCCGCCGACCATGATGGTCAGAGTGGCGGCCTTGGCACCTACCTCACCACCGGAGACCGGTGCGTCGAGGTACTCGGCGCCCTTGGCGTTGACCTTCTTTGCGAACTCCTTGGTGGCGATGGGGGAGATCGAACTCATGTCGATCACCGTCTTGCCAGCGCTCAACCCCTCGGCGACACCGTTCTCACCGAACAGGACCTCTTCTACCTGTGGGGTGTCGGGAACCATGATGATGATAAAGTCGGCCGCCTCGGCCACCGCCCTGGGGGTGGGGCAGGCAGTGCCATTGTCACCGAGCAGGTCTGCGGGTGCAGCCGAGCGGTGCTCGGAGAAGAAGAGGTTGTGGCCAGCGGTCTGCAGGTTCTGCGCCATCGGCTTGCCCATAATGCCGGTGCCGATAAATCCGATATTGCTCATTGTCAGTTCTCCTAAAATTTCTTAAATCTGGTTGTGGCTCTTCAGCCAGCCCAGGCCTTCTTCGGTGGTGGTTGCGGGCTTGTACTCGCAACCCACCCAGCCGTCATAGCCGATGCGCTCGATATGCTGGAACAGGAAGTGATAGTTGATTTCCCCTGTACCGGGCTCGTTACGACCTGGGTTGTCTGCCAGCTGCATGTGGGCGATTATCGGCAGGTTCTTCTCCATGGTACGGGCCAGGTCTCCCTCCATGATCTGCATGTGGTAGATGTCGTACTGGAAGAACAGGTTGTCGCTGCCCACCTTCTCACTAATCGCCAGGAACTGCGCGGTGTTGTTGAGGAAGAAGCCGGGGATGTCGAGGGTGTTGATCGCCTCGGCCAGCAGGCGGATACCGGCACCCTTCAGCTCGGCGGCAGCATACTTCAGGTTCTCGACAAAGGTCGCCTCGGCGGTGGCGGCGTCGACGCCTGCGGGCGGAATTCCGGCCAGGCAGTTGACCTGGGTATTGCCCAGTACCCTGGCGTACTCGATGGCCTTGGCCACGCCGGCTCGAAACTCCTCGGTACGCGCCGGGTCGCAGGCGATACCGCGGTCACCGGCGCCCCAGTCTCCGGCCGGCAGGTTGAACAGCACCTGGGTGAGACCGTTGGCGCGCAGCTTCTCGGCGATCACCTCGGGTTCGTACTCGTAAGGGAAAAGGTATTCAACGCCCTTGAAGCCTGCCTTGGCAGCGGCCTCAAAGCGGTCAAGAAAATCGTGCTCGTTAAAGAGCATGGACAGGTTTGCAGCAAGTTTTGTCATGATATCTCCAATTCGTTCGGCTTCCTTCATTAGTCACCGGGTGTTACCCCGGTGACGTTCACTTCGAATGTCGGCAACGAGAAATTGCGGCCGTCTTATTCGACGTCAAGAATCTCCTCGAACTCATTTATGCTGTTGATCTCTGCACCCATGGCGATGTTGGTGACGCGCTCCAGGATGATCTCCACAACGACCGGCACCTTGAACTCTTTCATCAGCTCCTGCGCCCTGGCGAAGGCCGGTGCGATATCATCGGGTTCGAACACGCGGATCGCCTTACAGCCCAGACCCTCGACCACAGCGACGTGATCCACGCCATAGCCGTTCAGCTCCGGGGCGTTGACGTTGTCGAACGACAGCTGCACGCAGTAATCGATGTCGAAGTTACCTTTCTGGTGCTGACGGATCAGGCCCAGGTAGGAGTTGTTCACCACCACATGGATATAGGGCAGGTTGAACTGGGCGCCTACCGCCAACTCTTCGATCATAAACTGGAAGTCGTAGTCACCTGAAAGGGCAACCACCTTGCGCTCAGGATCCGCGGCAGCGACACCCAGGGCGGCAGGAACCGTCCAGCCCAGGGGGCCGGCCTGACCGGCATTGATCCAGTGGCGGGGCTTGTACACGTGCAGGAACTGTGCGGCGGCGATCTGCGACAGGCCGATGGTGGAGACGTAACAGGTATCCTGACCGAAGGCCTTGTTCATTTCGGCGTAGACGCGCTGCGGCTTGACCGGCTTGTTGTCGAAGTCGCTGCGACGGTGCATGGTGCGCTTGCGCTCCTGGCACTGGCCAACCCACTCGTTGCGATCGGCCAGCTTGCCGGCCGCCTTCCACTCCTTGGCGACAGCGATGAGCTGCTCCAGCGCGGCCCTGGCGTCTGAGACGATACCCAGGTCGGGACCGAAGATCTTGCCGATCTGGGTGGGTTCGATATCGATATGGACAAACTTGCGTCCTTTGGTATAGACATCGATAGAACCGGTGTGGCGGTTGGCCCAGCGGTTACCGATGCCCATGACGAAATCGGAGGCAAGCATGGTAGCGTTGCCGTAGCGGTGCGATGTCTGCAGGCCTACCATGCCGGCCATCAGCGGATGATCGTCCGGAATGGAGCCCCAGCCCATCAGGGTCGGAATAACCGGCACGTTAAGGAGCTCTGCCAGTTCAACCAGCTGATCGGATGCATCGGCATTAAAGATGCCGCCACCCGCAACAATCAAAGGGCGCTCAGAGGCATTGAGCATCTCCAGTGCGCGCTCTGCCTGGGCGCGAGTGGCCCTGGCCTTGGATGGCTCAAGCGGTTCGTAGAGATCCGGGTCGAACTCGATTTCCCCCATCTGTACATCGTAAGGCAGATCGATCAGCACGGGGCCGGGACGATCGCTGCGCATGATCTGAAACGCCTTCTGGAAGGCACCGGGTACCTGTGCCGGCTCCATAACCGTGGTGGCCCACTTGGTGACAGGCTCAACGATGCTCGAGATATCGACCGCCTGGAAATCTTCCTTGTGCAGCTTGGCAGTGGGGGCCTGGCCGGTGATGCATAGCATAGGAATGGAGTCGGCAGTGGCGGAGTAGAGGCCGGTGACCATATCGGTTCCCGCAGGGCCCGATGTACCGATACAAACCCCGATGTTGCCAACATTGGTGCGTGTATAACCTTCGGCCATATGTGAAGCACCTTCCACGTGGCGGGCGAGGTAGTGTTGAATGCCTCCGACCGCTTTCATTGCCGCGTACATGGGATTGATTGCTGCACCGGGGACGCCGAAGGCGGTATCAATACCTTCTTTCCTCAGAACATGAACAGCAGCTTCAATTGCTCTCATTTTGGCCATTGCCTTATACCTCATGAATAGGGGTTGTTTATTAACACGAGAAACGCCATGTCGCAGGCTACGGACATTAACGCTCCTATCTAGTACTGAAGTGAATTGTATGGTCTCTTAAATCGAAAAGCAACTAAAATTGAAAAACGATCTCAGCATGTGGAAACTTGGAAACAAAAGGCGTTTCCCTGTGCTCTGTACATCCAGAAAAGCATAATGAGATACACGAATATTACATTAATATCAACGAATTAGGCGTTCGTGTGTAGGAGTGCCTATTATGCCCACAGTAATTCCATATTGTGATACACGATCTCATTGGCGTTGACCGCGCACCACTTTCGGGGCTAGACTGCGCTCAATCTGCTAAATTTATTATGGTTACCATAGCGTATTATAGGGGGTGGCGCCCACCGTTAGACCGGCGGGTGTCAGCAAAAGCGAGACGAGATGAACGAAACAACTATTAGTAAGGCACAACTTGCCGATGCGATCCGTCAGCTTGTCGGGGCGGATAATCTCATCATTGATGAGGAGACCCAAAAGCCGTACGAGTGCGATGGGCTCTCCGTCTATTGCGAAATGCCCATGCTGGTGGTGCTGCCCGAAACCCGGGAACAGGTCCGTGCCGTGATGAAGATTTGTCATGATAACGGTGTTCCTGTAGTCGCCCGTGGTGCAGGTACGGGATTGTGCGCCGGGGCGATGCCAAACAGGGATGGCATCGTTCTCTCCCTTGCCAGGTTTTCACGTATTCTCGAAATCGATCCACAGGCACGTATTGCCCGGGTGGAGCCCGGTGTTCGCAATCTCGCCATCAGTGAGGCCGCGGGCGAGTATGGTCTCTACTACGCACCGGACCCTTCATCACAGATAGCCTGCACCATCGGCGGCAATGTGGCGGAGAACTCGGGAGGGGTGCACTGCCTGAAATACGGCCTGACGGTTCATAACATACTCGGTTTTGAGATGATCACCGCTGATGGTGAAGTCGTTCAGATCGGTTGTGAGGCCTTCGATTCCCCTGGTTATGACCTCAATGCCCTGTTGATAGGTTCCGAAGGATTGCTTGGCGTGGTGACAGAGATCACCGTCAAATTACTACCGACGCCCGAGAAGGCGCGGGTGGTAATGGCCGCCTTCGATGATGTGGAGAAGGCGGGCAATGCAGTGGCAGCAGTGATCGCAAACGGTATTATACCGGCCGGTCTGGAGATGATGGACAGCCATGCGATTGTGGCGGCAGAGGATTTCGCCAAAGCCGGTTACCCGACCGAGGCCAAGGCGTTGTTACTGTGCGAGGTGGACGGCACCATTGAGGAGGTAGAGGAGCACATCGAGAAGGTGGAAAAGCTGTTTCTTGAGCAGGGAGCCTTCAGTTGCAGGAAATCCGAAAGCGAAGAGGAGCGGGCACTGTTGTGGAAAGGCCGCAAATCGGCATTTCCCGCTGTCGGCAGGATCTCCCCTGATTACTACTGCATGGATGGCACCATCCCTCGCAGCAAGCTGGCCCATGTGCTGCTTGAAATAGAGAAGATGTCCGACTCTTACGGCCTGCGGGTGGCCAATGTTTTTCATGCCGGTGATGGCAATCTTCACCCCCTGATCCTGTTCGATGCCAACGTACCGGGCGAACTGGAGAAGACCGAGGAGTTCGGCGGCAAAATCCTGGAACTCAGCGTGGATGTGGGTGGTTGCATTACCGGTGAACACGGTGTTGGTAAAGAGAAGCTTCGACAGATGTACAAGCAGTTCAATGATAGAGAATTGGCGCAGTTTCATGCCATCAAAGATGCCTTCGACCCTCAGGGTTTGCTCAATCCAGGCAAGGGGATACCCGAGCTAAGACATTGTCAGGAGTACCGCTCTATTGAAGCGGAAGGGTGTTGAGGACGGGGAAAGCATCATGGGTGATATCAGTAAAGAATTAGTGGAAAAGGTCGTTACCGCACGAGAAGAGGGCAGGGCCCTCAACATTGTTGGCGGCGGCAGCAAGTCATTTTTTGGCCGTACCGCCGAGGGCGAGCCACTTGAGGTGGCGGGCCATAGCGGCATTATCAGCTATAACCCCATAGAACTGGTGATCACTGCGCGTTGTGGCACCACAATGGAGGAGATCAAACAGGCGCTGGCTGAGCATGGTCAGGTCTGCCCGTTTGAATCACCGGTTTTCGCCGGACGCGCCACCCTGGGTGGCACGCTGGCCTGTAATTTTTCCGGTCCTGCCCGACCCTGTCTCGGATCTATCCGGGATGCCGTGCTCGGTACGCGCCTGATCAACGGCAAGGGTGAAGAGATGAAGTTTGGCGGTCAGGTAATGAAGAATGTCGCCGGTTATGACGTATCCCGATTGCAGGCCGGTGCGCTGGGAACCCTGGGCGTTATCACTGAGATCAGCATGAAGGTGCTGCCAATACCGGCAGCGACGGCAACCGTTGCGATGGAGATGGATGTGGCCGAGTCGATTGGCCTGATGAACCGTGTTGCCGGCCAACCGGCGCCATTAAGTGGTTCTGCATGGGTGGACGGGAAACTTTATCTGCGCTTCGAAGGGGCCGCCAGCGCCGTGGAAGGTGCGGTGAAGAAATTTGGTGGTGAAGTCATGGAGGAGTCTTCAGCCTTCTGGGAAGGCGTGACGGAGCAGACGCTGGACTTTTTCCAGGGTGATGCGCCCTTGTGGCGTCTCTCGGTGAAATCAAATGCGCCCCATATCGACGCGGGCGGGTCCTGGCTGGTGGACTGGGGTGGCGCCCAACGCTGGTTACGGGGCGATTTCGACAAGGCAGAACTGGAGCGCCAGGCAAGTGAGGCCGGCGGTCATCTGTCGCTGTTCCGTTATGGTGATCGTTCCGGGGAGGTCTTTCACACGGCCTCGAGCGTACAGCAACGTCTGCAAAAGAACCTGAAGGCGGCATTCGATCCTGATCGGATCCTGAATCCAGGTCGCCTCTACAGCTGGTTGTAGGAAAAGTATCCATGAAGACAGATATTCATGCGGCGTTCAAATCCCTGCCGGAGATCGATGAGGCGGAATCTATCCTCCGTAGTTGCGTTCACTGTGGTTTTTGCACCGCGGTTTGTCCCACCTATCAACAGCTGTTCGACGAAAGGGATGGACCACGTGGTCGCATCTATCTGATCAAGCAGCTCCTTGAGGGGGGGGAGGTGACGGAGCGCACCCGCACCCACCTCGACCGTTGTCTCACCTGTAGAAGCTGTGAAACCACCTGTCCATCGGGTGTTCAATATGGACGCCTGATCGATATCGGGCGGGGCGTACTGGAACAGAAGTTACCTCGAAAGACCGGCGCCCGACTTATCCGTTGGACACTACGCCAGATACTGCCATACAAGGGACGCTTTGGTTCCCTGTTGAAGGTCGGGCAGTTGGTCAGGCCGGTGATGCCTGCGCCCATAAAAAAGAAGATTCCGCCAAAACAAACTCCGCTGCCATGGCCTGCAGGCAGCCACAAGCGGGTGATGCTGGCCCTGGAAGGTTGTGCCCAGCCGGACGCGACACCGAACACTCACATTGCTGCGGCGCGTGTGTTGGACCGCCTGGGCGTCAGCCTGGTAACGGCGCCAGCTGCGGGTTGTTGTGGCGCGGTAAGTTATCATCTTGCCGCCCACGACGAAGGAACAGAATTCTTTAAACGCAATATCGATGCATGGTGGCCTGCCATCGAACAGGGTGCTGAAGCTATCGTGATATCCGCCTCCGGTTGTGGTGCCATGGTGAAAGAGTATGGCCACCTGTTGAAAGATGATCCTGAATATGCCGAGAAGGCACAGCGTGTCGCCGAGCTGGCAAAGGATCTGAGTGAGGTAATCGCTGCTGAGGATCTTTCCACATTGAAGACGACAGCCGACAAAAAGAAATTGGCCTTTCATTGCCCTTGTACTTTGCAACACGCACAGCAACTTAGCGGCGTAGTGGAAGATATCCTGATGCGGTTTGGTTTTGATCTGGCGCAAACGCGTGACAAACATCTCTGTTGTGGCTCGGCCGGTACTTATTCCATTTTGCAGCCGAAAATGAGCAAAAGATTACTGAAAAATAAACTGGAGGCCCTGACGATGGATGCGCCTTCGGTGATTGCCACCGCCAACGTCGGATGTCAGCTTCATCTTGCCACCGAGTCTAGCGTGCCGGTCTACCACTGGATTGAACTGGTTGACCAGGCACTTACTACCTCTTGAGACTATAGGAGAAGAGAGTATGTCGGTCATCCGAATTGCGGTTGGAGACGTTTCTATCCGCGCAGAAATGCTGGATACCCCAACAGCCAGGGCCATCGCGGAGGCACTGCCGTTCCACTCCAGCGCCCAGACCTGGGGCGAAGAGGTCTATTTTTCTACACCGGTCAGCATGCCAAGAGAGTCCGATGCGCGTGACGTGGTTGAGGCCGGTGAGATTGCCTTCTGGACAGATGGTGACAGCATCGCGATAGGTTTCGGCCCAACACCGATCTCCCGCGGTAACGAGATCCGTCTGGCCAGCCCCTGTAATGTCTGGGCGACGGCACTGGATGATGTCAAGGCACTGGCGACTGCACAGGCTGGTGATGATATTGAAGTGAGTCTGGAGGCGTGAGAACTTTGAACTGGTCTGTCTATCTTTCCGGTGAGATCCATACCGATTGGCGCGAGCGTATCGTGCAGGGCGTTGAGGAGGCGGGGCTGGCTATCGAATTCACTGCGCCCGTGACAGTACATGAGGCCAGCGATGATGTGGGCGAGTCGATTCTTGGGCAGGAGGAGCGTAGCTTCTGGCGGGACCACAAGGCAGCCAGGATCAATGCCATCCGTATTCAGAAGGCGATCAAGGAGGCCGATGTCGTGGTCGTGCGTTTCGGCGACAAGTACCGTCAGTGGAATGCCGCGTTTGATGCCGGCTATGCCGCTGCACTTGGCAAATCGCTGATTACACTACATGATGAGTCACTTACCCACCCACTCAAGGAGGTGGATGGGGCAGCGATGGCCACCGCTGAAACGCCCGAGCAGGTGGTCGAGATCCTGCGCTATCTGCTGACACAGAAATAAACCGAAAAAATAACGGGCATTCCGAGAGTGCTATCTATGGTGCAAAGAAAACCTGTCATTGGCTTTATCGGTATCGGTCTGATGGGCAGGCCCATGAGCACGCGCCTGGTGCAGGCGGGCTATGAGGTCTGGGTCTGGAACCGCTCTGCGGAGAAACTTTCGCCCGTGCTGGATGCCGGGGCCAAGGCGGCCGGCAGCATTGCTGAACTGGTGACCCATGCCGATATTGTAATGACCTGCCTGATCAATACCGATGCGGTCAGATCGATTGTATTGGGCGAAGCTGGGATCAGCGAGTCAGGCAGCACGGAGAAGTTGCTGGTGGACTTCTCCAGCATTGCCCCCGATGCGACAAGAGAGATGGCAGCGGAGCTGAAGAGGCGATGTGGCATGGGCTGGGTCGATGCGCCGGTTTCGGGCGGGGTCGCCGGGGCGGAATCGGGCACTCTCGCGATTATGGCTGGAGGCGACAGGGAAGATGTAGAGGCGCTTCGCCCGATACTGGAACACCTCTCGCAACGTGTGACACACATGGGCGAGGTGGGTAGCGGCCAGGTAACTAAAATTTGTAATCAGATGCTGGTCAGCTGCAATGTGCTGGTGATGGCCGAAGCGTTTGCATTGGCTGAAAAGGCCGGTGTCAATCTTGAACAGATTCCAGCGGCACTGGCGGGGGGCTTTGCAGATTCGATACCTCTGCAGTTGACGGGTCCTCGCATGGCAAGGGGTGAGTTTGATGAGGTGAAGTGGCACGTCAATACCCTGCTCAAGGATCTCGATATGGCGGGTGACCTTGCCACTGCGATGGGCAGTGCTGTACCGATGGCCGGCCTGGGTGTTGAATTGATGCGTATGTATGCAACAAGGGGCTATGGTGGAAAAGACCCGGCAAACCTTATTCGTTGTTATCGCGATGAAGATAACATTGATTAATTAAAGGAACTTAGACGATGCTAACTATTAATCGTCTCTCGCATAGCGATGCGTTGAAACTTCTCGAAGGTGCAAGGAAGAAGGCTCTGGATATCGGTGTGCCCATGTGCATCGCTGTGACGGACGAATCTGGAAATTTAATCGCCTTTGAAAGAATGGACGGCGGCAAGATCACCAGTGTCACTGTTGCTCAGGAGAAGGCGTTTACGGCTGCCGCAGCCCGAAAGGCAACCCATGAGTATAATGAGGTGTGTGTGCCTGGGAACCTGGTGTTCGGAATCCACACCTCCTTGTGCGTGGTCGGGGGCGGTTTTCCGGTGGTTGTCGATGGCGAGGTGGTTGGTGGTATAGGTGTTAGTTCAGGGACACCACAACAGGATATGGAGTGTGCCCAGGCTGGTATTGATAGTCTTTTGGCAAGTCTGCCCCTTATTTAATCTGATTGTTGGAAATTGAAATAAAGCCAATAAAGAATCGCATGCCCGCTAGACGCTGCGCTCCGGATTCATTGCTACGATGTCTGAGCGCAGAACGCTCATTGAAACGACCAGGTCGTTGATAACGGGGCGGCTGGCTTTGTAGTGTTCTGTCTCTTTATGCTCCTGCAACGCCTCAGGGCTGGTGTAAACCTCGTACAGGTAGAAGGTGTTGGGTTCTTCACGCGCCTCTAGTACATCAAAGACCAGGCAGCCAGGTTCCTTTTCAACCGAAGCCCGGGCATTGGCAAGCATGGCAGCCAGATACTCATCACGAGAACCATCTTTGATCTCATTTTTTACGATAATGCAGTACATAGTTAGCCCTGTTGTTTGTTACTTGCGAGAAATGAAATTAATATATCAGGGAGCTATTTTACATGACAGTTGCGTGAGGAGAATGATTGCATGACCACTCGACCTAAGCCGTTTAATGGTTTGCGACACCTGGCCCTGAAAGTACCCAACTTTGAAGAGTGTGAGAATTTTTATGTGGAGATTATGGGGATGCAGGTTTACCATCGTGCCAGTAAAAACCTGATTTACCTCACTTGCGGCAACGATGTACTCTCTTTGGGTCGGCTTCATGAAGGAGAGCGGTCGGGTATCCAGTACATGGATCACTTCGGTTTTATCGTTGACACCAAGGAAGAACTACAGCAGTGGTACGACTTTCTTGGTGAGAAGGGAGTGAAACTGTTGGACAAACCTCATGACCACGGCGATGGAGCACGCAGTTTCCACTGCCTTGATCCGGTAGGGAATGTGATACAGCCGATTTACCACCCGGTGGTCTCCGGACAGCAGCTTGTTTGCGAAGAGGGCAAATGATATCACCTTGAGGTCATAGTTATCACGTCGAAACTGGCATAGTTCAGATT
>JAOUQQ010000032.1 GCA_029879245.1 Chromatiales bacterium | reverse complement strand
AATATCTGCCGCATAAAAATCATACTCGGCGCCGGCATCGATCAGCAGCAGCTCGCCATCCTTCAACGGCGACTCATTCTCGGTGTAGTGGAGGATGCAGCCATTCTCCCCCCCACCGACGATGGAGGGGTAGGCGGGCTCACGCGCCCCACCCTGCATGAACTCGTGTAGCAGCTCCGCCTCTATCTGATACTCCATCATCCCCGGCTTGCAGACCTGCATCGCCCGACGGTGCGCCCTGGCCGAGATCTGTGCCGCGGTACGCATTGCATTCACCTCGGCACTACTTTTGTAGAGGCGCATATCGTGCAGGTGGTGATCGAGGGCGATAAATTCACCGGGGGTATGCACCCCGGCACGGGATTGCCTACGTAGTAGCTTGATCCACGCCATCACCTGGCTATCGAAGTCACTATTACAACCCATGGTGTAGAAGACCCGCTCACGGTTCTCCAGCAACCCCGGCAGGATCTCGTCGATATCGGTGATGGGGAAGGCGTCATCGGCACCGAAGCGCGCCATCGCCCCCTCCAGCCCTGAACGGCGGCCGTGCCAGGTCTCCATCAGCGGGTCGCGTTCGCGACAGAAGAGGATGTACTCACCGTGTGGACGCCCCGGTACCAGCACCGCCACCGACTCAGGCTCGGTATACCCGGTAAGGTAGACAAAATCGCTATCGGGCCGATATGGATGATCGACATCGCGGTTGCGCTGGCGCACCGGGGAGTTGGGGAGGATGGCGATACCGTCGCGCCCCATCACCTGCATCAGGCGCCTGCGGCGGCGCGCAAATTCATTCTTGTTCATAGGGGAAAATATTCTGCCTGACGATTAGTGCAGGGTCACATCCTCACGCGGTGCGGCCCTGGTTGGGTGTAACTCCTCATTGATTAGCAGTACACCGGTACGGACATATTCCAGCAGCTCATTATAGGCGACCTCGTCCTCCTCGCCACCCTCCAGCTCATAACTATCAGCGCGGCAGATATCGACCAGGTCGTGCATGATCTCCGCACTGTCGCGTGGCATTTTATCGATATCCACAATCCCACCGACACTCATCCCCAGCACAAAGCCCTGAGCCCACTGTGCCAGCGCAGCCACGCGCTCCTCTACCGTGACATCGTCCTCCGGTAGCAGGGGCTGAAACTCCAGGTTGGAGTCACCCAGTTGGGCAGAGGCCGCCTCGAACAGGGCGCCAAAGGTCTCCAGCGCCTCACGCGCCAGTAGGTCGGCCGGGTCGAGGTGGTGGGCGATATAATCGAGCCACTCACGCTTATCCACCTTGCCACGGGCACAGAGCAGCCCCACCAGGGTGCCGTGACACTCCACCGCACGCATCTCGGTCTCCACCTGCCCCAGCGCCGCATCCAGCCGCTGTAGCGCATTATCCGCATCATTCATCAGACATTTTCCCGTTACGACCATAAGTCCCATTTCAAAGATAGCGCACATCGTAGCACTGCCCTGAGCCTGCCCCAAATCGTGAGATTGACCGTCCATGAAACGCACTCTATAGTGACATGACAAGCGCCACCGCAGGTGGCCGAAACAGAACGATTAACCTTCAGGTAGACGATGGAAGATATGGATCTCAAAATGCTGGAGCGCCGCGTAGACGAGCTGATCCAGCGACTCAATGCGATCAATAATGAGAACCAGTCGCTACGTGAGAGCCAGGCGGCACTCATTGCCGAGCGGGCCCGACTGATCGAGAAGACCGAGATGGCACGTACCCGGGTGGAGGGGATGATCTCCCGTCTCAAGGCGATGGAGCATGATCAATGACTGGTAATCAGGAGACCATCCACCTGCTGGAGAAGGAGTACACCGTCGCCTGTCCTGAGACGGAGCGCGACGGTCTGCGCGAGTCTGCACGTCGACTTGACGCCAAGATGCGTGAAATTCGTGGAAGCGGCAAGGTACTGGGCAGTGAGCGCATCGTGGTAATGGCCGCACTGAACGTCATTCATGAGCTGCTGCAGGAGCGTGAGAACAGCAGTGGCAGTAGTCGTGAGATGGATCTGCGCCTGAAGCTGATTCAGGAGAAGATCGACTCCGTGCTGGAACAGGAGGACCGGCAACTGACCATTTAATACTGGTCAGTGGTAATATCAGTTTTCGGGTATCCCCTGCGGTGCCCGCCAGTTGCCGGGTATTTTCTTGAGCCTAATCACTACCCCGGGAGCACAACACCGTTGCCGTGTGCATGTCCGCCCTGCGGAAAGCCTTACGTAACGGTGACCGTTCCCACTTGAGCCTTCTGGTTCAAGAACAAAGGCGACAGCGGCACAGGCGGGGGGTACCCACCTAACTCCCCCAACCCGGGCTTTAGAAGGTTGAAAGTGGCACAGGATGCACGCACCACGCTGCGCAGGGCACTGCGCCAACAGCGCCGTTCATTGACCCAACAGCAGCAGCAGGCGGCGGCGCAGGCTCTGGACCGTCTACTCGGCCGACACGCCCTCTTTTTACGCAGCAAACATATCGCGCTCTATCTGCCAAATGACGGTGAGATGGATCTAACACCCCTGCTCGCACGTGCCCTCTCTATGGGCAAACGCTGTTATCTCCCTGTACTGAGTCCCATCTACCACAATCGTCTCTGGTTCGCCCCCTACGATGGGACGAACAGAATGGAACTCAACCGCTTCGGAATCCCCGAACCTGTCACCAGCTGGTCACAGGTGCGCCCGGTGTGGACACTCGATCTCATCCTCACCCCACTGGTCGCCTTCGATAGTAATGGCAACCGCCTTGGGATGGGGGGAGGGTTTTATGATCGTACACTCGCCTACCTCAAGCGGCGCAAACGGTGGCACAAACCGCGCCTGTTAGGCACCGCTCACACCTTTCAACAGGTGGCAAACCTGCCCAGTGAGTCATGGGATGTTCCCCTGCATGGGGTAGTGACGGAGCGCGAATTACACTATTTTGGAGATTAAAAAACCCGCATTAGCGGGTTTCTTCAGGGGATTATTCGATATATCTAGCGGGATATAGCGGCAGATGCCGTTCTCTCCGCCTGAGATGAAAATGCCTTTCCATAGGTCACCTCAGTTACCAGTACCCCAAAACCGATCAACACGGCCAATACCATAATCAGATCTGGCTTTTTCTTTCTCATTATTAAGATGACTCCTCCAACCCTCTTATCGGGATTATCGTTTCAGGTTGCCCCTGTAGCGTCTCGGGAAAGACTCCCGCTTCACTCCAGGGACACCCATAATTTACAACACCTTGGGAAGAATTGTTTGACTAATTTCACAAAACCGCCAATAAACCGATTTTTACCTCATATACAAACACCCGCCAGTTGCAGATAAATACCTACTCCTCACTCAAGGCCGCTAACTGATCGGCCTGATACTCATTCACCAGCGGTTCAACGACCTCATCCAGATCACCCGCCATTACCTCATCCAGCTTATACAGGGTAAGGTTGATGCGGTGGTCAGTGACCCGCCCCTGTGGATAGTTATAGGTACGGATGCGCTCGGAGCGATCACCACTTCCCACCAGTAGTTTACGGGTGGCCGCCTGCACACTCTGCTGCTTCTCCATCTCGGCTGCATTGAGCCTCGCCTGCAGCACCGCCATCGCCTTGGCACGATTCTTATGCTGGGAACGCTCATCCTGGCACTCCACCACCATGCCGGTCGGCAGGTGGGTGATGCGGATCGCCGAATCGGTCTTGTTAACGTGCTGTCCACCGGCACCTGAGGCGCGGAAGGTATCGACCTTGAGTTCGGCCGGGTTGATATCAATCGCCTCCACCTCATCTGCCTCAGGCATTACCGCCACGGTGCAGGCTGAGGTATGGATCCGCCCCTGCGACTCGGTCTCCGGCACGCGCTGTACACGATGCACCCCCGACTCAAATTTGAGGCGCGAATAAGCACCCTGGCCGACGATACGGGAGATGATCTCCTTATACCCACCATGCTCCCCTTCACTCTGCGAGATCACCTCCACCTGCCAGCGCTGACGCTCGGCATAGCGGGAGTACATGCGAAACAGGTCGCCTGAGAAGATCGCCGCCTCATCGCCCCCGGTTCCTGCGCGGATCTCCAGAAAAACATTTTTGTTATCGTTAGGGTCCTTGGGCAACAGTAGTCTCTGCAGGTCGAACTCCAGCCCCTCGCTCTTTACCTTCGCCGCTTTCATCTCTTCCACTGCCATCGCCTTCATCTCGGCGTCATCCTCTCCGAGCATCTCCTCGGCCGTCTCGATGTCATCGAGCGCCCCTCGATAGGCATCAAAGGTATCGACCACCGGTTTGAGCTGGGCGTACTCCTGTGAGAGTTCGCGGAAGCGTTTCTGATCGCTAATGGTAGTGGCATCGGAGAGCAGGGCACTGACCTCCTGTAGCCGCTCGGAGAGGTTCTCTAGCTTGCTGAGAATAGATGGTTTCACGGAAGTTAATTGTCTTTGAGATTAAATAGTTCACGCGCCGCGGCCAGCAGCTCGGCTCGACCGTCGTAACCGGCCTGCTTCATGTTGCTGCAGGGTGTATGCATCAATTTGTTGGAGAGCTGGCGTGCCAGCTCCTGCACCACCAGCTCCGGGCTCTGTCCCCTGGCAAGTTGCGCCAGCGATTTTTGTATCACCTCATCACGCATCGCCTCTACGCTGCTGCGATAGTCGCGAATGGTATCGACCGCCCCCAGCGACTGAAGCCAGCTCATGAAGTGGCCTACCTGGGTATCGATGATCTCCTCGGCCTGCTGTGCCGCCTCCTGACGTGAACGCAGTCCCTCCTGAATTATCTCCTGCAGGTCATCGACGGTATAGAGGTAGACATCCTCCAGCTCTCCGACCTGCGACTCGATATCTCTCGGCACCGCGATATCGACCATAAACATGGGGCGATGCTTGCGCCGTTTCAGCGCACTCTCCACCGCCCCCTTGCCGAGGATCGGTAGCTGACTGGCGGTGGAGGAGATCACCATATCGGCCTCGTGCAGGTGCTCCGGTATCTCGGAGAGGGCGATGGCATAACCACCGAACTCACTGGCCAGGGTGTGTGCCTTCTCCACCGTGCGATTGGCGACGATAATGCGCCCCACCCCGCTTTCGTGCAGGTGGCGAGCTACCAGCTCAATGGTTTCACCGGCCCCAATCAACAGGGCTGTATGCTTCTCCAGATCGGTGAAAATCTGTTTGGAGAGGGAGACCGCGGCGAAGGCAACCGAGACCGGACTGGCACCGATGGCCGTATCGGTACGTACCTGTTTGGCCACACTAAAAGTGTGTTGAAACAGGCGGTTGAGTAACTGCCCCACAGTGCCGGCATTGTTGGCCGTGCTGTAGGCCTGTTTCATCTGTCCCAGGATCTGTGGCTCACCCAAGACCATTGAGTCGAGTCCACTGGCGACGCGCAGGATATGGCGCACCGCATGGCGGTCCGGATGAGCATAGAAATAGGGCTCCACATCGGCCAGGTTCAACTCGTGGAATCGGCTAAACCAGTCGCGCAGAGGGGCGGAATCATCGCCCGCCAGGCCGCAATAGAGTTCGGTACGGTTGCAGGTGGAGAGGATCGCCACCTCATTGACACCCGTAGTCCCCTGCAACTCACTAAAGGCCTGCGGCAACTTCTCAGGCGTAAAGGCGACCCTCTCCCGAATCTCTACGGGGGCCGTCTTGTGGTTGATGCCGAGGGCAAACAGTGTCATAGAATCAGGGGCACAGTCACTTCATTGAGCCATACATTTTGCTTTAGAGCGACTACAGATGGCAAGGGGAGAGGATAATGGCGCCATTATTAAGGTATGTGGTAAAAAACTCGGGTATAGTTTCCGCAAGTCACCCATCAGGGGACACCAAGGAGAGATTAGAGATTAATGCGTAGTAACTATCGGTTGCTGTTGGCAGCCACAGTGACCCTGCTGCTAGCGGCAGGCTGCGGTAGCACGCCGCAGCTGAGTAGCCCTGAAACTGGAATCAAGGCGGCACCGGAACCCACCCCACCAGCCGTAGAGCTTACCCCCAAACTGCTCTATCAGCTCCTTGTGGCCGAATTCGCTGCACAGGAGGGAGCCTTGCGCCTCTCCGCCAACACCTATCTGGAGTCGGCCATCGCCACGCGAGACTACCGGCTGGCGCGAAGGGCCACCCGTCTTGCCATCTATGCACGCGAACACAACACCGCCCTGAAGGCTGCCACGTTATGGGTAGAGCTGGAGCCAGAAAATGGGGAGGCCCACAAATCTGCCGCAACCATGTTGATTGCTGCTGGCAGAATGGATGAAGCGCGCCCCCACCTTAACCACCTGCTAAAAAGTCAGCGCCAGGACAGTAACCATGGATTTACCCTAATCGCGAGCCTGCTCGCCACCGACCCGGACAAAGGGCGAGCACTACGCATCATGGAGGAATTCACCGCCTCCGCGCCTAACAGTCCCCATGCCCTTTATGCCCACGCCCAATTGGCTCAGCAGTTTGGTGATAACAGCCGGGCCAGTACGCTATTACAGCAGTTACTGAAGGTAGAGCCCAGACATGAACAGGGGTTGCTGCTTCAGGCCAGGGTGTTGCATAGCCTGGGGGATCGCGAAGGTTCACTTAGCAGCATGGGGCAAGCACTGAAACTTTCCCCGGACAATCAGCAACTGCGTCTGAGTTATGCCCGTATGCTGATCGACTCACGTCACCTGCCAGAGGCACGTAAACAGTTCAGGACACTGCTCAAGGTAACCCCCAATGACGCCGATGTACTCTACGCCCTCGGTCTACTGGCGATGGAGGCGGGCGATCTTGATGAGGCTGAAATTCACTTCCAGCGCCTGCTGGAGCTCCATCAACGAGAGGAGGAGAGCCGCTTTGCCCTTGCGCAGATCGCCGAACAGCGTCAACAGTTCGATGAGGCAATCGATTGGTTCAGCTCCATCGCACAGGGGGAACGCTACATTGAAGCCCATCTTCAGGCCGCCCGACTCATCCACCAACAGCAGGGACTAGAGCCAGCCCGCGCCTATCTGCGAGAATTGGAGACACAGAATGACGCCGAACGGGTAGAACTTATCCTTGCCGAAGGGGAGTTACTCAATCTCGCTGGCAAGCACAAAGAGGCGATGAGACAACACGATGCCGGCCTCAAACGCTTCAAGGATAATGCTGAGCTGCTCTATGCCCGCGGCATCACAGCGGAGAAGCTCAATCTTCTCGACGTCATGGAGCGTGACTTTAAACGCATCATCAAGCTCAATCCACAGGATGCCCATGCCCTCAACGCCCTCGGCTACACCCTGGTAGATCGCACAGACCGTATCAAGGAGGGATTTGGCTATATCGAGCGCGCCTACAAACTCAAACCCGACGATGTGGCCATTCTCGACAGTATGGGTTGGGCCCTATATCGCCTGCAACGCTATGACGAGTCACTGGGCTACCTGCAACGCGCAGCCTCCATGATGCGAGATGCCGAAATAGCCGCCCACCTGGGTGAGGTGCTATGGGTCAGCGGTCGGCACTCCGAGGCACGCCTCGTCTGGGAGAAGGCGCTGGAATTTGCACCTGAACATAAAATCCTGCAGCAGACCATTAAACGCCTCGCCCCATGAAACAACTCCTGACGCTACTACCGGTACTGCTACTCATCGGCTGCACCACCTCACCGCCCCACCCTCACTCCGGAATCTCCCCGGAACAGAGCTGGCAACTGCGCCAACAGCAGTTACAGGGGCTCAATCGTTGGCAGATCGCAGGTCGCCTGGCGGTGATCAAGGGACATGAGGCATGGCATATGAGCCTGGAGTGGCAGCAGCTCGCTGAAACTTACGCTATTCATATCACCGCCCCGCTAGGACAGGGTGCAATGCGTCTTGAGGGTGATACACAGTCCGTCACGCTGCAGACCGATGAGGGGGAGAGCATCACGGCCCAGAATCCCGACTGGCTACTCTATCAGCAACTGGGCTGGCAGGTACCTGTCTCCGCCCTTCGTTACTGGGTGCTGGGACTACCCGCACCCGGCGAACATACAGAGACTCTCGATGACTATGGTCGCCTCAGCCATCTGCAACAGGCCGGATGGGAGATCGAATTTATTGATTATCAGCCTGAACTGGGTGTTGAACTCCCTCGCAAGGTCTTCGTCAGCAACCATCAGGCCAAGGTCAAACTGGTGATCAGCGACTGGAGTACCCTGCCCGCAACCATTGAGGTCGACAGTTGAATCACCCGACCTCCTGGCCCGCCCCGGCCAAGCTCAATCTGTTCCTCCACATCACTGGAAGACGCGCAGACGGTTATCACCTGCTGCAGAGCGTGTTTCAATTTCTCGACTACGGCGATGAGATCACGATCACGGTGCGCCGTGATGGCGAAATCCACCGCACCAGCGAGCTATCGGGTGTCAGGCCGGAGCAGGACCTGGTGGTACGAGCCGCCCGCCTGTTGCAGCAGTACAGCCATACCTCATTAGGTGCCGATATTCATGTACGCAAAGTGCTGCCAATGGGCGGCGGTCTGGGCGGTGGCAGCTCTGATGCAGCCACCGTACTGGTCGCCCTCAATCAGCAGTGGCAGTGCGGCCTGAGCCTCGATGCCCTGGCCGAGATCGGGCTGCAACTGGGTGCCGATGTTCCGGTCTTTGTCCACGGTCACGCCGCCTGGGCGGAAGGTGTTGGCGAGATCCTTGTTCCGGTGGAATTACCCGAGCCGTGGTTCCTGGTGATCACCCCCCCCGTAGAGGTCTCCACCGCCGAGATTTTTTCTGATCCACGATTGACACGGGAGTGCCAAGCCATCAAAATACGCGACTTTCTCGCCGGGGAAGGCGAAAATGTCTGTCAGCCAGTGGCGGCAAGCCACTACCCTGAGATTGCTCAGGCCCTGACATGGCTGGGTCAATTTGCCAAGGCAAAGATGACCGGTACCGGGAGTTGTATCTTTGCCGCCTTCGATACAGAGGCCCAGGCACAACAGGTATACCAGCAGCTTCCAGAACAGTGGAACGGATTTGTTGCCAGGGCAAACAACCGCTCAGCGCTTCATCGAAGATTGGCGGAGTTTTGAACTATACGCTTTCAATCGAAAGCCGATAGTTCAGAGCAGGTTTTTTACTGGGGCGTAGCCAAGCGGTAAGGCAGCGGGTTTTGATCCCGTCATGCGTAGGTTCGAATCCTTCCGCCCCAGCCATATTCCAGTAGTCATGGCTACAAGTAGTACCACTTCTGTTTAGGGGTTTCAGGTGTCGAACATGATGGTATTTGCAGGTAATGCCAATCCTCAGTTGGCACAGGAGATCGCCTCCTACCTTGGTATGCCACTGGGTAAGGCCATCGTTGGCAAGTTCAGTGATGCCGAGGTGATGGTAGAGATTCTGGAAAATGTGCGCGGCAAGCACGTCTTCCTCATCCAGCCCACCTGTGCGCCAACCAATGACAACCTGATGGAGCTGATCGTGATGGCCGATGCGGTACGTCGCTCTTCGGCACGCACCATCACCGCGGTGATCCCCTACTTCGGATATGCGCGACAGGATCGCCGTCCGCGCTCAGCACGGGTACCGATCACAGCCAAGGTCGTGGCCAACATGCTGAGCTCATCGGGTATTGATCGACTACTTACCGTCGATCTGCACGCCGATCAGATTCAGGGCTTTTTCGATATCCCGGTGGATAACGTCTACGCATCGCCGATCCTGCTGGGTGATATCTGGCGACAGAAGGATCGCGGGGATGACATCATGGTGGTCTCCCCCGATGTGGGAGGTGTGGTTCGCGCTCGCGCACTGGCCAAGCGGCTCGACGATGCGGACCTCGCCATTATCGACAAGCGCCGACCCCGTGCCAATGTAGCCCAGGTGATGCACATCATCGGTGATGTGGAGGGGCGCAGTTGTGTACTGATCGACGACCTGGTCGATACCGCCGGTACCCTCTGTCAGGCCGCCAACGCCCTCAAGGCGCATGGCGCTGCCAAGGTAAAGGCCTATATCACCCATCCGGTACTCTCGGGTCCGGCGGTTGAGAACATTGAGAATTCACAGCTGGATGAGCTGGTGGTTACCAACACCATCCCGCTAAGCCCCGAGGCCCAGGCATGCTCACGCATCCGTATGGTCTCACTGGCAGAGATGCTGGCTGAAACCATTCGCCGCATCAACAACGACGAGTCAGTCAGTTCACTCTACATGGACTGACGCCGCGCGAGCGGCAACAGAATTAAGGCCAATGGCCTTATAGGAGACTGCCTTCTGGTCGCGGTTGGCAGTGAATAGACCACCCTCGGGTGGTTTGTTCGTCTTTACACAAACTGGAGAAACACTATGAGCAATGTAGACTTCACTGTAAACGCCGAAGTCCGTAGTGACCTGGGGAAAGGTGCGAGCCGCCGCCTGCGTCACGCCGGAAAGGTACCCGCCATCATCTATGGTGGCAACAAAGAGCCTGTTAGCATCACCCTGGAGCACGACCCGCTGGTGCACAGCCTGGAGCACGAGGCATTCTACTCCTCCATTCTCACCCTCGATGTCGCGGGCAAAAAAGAGAAGGCGGTACTGAAAGACCTGCAACGTCACCCGGCCAAGCCGATTATCCTGCACGCCGACTTCCTGCGCGTAAACGATAAAGAGAAGCTGAAGATGCACGTACCGCTGCACTTCATCAATGAAGAGCTGGCGCCTGGTGCCAAGATCGGCGGCGTTGTCACCCACAACCTTACTGAGGTTGAGGTTCTGTGTCTGCCCAAAGATCTGCCGGAGTATCTGGAGGTCGATCTGACCGGTGTCGAGATTGAACAAATCGTTCACCTCACTGACATCAAACTGCCCGCAGGTGTTGAACTGGTTGAGCTGACCCACGGCGAAGGCCACAATCAGGCGGTCGCCGCGATTCATAAGACCCGTGCCTCTAAAGATGCCGAGGCCGGTGCTGAGGGCGAAGCTGAGGGCGAAGGCGAATAATCGCCCTCACCTGAACGCTGAGAAAACCGGCGTTGTCGTCACGTATTCAACTTATTGTCGGTCTGGGAAATCCCGGGGCGCAATATGAGAAGACGCGACACAACGCCGGTTTTTGGTTTTTAGACGCTGTCGCCCGTGCCCACGGCGTCACCATGAAGAGCGAAAGCAAATTTCATGGTGAGGCTGGCAGGGGTATTATCGATGGCCATGAGGTCTGGTTGCTAAAACCAATGACCTTTATGAACAGGAGTGGCCAGGGCATCGCCGCACTGGCCCGGTTTTACAAGATTGACGTCGAGAACATCCTCATCGCCCATGATGAACTGGATCTCCCCCCCGGTACGGTGCGACTGAAAAGGGGGGGAGGTCACGGTGGCCACAACGGCCTGCGCGACACCGTTGCCCAACTGGGCAACAAGGAGTTCCTGCGACTGCGTCTGGGGATCGGCCATCCGGGCCACGCCAGTCAGGTTACCGGACATGTGTTAAGCAAGGCCTCTGCCGAGGAGCAGATCGAGATCGAGCGTACCGTTGATCTGGCACTTGATGAGCTACCCCTTATCCTCAGTGGCGATCTACAAAAGGCGATGAACAGGCTGCACAGCCAGTAATCCAACTCACTAATTACGGAACATACACATGGGATTCAAATGCGGCATCGTTGGCCTGCCTAATGTCGGCAAGTCCACACTCTTCAACGCGCTGACCAAGGCCGGGATTCAGGCGGAGAACTACCCCTTCTGCACCATCGAACCCAACGTTGGCGTAGTCCCAATGCCCGACCCACGCCTCGACGCCCTCGCCGCCATCGTCAATCCGCAGCGTATCCTTCCCACCACCATGGAGTTTGTCGACATCGCCGGACTGGTTGCCGGGGCATCCAGGGGTGAGGGGTTGGGCAACAAGTTCCTCGCCAACATCCGTGAGACCGATGCCATTGCCCAGGTGGTTCGCTGCTTTGAGGACGAAAACGTGGTCCACGTCGCCGGCAAGATCCACCCGCTTGACGACATAGAGGTGATCAACACCGAGCTAATGCTCGCCGACATGGAGACGGTCGAGAAGGGGATCCTGCGCATGGCCAAACAGTCAAAGGGCGGTGACAAGGAGTCGAAGGCCAAGCTCGCTCTTTACGAGAAGGTGAAAGCGGGTCTCGACGAGGGGAAGATGGTGCGAACCATGGGACTGGACGAAGATCAGCTGGACGGCCTCTACGACCTGCACCTTCTTACCATCAAACCGACCATGTATATCGCCAACGTCGCCGAGGATGGATTTGAGAACAACACCCACCTCGACGCGGTACGCCAGCTGGCTGAGTCCGAGGGCTCGGAGGTGGTCGCCGTCTGCGCCGCCATTGAATCGGAACTGGCCGAACTGGACGATGAGGAGGCAGCCTCCTTCCTTGAGGAGCTGGGGCTGGATGAGCCGGGGCTCAACCGCGTGATCCGCGCCGGGTATAAGCTGCTCGGTCTGCAGACCTACTTTACCGCCGGAGTCAAAGAGGTGCGTGCCTGGACGGTGCGCATCGGCGCCACCGCCCCACAGGCCGCCGGCGTCATCCACACCGACTTCGAGAAGGGTTTTATCCGCGCCGAGGTCACCGCCTACGACGACTTTATCGCCTGTAACGGTGAACAGGGGGCCAAGGAAGCGGGCAAACTGCGGCTTGAGGGCAAGGAGTACATCGTCAAGGATGGTGACGTAATGCATTTCCGCTTCAACGTCTGAATCCATACCGGATCGGACTTGACAGGAGAGGCGCAACACCGCAAAATTGCGCCCCTCAAAACATGGCTATATAGCTCAGTTGGTTAGAGCACATCACTCATAATGATGGGGTCCCTAGTTCGAATCTAGGTATAGCCACCATATTCCCAAATCGCGATCTTTTCGGGCCGCCTGAAAACAGCCCGAAAATGCGACGCAACCACGTTGTAACAATCCTCTGTTCGGCAAATCCAAAGTGCAAAGGAAGGGGATCTCCAAAATCAGATCTCGCTTCGAATTTATCCTTTTCTTTGTGGTAATACTTACCAGACTGTCGATGTTAAATGTTATTGAGAACTGCAATCACTTTAGCGTCCTCTGTTAACTCGATTGCTCGGTTGAAGCCAATCCGTTGGTCACCATGTATAGAAGGGTAGCCCAACGCAAGCTCACCGTTATCATTTAACATTACGAACAGTCAATTAATAGCTGTTCTCCCAAGCACTTTGCGTAACACTCGGTATAACTCATCTAAATTGATCGGTTTGCTGATATGCCCATTCATCCCCAATGATAGACACCGCTCTCGCTCTTCCGCCATGACATTAGCAGTCATGGCAACTACAGGCATACTATTCCAACGACTCTCTTCGCGAATCCGCCTTACTGCCTCATAGCCATCCACAACTGGCATCTGCAAATCCATAAACACAAGAGAAAAATCCTGTTTCTTGAGGATCTCAAGCGCCTGATCACCATCACCCGCGATGACCACCTCGAGACCCAGAGTACTCAATATCTCATTGGCAATAAGCTGGTTAATCTCATTATCTTCTACCAGCAGCACACGTTGCCCTGAGAAGTGCGGAACTCCCGCCCTCTCAACCCGTCCGTCGTCACTATTGTTTTCACCACTATCACGCAGCAATTTCCATAACCTGTTGGTTGTAAATGGTTTATCCAGCACTGCACAAAAACCAGCCTCTTCAGCCTCTGTGGATAACTCTGCAGAACCTACTGCCGCCATCAATATGGCACGTGATCGATATGCCTTAGACTGGTCAACAGAAAGCATCTTCAATAGCTCTACACCATTCAGCCCTGGCAGTTTCCAGTCAATCAGCAACAGTTCAAACGGATTACCCTGCTGAGAAGCCTCTTTCATATAAGATAAAGCCTCTTCGCCACAGCTGGCACTCTGCACAAAACAACCCTGCTGCTGCAATTTTTCCACAATAATTTTCCGGCTAACGACGTTACTCTCTGCAACCAGAACTCGCTGATGTTCGCAATTTTCCGTAGATACTGTATGTAACCTCCCTTTATCTTCAGGCAGCGTAAGAACAAAGCTAAAGGTGCTCCCCTGACCTTCTATGCTATGAAGATGAAGATCAGATCCCATTAATCGCAACAGTTGTCGCGATATCGCAAGGCCCAGCCCGGTTCCACCAAAACGGCGAGTAGTAGAGCAATCCGCCTGTTCAAAGGGCTGAAACAGTCGCTGTTGTTGCTCACTGTTAATACCTATACCACTATCAATGACGCTAAAACTCAGCTTTGTTAAACCGCCATGCGTTTCGATAAGTTCAATTTTTAAAAGCACCTCACCTTGACGGGTAAATTTAATTCCATTACTAAGCAAATTGGTCAACACCTGAGACAAACGCAGCGGATCACCTATCAGATTCGGAAGTTGCTGCGGCACATCAAGAAGTAGTTCTACATCTTTTTCGTCAAGAAGATATTTAACAACCTCACACACATCCTCTGCCGTATCCTCGAGCGAAAATGATATTCGTTCTAACGACAACTTCCCTTCCTCAATCTTGGAATAGTCAAGGATATCGTTAATAATTCCAAGCAGCCCCTCACCCGCTCGCAACACCTTTGAAATATAGTCTCGCTGAACTGGCTTGAGCTCAGTCTGCAGGACAAGATGACTTAGATTAATTACGGCATTCATTGGTGTACGAATTTCATGACTCATGTTGGCCAGAAACATTCCCTTGGCGAGATTCGCATACTCTGCATGCTCACGTGCCTGCTGATGGGTTATCTCAACCTCCTTTCTCTCAGAAATATCGATTACAGTACCAATGATGGCCACCGGTTTTGAAGCATTGCTTCGCACCACCTCCCCGATTTCGCTCAGATAACGAATAGTTCCGTTATCATGAACGATTCGATATTCAATCTGATAATCCACAATATAACGATTCATCATCCCATCATAAATCTGACGAACCGCCAGGCGGTCATCGGGATGAATCACCATTAATATTTTTTCATTATCCGGCTTTACTTCCCAAGGAGACCAACCGAAGAGCCGATAGAGTTGTTCCGACCACTCCAGCTTCTCCTGTTCCATGTTCCAGCTCCAGTGGCCTACTCCAGCAATTCGTTGCGCCACTTCAAGCTGCACTCCTGCATAATGAAGTGATTGCAGGGCCGCACGCTCTCTACGGTATAATATTGTTGTTATTGTAATTACACCTGCTATTGCCAAGATAAACAGTAGTAACAACCACTGTCGCTCATTTCTTAGTCTAGCAATCCGTTGTTCCAGTACCTCCCGCAATTCACTACTCAATATTGTAAAAAAATCACTCCCCTGCTCAATGGCTCGAGTACCGCGATCGAAAAATATCAGCAATTGAGATAATTCATATGGCTCTTGTTGTTCTGACTGATGTAACTCTCCATAAACAATAATCAGAGCACTCCCCTTTTCCAGTAGCAAGTTAAAGCTTTCAGTCAACTGTAAGGTGATCGTTTCTCGCTCAGTCAGCAATTTATGCTGCTGTTCAACCAACAACAATTGCTCACTCACTTCTGATATACGTGTACCCAACCATATCTTCTCCTTCTCGCTGTACTCTCCCCTTGCCGCAATCCCTGATGCAACACCACGCAATTTTCCCAGAGACTCCACCAGCAACGGAAGTTGGTCAAAGAGAAGGCTGGCAAGAAGATAGCTTTTCTGTTCTGGGTCGAGCATTAGATTGGAGTGCAAGGCAAGATAGACACCAGTCTGTCGCAGCAAATCGATATGCCGATTAAACCATTCGAACCGAACAGCCGGGCTCTGTATCACCGTTCTGTTAGCGCGGCTTGATAGCTGAGCGTTAATCTCAGCCACACGTTGATCCACTTCAGCATTATGTGTACGGGAATCTCTTGCCCAATTTGAGAGTTGCCCATTAATTTCTTGTTGCAGCCTGATAATACGATCATTCAGTAGCGCGTCATTACCCTCGACATTCAACTGATCAAGGCCACGAATCTGTTGTAATAACAAAATGCTACGCTGAATTCGAATAATGTCGTGTACACCATCAATTTCCGATTGTGTAAACGTGATTTCATTTAGTATTCGATTGTCTGCAATGACATAGGCCATAAGCAGTAATAGCACAGGTAACAATAGTGCGAGCACATAGCGTCCCCATGGTATTACCCACCTTGCGCCAAATTTGCCAGCTCGCTTCTTTATCGCATTCATGGAAGGATGCCTGAAAGCTACCTTTTCTTTGTGACTACTTTATCTCTTCTATATAGCTGCGTTCAATCGGTGTCTGTACGTAGATTTTTTTTTCGTTCTCCAGCGCCCAGAAGTAATAGTAGCCCTTATCGGGTTCTGTGGTCACCTTGCCGTCACGGACGACCCAGCTTTTAATGTGACCATCAACCGCGTAGGTTACACGGTAATCACCCTCCAGCCATGTAACTCCAAGACGCGAGATCTTATTCTGTTGCTCCTCGCTGCAACCACTCAATGCAACTATTAGTGCCCCCAAAATCATAAGCTTTTTCATTATTCTCTCCTTCACTAATGTCGGGTTTGACCTCCCGGCGGCTGTGGCTGTTTGATAAAGAGCTGCTCCGCGTCCACCGTATCAAATCGGTATAGCTTATTGCAGAAGTGACAACTCACCTCAATCCTGCCCTCACTATTCAGTATATCCTCTACCTCATCATGGCCGAGGCTGCGTAGTGACTCGGCGACTCGCTCACGCGAGCAGTGGCAGTGAAAGGCGATCGGCTCGCGGTCGAAGAGGCGGATATCCTCCTCATGGAATAACCGGCGTATCACCTCCTGCTGTTCGAGTTGCAACAATTCATCATTGCTTACCGTATCTGCCAGAGTGACGACACGATTCCACGCATCGTTATCCTCACTCTCCTGTGGCAATTTTTGTAGCAGCAGGCCGGCGGCACGATCACTATCACAGCTCAGCCACATACGGGTCGGTAGCTGCTCTGAACGATCCAGGTAGTCATCTATGGCATCAGCGAGGGAGCTACCGGTTAGCGCCACTACCCCCTGGTAACGCTGCGCCCCCCTACCCGGATCGATGGTTATCACCAGATTACCATCACCAAAGCGTCCACGCAGGTTTTCCTGCGGCACATCGCCACTCCACAGCGCCATGCCACGAATGTGGTAGACCGCCCCATCCTCGCCTTTTGTACGTATCGGGGCACAGTCGACCACCAGCATGGAGATGGGGCCGTTACCGCGCACCTGCAGGGTGATGCTGCCCTCGAACTTCATTGTCGCGGTAAGCAATACACCGGCCACCATCATCTCGCCGAGTGGGGTGCGCACCGCTTCGGGGTATTCATGGCGTTCCAGTGCCGCCTGCCATGAGGCGTCAAGCTGTACCAGTTCACCGCGGATGCTGGCGTTTTCAAAGAGGAAGCGTTGCAGGGTGTCGCTCATGGTGGTTCCCGATTCACTTGTGCAGATTAACGATAGAACGAAAAGGGCGCGAAGTCACAAGCGGCTTGCCTGCGTACTCCGCGCCCCTTGCTACGAGGCAATTTACAGCAGCGCGTCGAGCCTGGCTTTAAGTAGCTGGTTGACCTGGCCCGGGTTGGCCTTACCACCGGTCGCCTTCATCACCTGGCCGACGAAGAAGCCGACCATCTTGCCGCGCTTCTCCGGCTCGGCGTTGCGGTAGTTCTCCACCTGCGCAGGGTTACCCGCGATCACCTCGTCGATGGCCGCGTCGATGGCGCCGGTGTCTGTGATCTGCTTGAGGCCCTTCTTCTCGATCACCTCATCGGCAGAGCCCTCGCCGTTCCACATCGCCTCGAACACCTCCTTGGCGATCTTGCCGGAGATGGTGTTGTCAGCGATACGCTTGAGCAGGCCACCGAACTGTTCGGCACTCACTGGTGACTCATCGATAGATTTACTGTCTTTATTCAGAGCTGCGGAGAGCTCACCCATCACCCAGTTGGCGCAGAGTTTCGCCTCGCAACCGGAGGAGGTAAGCAGCGCCTCGAAGTAGTCGGCGGTCGCCTTGGCGGCGGTAAGGCCGCCAGCATCCTTTTCGCTCAGTCCCAGCGCGCCGATGTAGCGTGCACGCTTGGCGTCGGGAAGCTCGGGGAGGGTGGCGCGGATCGCCTCGATGGTATCGTCATCGACGATCACCGGCAGCAGGTCGGGATCGGGGAAGTAGCGATAGTCGTTGGCCTCCTCTTTCGAACGCATGGAGCGGGTCTCACCCCGGTCCGGATCAAACAGGCGGGTCTCCTGCACCACCTTGCCGCCCGACTCGAGGATCGCGATCTGGCGCTCCATCTCGTACTCCACCGCCTTCTCCACATAGCGGAAGGAGTTGAGGTTCTTGATCTCGGCGCGGGTACCGAACTCGGCCTGACCTTTGGGACGCATCGAGATGTTCACATCGCAGCGGAAGGAGCCCTCCTGCAGGTTGCCATCACAGATACCGATATAGGTGACGATAGAGTGGATCTTACGCATGTAGGCCGCGGCCTCGGCGCCGGAGCGCATATCGGGATCGGAGACGATCTCCAGCAGCGGCGTGCCGGCACGGTTGAGGTCGATTCCGGTCAGACCGTGAAAATCCTCGTGCAACGATTTTCCCGCATCCTCCTCGAGGTGAGCTCGGGTGATGCCGATGGTCTTGGTGCTTCCATCTTCGAGTTCGATCTCCAGGTGCCCCTTGCCGACGATCGGCAGCTCAAACTGGGAGATCTGGTAGCCCTTCGGCAGGTCTGGGTAGAAGTAGTTCTTGCGCGCGAAGACCGAGCGCTTGCCGATCTCGGCGTCTACCGCCAGGCCGAATTTCACCGCCATCCGTACCGCCTCTTTATTCAGCACCGGCAACACGCCGGGCAGACCGAGGTCGACCGCACAGGCCTGGGTGTTGGGCTCGGCACCGTAGGCGGTGGCGGCACCGGAAAAGATCTTCGATTGGGTGGCGAGCTGGGTGTGGATCTCGCACCCGATGACAACTTCCCATTCCATTACGCGATACCCTCCGGGGCCATGTTGTGCCAGTCGGTCGCCTGCTGGAACTTATGTGCCACATTGAGCAGGCGCGACTCTTCAAAGTAGTTACCGATGATCTGCAGACCGACCGGACGGCCACCCACCAGACCGGCCGGCACCGACATGCCAGGCAGACCGGCGAGGTTGACCGCGATGGTGTAGATGTCGGCAAGATACATAGCGACCGGGTCATCCGCCTTCTCGCCCAGGTTAAAGGCCGGGGTCGGGGTAGTCGGGCCCATAATCACATCGACCTGCTCGAAGGCTTTTTTGAAATCATCGGAGATCAGCTGGCGTAGCTGCTGCGCCTTCAGATAGTAGGCATCGTAGTAACCGGAGGAGAGGGCGTAGGTGCCAACCATAATGCGACGCTTCACCTCGCTACCGAAGCCCTCGCCACGTGAGCGCTTGTAGAGGTCTTCGAGATCCCTGGGCTCTTCACAGCGGTGGCCGAAGCGCACCCCGTCCATCCGCGAGAGGTTAGAGGAGCACTCGGCGGGGGCGACCACGTAGTAGGTGGGTACCGCCAGGTTGGTGTTGGGGAGGCTAATCTCACCACCTCGGCACCGAGCTTTTTGTACTCCTCGATCGCCGCCTCGATGCTCTTCGCCACCTCGGGGTCGAGACCTTCACCAAAGTACTCCTCCGGCAGGCCGATCTTGAGCCCCGTCAGGTCGTTGTTGAGCTCGGCGGTGTAGTCGGGTACCGCCTTCTCCAGCGAGGTGGAGTCGCGCTCATCGAAGCCCGCCATCACGCCGAGCATCAGGGCGCAGTCCTCGGCGGTGCGCGCCATCGGGCCGGCCTGGTCCAGCGATGAGGCGAAGGCGATCATGCCGTAACGCGAGACGCGACCGTAGGTCGGCTTGAGGCCGGTGATGCCGCACAGCGCCGCCGGCTGGCGGATCGAGCCGCCGGTATCGGTACCGGTGGCGCCGGGTGCAAGGCGTGCCGCGACGCAGGCGGCCGAGCCGCCGGAAGAGCCGCCGGGTACGGCGGTTTTGTCCCAGGGGTTCTTCACCGGGCCGTAAAAGCTGGTCTCGTTGGAGGAGCCCATGGCGAACTCGTCCATATTGGTCTTGCCCAGCATCACCACACCGGCATCCTTAAATTTACGCACTACGGTGGCGTCGTAGGGAGCGATGAAGGGGTCGAGCATCTTCGAGGCGCAGGAGGTGCGCACACCGTCGGTGCAGAAGATGTCCTTGTGGGCAATGGGCACACCGAGCAACGGACCACTCTCACCGGCGGCGATGCGCGCATCGGCCTCGCGTGCCTGGGCCAGTGCCTGCTCCTCGGTAACGGTAATGTAGCTGTTGAACTCGCCATCGAGCTGCTTGATGCGCTCCAGGTAGGCCCGGGTCAGCTCCTCACTGGTGTACTCACCGACCCGCAGGCCAGCCGCCAGTTCGGCAATGGTATTGTTATGCATGGGAATCTCTCTTCAGGGGGTCGCCACTGGCGATACCAGTTACTCGATTACCTTCGGCACCAGAAACAGGCCGTTTTCGACCGCCGGGGCGTGGGCCTGCAGGTGCTCGCGCTGGTTGGGCTCGCTCACCACATCCTCACGCAGGCGCTGCGCCATGTCGAGTGGGTGGGCCATCGGGGTGACGCCACTGGTGTCGACGCTACTCATCTGCTCTACCAGGGAGAGGATATTCGACAGGTTCTCGGCGTAGGCGGGGATATCCTCCTCACCGATGGCGAGACGCGCCAGGTGCGCGATGTTCTCCACATCGCTCTTCTCCAGTGCCATAAATGACTCCAAAATCATGACTATTGTGCAAAAAGGGTGAACTTATCACAGATATCTCCTTGCCCAAAGAGGTGCCTGATTGTTACATTAGCGCGATCTGTTAGACAAAATCTCACCAACGGGACAACAAGCGAAGAAAACTATGGGACTGCTGGGACGTTTTAAGGGGCTCTTCTCCTACGATATCTCTATCGATCTGGGCACCGCCAACACACTGGTCTTTGTTCGTGGCGAGGGGATCGTGCTCAACGAGCCCTCTGTGGTAGCAATCCGCCAGGAGGGGGGCGGCCCCAACAGCGCCAAGCGCATTGCCGCCGTCGGTGTTGAGGCCAAGCGCATGCTGGGGCGCACCCCCGGCAACATCGTCGCCATCCGACCGATGAAGGACGGGGTGATCGCCGACTTTACTGTTACCGAGAAGATGCTGCAGCACTTTATCCGTAAGGTGCACGAAAACAAGTTCAAGGCGTTCAAGCCGAGTCCCCGTGTCCTCATCTGCGTTCCCTGTGGGGCTACCCAGGTAGAGCGCAGGGCGATCAAGGAGAGCGCCGCCGGGGCCGGTGCCCGTGAGGTCTACCTGATTGAAGAGCCGATGGCCGCGGCCATCGGTGCCGGCATGCCGATCTCCGACGCCAGCGGTTCAATGGTGCTCGATATCGGCGGAGGCACCACCGAGATCGCCGTACTCTCTCTCAACGGTATCGTCTACTCCAACTCTGTACGCATCGGTGGTGACCGCTTCGATGAGGCGATCATCAGCTACGTACGTCGCAACTACGGTACCCTCATCGGTGAGGCGACCGCCGAGCGGATCAAGGAGGAGATCGGCTCCGCCTACCCCAGTGCCGAGGTACGGGAGGTCGAGGTGCGCGGCCGCAACCTGGCTGAGGGGATCCCGCGCAGCTTCACCCTCAACTCCAATGAGATCCTTGAGGCGCTGCAGGAGCCGCTCTCCGGCATCGTCGGTGCGGTAAAAACCGCCCTGGAGCAGACCCCACCGGAGCTCGGTGCCGATATCGCCGAGCGCGGTATGGTGCTGACTGGTGGCGGTGCGTTGCTACGTGATCTTGATCGCCTGCTGATGGAGGAGACCGGCCTGCCGGTGATCATCGCCGAAGACCCGCTCACCTGTGTCGCCCGCGGTGGCGGTCGTGCCCTGGAGCTGATGGACGAACACGGTGGCGACATCTTCGCCCTGGAGTAACGTCACACCGCCTCACGGTACCACCACGCCCAATACGGGAGGAGATGAACCATAAAACTGCTGTTCGCTCAGGGGCCATCGATCACCACACGCCTTGCCCTGCTGATGGCCATCTCCGTCTCCCTGATGACACTGGATCATCGTCAGCACCACCTTGAGGGGATCCGTGCGGGGCTCTCAGTCGTCGTCTATCCGTTGCAGTATCTGGTCGATCTCCCCTTTGCCATCGGCGGCTGGGCCTCTGAGAGTCTCTCTACCCGCACCACCCTGCTCAACGAAAACCGTGAGTTGCATGAAAAACAGCTGGCGCTGGAGTTCAAGCTGCAAAAATTTGAGGCGCTGGAGAACGAAAACCTGCGTCTGCGCTCGCTTTTACAATCATCCAGCCGCAAGTGGGAGAGGGTACTGATCGCTGAGCTGCTACAGGTGGATTTTGATCCCTTCCGCCATATGGTGCTACTCAACAAGGGGAGCAATGATGATGTCTTTGAGGGACATCCCCTGCTTGATGCCCATGGCATCGTAGGCCAGGTAATACACGTCTCACCACTCTCCAGCAGTGCCATCCTTGTCACCGACCCGAGCCATGCGACACCGGTACAGGTCAACCGCAACGGTCTACGCACCCTGGCGGTAGGGACCGGTGAAGAGGAGTATCTTGATATCCCCCATCTGCCGAATAATGCCGACATAAAGGTCGGTGACCTGCTGGTCACCTCCGGGTTGGGGTTGCGTTTCCCCCCAGGCTACCCGGTGGCTACCGTCAGTTCGGTCGAGAGAGACCCGGCGGAGCCCTTCGCCCGGGTACAGGCCACCCCGATGGCCCACCTTAAGCGCACCCGCGAGGTGCTGCTGGTGTGGCCTGCAGAAGAGGGGGAGAAGGAGTGAAACATAGCCGACACCACGGTGGTGCCGCTATTTTCGGCACCTTTATTGTCGCCATCATGCTAACCCTGCTGCCGCTACCCGACTGGGCAGCCTATTTTCGCCCCGAGTGGGTCTCACTGGTGGTCATCTACTGGTGCATAACCCTGCCCGACCGGGTGGGCGTTGGCATCGCCTGGATCGCTGGCCTCTTTCTCGACATTGTTCACGGCGCAGTAATGGGGCAGTACGCGATGGCCCTGGCCATCGTTGCCTACTTTACCCTCTCCCTGCACCAGCGGCTGCGCGTCTTTCCGATGATGCAGCAGATGTTTGTGGTTCTGCTGTTGATCCTGTTTCAGCAACTGATCGTGATCTGGATTAAGGGTTTTATCGGTGAATCACCGGATAGCCTGCGCTACTGGATCCCCTCCTTCTCCTCCATGCTGCTCTGGCCGTGGCTCTACGTCATTCTGAGGGACGTGCGCAGAAGATACCGGGTAGATTAAGGGTGTTCCGGTGAGAAGTTATCGGGCTGCGCTACTGAAAAACCCGATTCGGGATCGTCATCTGTTCCAGAGCCGGGCCATTGTCGCCTTCATCTTCAGCCTGCTGCTGATTGGGGTTCTCATCGGCAGGCTATTCCACCTCCAGCTAACACAACACGAGCACTTCAGTACCCTCTCAACCAACAACCGTGTCAGCGTGCAGCCTCTCGCCCCCACTCGAGGGCTTATCTATGATCGTAACGGGGTAGTGCTGGCACAAAATCTTCCCACCTATAGCCTCGAACTGGTGCAGGAGCGGATTGAGAATATGGACTACACCCTCGGTGAGATCGGTCTGCTTATCCAGGTCGGTCACGAGGATCTGACCCGCTTTCGCCGTGAACTGAAACGCAGCCGCCGCTTCGAACCGGTGCCATTGCGTTTTCGCCTTAGTGATCAGGAGGTAGCGCGGATCGCGGTAAACTTGCACCGCCTTAGCGGGGTTGAGATCAACTCCAGTCTCACTCGCCACTATCCGCTAGATACCATGACCGTCCACACCATCGGCTATGTCGGGCGGATCAATGAGGCCGAGCTAAAAACCCTTGACCCCACCAACTACGCCGCCACAACCTATGTCGGGAAAATCGGGATCGAGAAGAGTTATGAGTCACTACTGCACGGCGAGGTAGGTTATCAGCAGGTAGAGACCAACGCACGCGGGCGGGTACTGCGT
>JAOUQQ010000197.1 GCA_029879245.1 Chromatiales bacterium | reverse complement strand
CATCTTCAACAAGGCCTATATTCACATGCTCACTCCTTTGATCGATTGCGGTTTCAGTCGTCCTCTTTGTTTATACTGACTCTATACCGGGTGGATGGCAAGTTGCCGGGACAGGCGGATTATGAGCGAGGCGGGGAACTGGAGTGGGGTAGAGCGTGGTGCCGCAGCGCGTGTGTTGCTGCATGAGTTAGTGACGCTGTTGGAACGCCTGATCAAGGAGGATGAGCCGAGCCATATCGATCTGCGGTCAATGGAGCTGGGGCTCGATGACCGTGCCCTGCTGCAACAGACCCTGGGGGAGGGGGAGATCACCGCCGAGGTGGAGAACTTCGGTCACGTGCTGGTGCGCGAGAGCGGCTACGCGGGGATCTGGTGGGTGACCCATACCGACGATTCGGGGCAGGTGATCTCCGAGTTTATCGAGGTGAGTTACTGTCCCGAGGTGCTGATCGCCGAGGTTGAGACGGTGGCCGATGGCTACAACGCCCTCAGGGCCCACCTGTTTGAGATGGGGATGTCGCATCGCAATGGATAGGGCGGTCAGCCACGGAAGTGATTTTCTCTCCCGCGACGCACTCGGGGTGTTGTTGCAACAGCTAAGGGGGAATGGGTATCGGGTGGTTGGCCCACAGCCGCTGCAGGGGACCATTCTCTATCGCGATTTGCATGAGGCTACTCAGCTGCCGTGGGGATGGCGCGATACTCAGCAGCCCGGCAGCTATCGGCTGCAACAGGAAGGGAGTCGCGCCTTCGCATGGGCTAACGGACCGCAGGGGATTAAGCCCCTGACCTTCGCCCCGCAGGAGAGTCTGTGGCGGGTGGAGCAAGGGATGAACTTTCAGCCGGTGATGCCGCCCGAGGAAAAACTGGCACTAATCGGCGTGCGCTCATGCGACCTGGCCGCACTGGCGTTACAGGATCGCCACTTTTCAGACGACAGCCACTTTGCCCGCCACCGTGAGGGACTGCTGCTCATCGCCGTCAATTGTACTCATCCCGCCGAGACCTGTTTTTGCGCCGCCACCGGCGATGGGCCGAATGTCACATCAGGATACGATCTGTTGCTCGACGAGCTGGATGAGGGTTTTATCGTTAACGCAGGCAGCGAGGCAGGGGAGGCCCTGCTTGTCGTATTACCGCTGCAAAGCACCACCTCTTCACAGCAGGAGCAACTGCTTGAACAACAGAGTCGCGCCGTCAGGCAATCACGCGACTTGCCGGGTCACACCCTTCCTGGTGGTCTGGCCGATAATCCAAATCATCCCCGCTGGCAGCAGGTGGCTGATCGTTGCCTCGCCTGTGGCAACTGTACTGCTGTCTGTCCGACCTGTTTCTGCCACAGTGAGCACGATGTGCCGCGACTCGACGGTAGTGGCAGTGAGCACGTCCGTCAGTGGGCGAGCTGTTTCGATGCCGACCACTCCATCCTTCACGGCATCCCGGTACGTGCCGCGACGGCGCAACGCTACCGCCAGTGGCTGACGCACAAGTTTGACCACTGGCATCAACAGTATGGCCGCTCCGGCTGTGTCGGCTGCGGGCGTTGTATTACCTGGTGCCCGGTGGGGATCGATGTGACCGAGGAGCTGGCGGCGATCTGCGGGGGTGGGGCGTGAGCAGCGCGCTACCCATGGTCGCCGAGGTGGTCGAGCGCATCAAGGAGTCCCCCTCCATCTTTACCCTGCGGTTGCGGCTGCGCGATCAGGCGCAACGCGAGGCTTACCGCTTCGCCCCCGGCCAGTTCAACATGCTCTATCTCTACGGGGTGGGGGAGGTGGCGATCTCCATCGTCTCCGATCCGATTGATGATCATGTGCTTGATCACACCGTTCGCCGCGTCGGTCGGGTGACCGGTGGCCTGTCGCAGCTTAAAGCCGGCGATGAGGTGGGGCTGCGTGGCCCCTTTGGTCGTGGCTGGCCGCTGCAACAGGCATTGGGAAAGGATGTGATGGTGGTGACCGGTGGCCTCGGCTGTGCCCCGGTGGTTTCGGCGATTAATTATATTTTGCACCGCCGC
>JAOUQQ010000030.1 GCA_029879245.1 Chromatiales bacterium | reverse complement strand
AAGTATGCACTGGTGGGCCACTCTGAGCGCCGCACCCTCTATGGTGAGGATGATGCGGTTGTGGCAAAGAAGTATGCCGTGGCTCGTGCCGCTGGCCTCAGACCGGTGCTCTGCATCGGTGAGACACTGGATGAGCGTGAGTCGGGTGTGACCGAGCAGGTCTGTGCCCGTCAGATCCAGGCGGTGATCGACCTGGAGGGTGTTGCCGCCCTGGCCGATGGCGTGATCGCCTATGAGCCGGTCTGGGCTATCGGCACCGGCAAGACTGCCAGTCCCGAGCAGGCGCAGGAGGTACACGCCTTTATCCGCAAGACCCTCGCTGCTCAGGATGCGGGCGTTGCCGAGAAGATACAGATCCTTTACGGCGGCAGTATGAATGCCGCTAATGCTGCCGAGCTGCTGGCACAGCCAGACATCGATGGCGGCCTTATTGGCGGTGCATCGCTTAAGGCTGAGGACTTCCTCACCATCTGCCGCGCCGCCGGTTAATTGACTTTTACGATTTTTGAGAGAGATGGAAACCATTATTCTTATTGTCCACGTCCTCGCCGCCGTTGGTGTCGTGGCACTGGTGTTGATACAGCAGGGAAAAGGGGCCGATATGGGGGCTGCCTTTGGCAGCGGGGCATCCTCTACCGTCTTCGGTAGCCAGGGCTCCTCCTCCTTTATCACCCGAGCTACCGCTATTCTGGCGACCACCTTCTTTATCACCAGTATGGGTCTGGCTATGATCTCCAGCCAGGGTGTTGAAGATACCAGTGTGGTTGAAGCCGTGACGTCTCAGGAGGTTGACTCCGGAGCACCGGTTGCGGAAGATATGCCGTCCGCGCCAGAGGCCCCCGCGATGGAGTCGGCAGCCAGTGACATGCCTGCTGCCCCGGCCGCAGATATGCCCGAAGCTCCGCAAGCGCCCGTCGCGGAAGGCGAGACAAAGTAGTCCACACGCAGTACACGCCGAAGTGGTGAAATTGGTAGACACGCTATCTTGAGGGGGTAGTGGGGCAACCCGTGCCGGTTCGAGTCCGGCCTTCGGCACCAATTCAGAGAACCCGTATCAATTCATTTTGATGCGGGTTTTCTTTTTTAACACCCATTTTTCCATTAATACCAAGTGCTGCAACGCATAATTAATCTGCTCTTTAGGCCTATTTGAATTTTTTCTGCAATTACCCTTTTATCGTGCTGTAAATGGGTGGCGATTCGAAACTCCCTCATGCAAAATGGCTAACCATTGCAGTGTCCGTGATGCGATACGGATATATCTGCGTGCATATAATTAACTTGATGAAATATAAACAATCTTGGGTGCAGGGTTTCTTGACAGTGCTTCGACGCGCTGCCTAAACTCGGGCCTTCATGAATAACGGATAAATCTCAGTGTGGCACTCCAGAATTGCCACACCTTCAAGGGGGATGGCTGCGACATGCTTGAAAATTATCTACCCATCCTGATCTTTATCGGTGTTGGCCTGGTGGTCGGTACCGGAATGATCGTGGCGGGCTTTCTGCTGGGACCAAATAAACCCGATAGCGAAAAACTCTCCCCCTATGAGTGCGGTTTTGAGGCCTTTGAAGATGCCCGTATGAAGTTCGATGTGCGCTTCTATCTGGTCGCCATTCTCTTCATCATCTTCGATCTTGAGATCGCTTTCCTCTTCCCGTGGGCGGTGGTGCTGCGCGATATCGGCATGTTTGGTTTCCTCGCCATGGTATTGTTCCTCGGCATTCTGGTGATCGGCTTTATCTATGAGTGGAAGAAGGGGGCGTTGCAGTGGGAATAATTGAAGGGCGGCTCGAGCAGGGGTTCGTCACCACCAACCTCGACGGTCTGATCAACTGGGCGCGTACCGGTTCCATGTGGCCGATGACCTTCGGCCTCGCCTGTTGTGCGGTGGAGATGATGCATGCCGGTGCCGCGCGTTACGACCTGGATCGCTTCGGCATCATCTTCCGTCCCTCGCCACGTCAATCTGATGTGATGATCGTCGCCGGTACCCTCTGCAACAAGATGGCGCCGGCGCTGCGCCGGGTTTACGATCAGATGGCAGAGCCGCGCTGGGTGATCTCGATGGGCTCCTGCGCCAACGGCGGCGGCTACTATCACTACTCCTATTCGGTGGTGCGCGGTTGTGACCGCATCGTACCGGTCGACGTCTATATACCGGGCTGCCCGCCCACCGCTGAGGCGCTGCTCTACGGTATTCTGCAGCTACAGAATAAGGTACGTCGTACCAGTACCATTGCCCGCCTGCCGACAGCTGAAAAAGCGAGCTGAAGACGATGTCCAATTACTATCAGCAACTGGCCGAAAGGGTGCAGCAACGCTTTAGCACTCAGATTAGTGCCACCCATGTGGAGTTTTCCGAACTGACCGTTGAACTGCCGCGTGAGCATCTGCTCTCGGTCTGCAGCGCGCTGCGTGACGAGGCCGATTTTGCCTTTGAACAGCTGATTGATGTGTGCGGTGTCGATTATCTCGATTACGGCAATGGCCGCTGGAGTGGCCCACGTTTTGCTGTGGTCTACCACCTGCTGTCAATTAAGAATAACCACCGTATACGCCTGCGCACCTTTGCCAACAACGACCTGCCGGTGGTCGATTCGGTGATCAACGTCTGGAACTCCGCCGACTGGTTTGAGCGTGAGGCGTTCGATCTCTTCGGCATTATTTTTGACGGTCATCCGGACCTGCGCCGCATCCTTACCGATTACGGTTTTATCGGTCACCCCTTCCGCAAGGATTTCCCACTCAGCGGCAATGTGGAGATGGTCTATGACGAGGAACAGAAGCGAGTGGTCTATCGCCCGGTGACGGTGGAGCCACGCACCCTGGTGCCGCGTGTGATCCGTGACGACCATCGTTATCAACACCTGAATGCCGAGGGGGGAGAGTAAGCGATGTCCGAGATTCGTAACTACACCCTCAACTTTGGTCCGCAGCATCCGGCGGCCCACGGCGTACTGCGCCTGGTGCTGGAGATGGACGGTGAGATCATTGAACGTGCAGACCCGCACATCGGTCTGCTGCATCGTGCCACCGAGAAACTGGCCGAATCAAAACACTATATTCAGAACCTGCCCTACATGGATCGACTCGATTATGTCTCGATGATGTGTAATGAGCACGCCTACTGTATGGCGATCGAGAAGATGCTGGGACTCGAAGTGCCGCTGCGAGCACAGTATATCCGCGTGATGTTCGACGAGATCACCCGCATCCTCAACCACCTGATGTGGTTGGGGGCACACGCGCTGGACGTGGGCGCGATGACCGTCTTCCTCTATGCCTTCCGCGAGCGCGAGGACCTGATGGATTGCTATGAGGCGGTCTCCGGTGCGCGCATGCACGCCGCCTACTATCGCCCCGGCGGGGTCTACCGTGACCTGCCGGCGAAGATGCCGCGCTTCAAGGGGGCGAGCAAGTGGCATGACGAGTCGGAGATCGCCGCACTGAACGATAATCGCCAGGGATCGCTACTCGATTTTATTGAGGACTTTACCAACCGTTTTCCCGGCTATATCGATGAGTATGAGACGCTGCTTACCGACAATCGGATCTGGAAGCAACGCCTGGTCAATATCGGCATTATGACGCCCGAACGGGCGATGCAGATGGGCCTTACCGGTCCGATGTTACGCGGCTCCGGGATTGCGTGGGATTTGCGCAAGAAACAGCCCTATGAGGTCTATGACAAACTCGATTTTGATATTCCGATAGGTACCAACGGTGACAGTTATGACCGCTATCTGGTGCGCATCGAGGAGATGCGTCAGTCCAACCGTATTATCAAGCAGTGCGTCGCGTGGCTACGCAGCAATAGTGGCGCGGTGATCGCCACTGACCACAAGGTGACGCCGCCCGCCCGTACCGAGATGAAGAAGGGGATGGAGTCGCTGATCCATCACTTCAAGCTTGCCACTGAAGGATTCAGCCTGCCCGAAGGTGAGGCCTACGCCGCTGTAGAGCACCCCAAAGGTGAGTTCGGGATCTACCTGATCTCTGATGGTGCAAATAAACCCTACCGTATGAAGATCCGTGCGCCGGGCTTTGCCCACCTCGCCTCGCTGGATGAGATGGTTCGCGGTCATATGCTGGCCGATGTGGTCGCCGTGATCGGCACCCAGGATATTGTATTTGGGGAGATCGATCGCTGATGTCCGAGAAGTTAATCGAATTGTTAAGTAAGGAGTCGCGCGCCGACATCGACCGCTGGGTTGCCAAATATCCACCGGAGCAGAAACAGTCGGCGGTGATGGCCGGTCTGCGCATCGCCCAGGAGCAGAACGGTGGCTGGCTCACCGATGATCTGATCCAGGCGGTGGCCGCCTATCTGGAGATGGACGCTATTGCTGCCTATGAGGTGGCGACCTTCTACTCTATGTATGAGCGCTCTCCCGTTGGTAAACACAAGATCTGTATCTGCACCAACATCTCCTGCATGCTCCGGGGCTCTGATGAGGTGGTGGCCCATCTGGAGAAGCGACTGGGCATCAAGCTGGGTGAGAGTACCGAGGATGGTCGCTTTACCCTCAAGGAGGTGGAGTGTCTGGGGGCCTGTGTCAACGCGCCAATGTTTGAGCTGAACAAGAGCTATTTCGAGAATCTGACGCCGGAGAAGATCGACGCCATTCTCGATGGTCTCGATTAAGGGGAGAGGAGCGAGTGGATAACCAAGTCTGTTTCCGTACCCTGGGTGTCGACAACTCCTGGACCCTTGAGGCCTATCGCGCCAATGGCGGTTATGAAGTGCTCGAGAAGATCCTCAAGGAGAAGATCACGCCCGATGAGATTATTGAGGAGATGAAGGCATCGGCGCTGCGTGGCCGTGGTGGTGCCGGTTTCCCCACCGGCCTTAAGTGGTCCTTCATGCCGCGTAACGTGGAGGGGCAGAAGTACATCATCTGCAACTCCGATGAGGGTGAACCGGGTACCTGCAAGGATCGCGACATCCTGCGCTACAACCCGCATCAGCTGATCGAGGGGATGATCATCGCCGGTTATACCATCGGTGCCAGCGTTGGCTACAACTACATCCGCGGTGAGTTCTGGGAGCCCTACGAGCGCTTCGATGCCGCGCTGGAGGAGGCGCGTGCCGCCGGCCTGCTTGGTAACAACATCCTTGGTAGCGGTTTTGATTTTGACGCCCACGCCCACCTTGGTGCCGGGGCCTATATCTGCGGCGAAGAGACCGCGCTCATCGAATCGATTGAGGGCAAGAAGGGACAGCCTCGCTTCAAGCCGCCGTTCCCCGCCGGTTTTGGTCTCTATGGACGTCCAACTACTATCAACAACACCGAGTCACTCGCCTCGGTGCCGATGATTTTGAAAAATGGTGGCAAGTGGTTCCTCGAATTGGGCAAACCCAACAACGGCGGCAACAAGATCTTTTGTGTCTCCGGCCACGTGAACAAACCCGGTAACTATGAGATCCCGATGGGGACGCCGTTTGCAAAGTTGCTGGAGATGGCGGGTGGGGTGCGCGATGGTCATCAGCTCAAGGCGGTGATCCCCGGTGGAAGTTCTACCCCGGTTCTGACTGCCGAGAAGGCGATGGGAATGGATATGGATTACGACTCTATCGCCAAGGCTGGCTCCATGCTCGGTGCCGGTTCGGTGATCGTGATGGACGAGACCACCTGTATGGTTAAGGTGCTGGCGCGCCTCTCCCACTTCTACTACGAAGAGAGCTGCGGTCAGTGCACCCCGTGTCGTGAGGGTACCGGCTGGCTGGCGCGTGTGCTGCACCGTATCGAACACGGTGAGGGGCGTCAGGAGGATCTGGATCAGCTGATGGGTGTGGCGGACCGTATTACCGGCAACACCATCTGTGCCCTCGGCGATGCCGCGGCGATGCCGGTACAGAGTTTCCTGACCCACTTCCGTGACGAGTTTCAGTACCACATTGATCACAAGAAGTGTCTGGTAGGCGGCTGAGCCGTCAACAGCGTTATAAATAGAAAAGTCGAGACTGCCGAATGGTAAACATCGAGATCAACGGAAAAACGATTCAGGCCCGCGAAGGGCAGATGCTGCTTGAGGCAGCAGACGAGGCGGGCATTACCATTCCGCGCTTCTGCTACCACAGCAAACTCTCCATCGCGGCGAGCTGCCGCATGTGCCTGGTCGAGGTGGAGAAGGCGCCCAAACCGATGCCCGCCTGTGCTACCCCGGTCAACGAGGGTCTAAAGGCCTTTACCCGTTCGCCACGTGCGATCGCCGCGCAGCGTAGCGTGATGGAGTTTCTGTTGATCAATCATCCGCTCGACTGCCCGATCTGTGATCAGGGTGGAGAGTGCGAACTGCAGGAGATGGCCATCGGTTATGGTAATGATGTGGCACGCTATGCCGAGGCAAAGCGGGTGGTTGGCAATCCGGACCTGGGCTCACTGATCGCCACCGACATGAGCCGCTGCATCCACTGCACTCGTTGTGTCCGTTTCGGTAAGGAGATCGGCGGGGTGATGGAGCTGGGAGCGCCGGGCCGTGGCGAGCACATGCACATCGCCACCTACATGGAGCAGAGCGTTGACTCAGAACTCTCAGGCAACGCCATCGACCTCTGCCCGGTGGGTGCCCTTACCTCTAAACCCTATCGTTACTCGGCACGTCCCTGGGAGCTGCAGGAACACGAGAGCGTTTCACCTCACGACTGTGTCGGTGCCAATCTGCGCATCGATAGTCGCTCCGGTCAGGTGATGCGTGTGGTGGCACGAGAAAACGAAGCGGTGAACGAGTGCTGGATCAGTGATCGTGATCGTTACAGCTATACCGCACTCAATCATGAAGAGCGTCTCACCAGACCACAAATTAAAAAGGATGGCGAGTGGCAGGAGTGCGACTGGGATAGTGCCCTTACCACAGCGGTCGAGGGGCTGAAAAAGATCGGCGCCGACAGGCTCGGTGCCCTGGCATCCAGCACCGCCACCAGCGAAGAGCACTACCTGCTGCAGAAGCTGATGCGTGCCATCGGCTCGAACAATATCGATCACCGTCTGCGCCAGCACGACTTCCGCGACCAGAACGAGCAGGGCGCTTTCCCGGCACTGGGTCAATCCATCGTCTCGCTGGAGAGTAACGATGCGGTACTGTTGGTTGGTTCCAATATCCGTAAAGAGGTGCCGCTGCTGGCACAACGCCTGCGCAAGACGGCCCGTAAAGGTGCCAGCATCATGGCGATCAACGCTGTCGACTACGACATGGCGTTCAGGCTTGCCGAAAAATCTATCGCCGTTGATCTGGTCGCTGAATTGCTGGCGGTTGCCTCGGCCCTTGCCAAACTGACCAATGGTAGCGTTCCGCCGTCTCTGGCATCCGCGATCAGTGGTGCCAGTGTAAACGAGACCCATCGCGCGATGGCGAAGTCCCTGAGCGAGGCGAAGCAGGGGAGTGTGATCATCGGCCAGGCGGTGCAGAGCCACCCGGCGGGTGCCGAGCTGCGCGCCGTTGCCAATCTCATCGCCTCACTGGCTGGTTGCCACGTCGGCACCCTTGCCGAGGGTAACGGTGCCGGTGCCGCGTTGGCCGGGTGCCTGCCGCACCGTATTGCTGGTGGTAAAGCGGCGGATAACGCCGGACTCGACTGGAAAGGGATGTTTGAAAATGGCATGCAGGGTTACCTGCTGCTTGGTGTGGAGCCGGAGCTCGACTGCATCGATTCCGCCGTCGCGACGAATGCCATGCAATCGGCCGAGTTCGTCGTGGCGATCAGCAGTTTTGCCTCTGAGGCACTGCGCGATTATGCCGATGTGCTATTACCCGCCGCCACCTTTGCCGAGAGCGCCGGCACCTTCGTCAATACCGAGGGCAAATGGCAGAGCTTTAACGGCGCCGTTGCGGCACCAGGTGAGGCGCGTCCTGCCTGGAAGGTGCTGCGCGTATTGGGCAACCTGTTTGACGTACCCGGCTTTGAGTTCACCTCTGCGGAGGAGGTACGTGAGGAACTCATGGCCGCCTGTGGTGAACCCGCAAGCGCGGCTGGCGCCTGGACGCCGAATGAGATAAGCAAGGTCGCAAGCGGTTTGGTACGCATCGCCGAGGTGCCGATCTATGCAGTCGACCCACTGGTACGCCGCGCCGCGCCGCTGCAGGCTACCGCCGATGCTGACCTGTGGCAGATCCGCGTTAACACAGCAACCGCGCAGAAGGCGGGGTTGAGTAATGCGGTTGAGGCAAAACTGGTACAGGGTGAGGGTGAGGTGGTGCTACCGCTGCTGATCGATGAGCGCCTGCCCGACAACGCGGTCTACCTGCCGGCTGGCATCAGCGCCACCGCCGGGTTGGGTGGGGGCTTTGTCTCCGTGCAACTGGGCAACGCATAACGACAACTGGATAAGAGCGCATGTTCGAGATAGTTGAAAACTTTCTGTTGGGATTTGGTCTCTGGCCCTGGCTGGTGACCCTGCTCACCACGCTGCTGGGCATTGTCGTCATTATGGTGCCGTTGCTGCTCTCTGTTGCCTACTTCACCTACGCCGAGCGCAAGGTGATCGGCTATATGCAGATCCGCATCGGGCCGAACCGCGTCGGCTTCTTCGGTCATCAACTGTGGGGCCTCGGCCAGCCGATCGCCGATGCGGTCAAGCTGATGTTCAAGGAGATCATCATCCCGAACGGCTCCGACAAGTTCCTCTTCCTCATCGCGCCGATCCTCTCGATGGCCCCGGCGCTGGCCGCCTGGGCGGTGGTTCCCTTTGGTAGTGAGATGGTGCTGGCCGATATCGATGCCAGCCTGCTCTACGTGCTGGCGATCACCTCCATCGGCGTCTACGGGGTGATCATCGCCGGTTGGGCATCCAACTCCAAGTACGCCTTCCTCGGGGCGATGCGTTCGGCGGCGCAGATCGTCTCCTACGAGATCGCCATGGGCTTTGCACTGGTTGGGGTGTTGATGGCGGCGGGGAGTATCAACCTCGGCGATATCGTGCGCGGTCAGGGCGGTGAATATGGGATCCTTAACTGGTACTTCATTCCCCTCTTCCCGCTCTTTGTGATCTACTTCATCTCCGGTGTGGCAGAGACTAATCGCGCCCCCTTCGACGTGGCCGAGGGTGAATCGGAGATCGTTGCCGGTTTCCACGTCGAGTACTCGGGGATGACCTTCGCGGTCTTCTTCCTCGCCGAGTACGCAAACATGATTCTGGTCTCGATGCTGGCGGCGCTGATGTTCCTCGGTGGCTGGCTCAGCCCGATCCCGGCAGACTTTATTCCCGATGCGGTGGTGATCTCCCAACTGATGGGTGACGGCATCCACTGGCTGCTGGCGAAGACCGCGATCTTTATGTTCTTCTACCTCTGGTTCCGTGCCACCTTCCCGCGTTATCGCTATGACCAGATCATGCGCCTCGGCTGGAAGGTCTTTATCCCGCTGACCATCATCTGGCTGCTGGTGGTGGGGGCCATGATCATGGCCGGCTGGCTTTGATACGGCGTAACGACGAGATCGGATATTGATATGAGTATTCTTCAAACACTGAAAAGTCTGACGCTAAAGGAGCTGCGTGGTGGCCTTGGGCTGACCGGGCGTTACTTCTTCCGCAAGAAGTTTACCGTGCAGTATCCGGAGGAGCGGGCGCCGATGTCGCCTCGCTTCCGCGGTCTGCATGCACAGCGCCGCTATCCAAACGGCGAGGAGCGTTGCATCGCCTGCAAGCTGTGCGAGGTGGTCTGTCCGGCGATGGCCATCACAATCGAATCGGCACAGCGTGAGGACGGTACCCGTCGTACCACCCGCTACGACATCGATCTTACCAAGTGTATCTTCTGCGGCTTTTGTGAAGAGGCCTGCCCGGTCGATGCGATTGTTGAGACTCGCATCTACGAGTATCACGGAGAGTGCCGCGATGACCTGCTGATGACCAAGGAAAAACTGCTGGCGGTAGGTGATAAGTATGAGGTGCAGATCGCCGCCGACCGTGCCGAAGATGCACCCTACCGATAGGCGAATGACAGCATGAGTTTTGAGCAAATACTTTTCTACCTCTTCTCCACCATCCTGGTGCTCGGTGCTACGGCGGTGGTCACCGTGCGCAACCCGGTGCATGCGGCGATGTTTCTGGTGCTCTGTTTTGTTACCACATCTGCACTGTGGCTGCTGCTGGAGGCGGAGTTCCTCGCCATCACCCTGGTGCTGGTCTATGTCGGTGCGGTGATGGTGCTGTTCCTCTTCGTGGTGATGATGCTCGATATCAACATCGCAAGGATGCGCGATGGCTTCGCCCGTTACCTGCCGGTAGGCATTGTCGTTGCCGGCGTTGCCATTGGTACCATCGTTATGGCGATCTGGCAGACCAATTTTGGCCATAGTGACCCCGTCGCCAGGGGGGCCGACTACAGCAATACCCGTGAGCTGGGTGAGCAGCTCTACACCACCTATGTCTATCCCTTCGAGCTGGCATCCGTTGTCTTGCTGGTGGCCATTGTTGCCGCCATCGCGCTGACCCTGCGTTCGCGTGCCGGTACCCGTTACCAGAAGATCGAGGAGCAGGTGGTGGTGAAGAAGGCCGATCGCCTACGCATCGTCCAGGTCGAGGCGGAGGAGCGTAAATAATGAACCGCATAACCAGAACAACTAGCGAGGCAGAGGCATGATCCCGTTGTCCTATTACCTCACAGTGGGGGCGATCCTCTTCGGCATCAGCATGGCCGGGATCTTCATCAACCGCAAAAACATCATCATCCTGCTGATGTGTATCGAGCTGATGCTGCTGGCGGTGAACATCAACTTTATCGCCTTCTCCCACTACATGGGTGATATCGCCGGCCAGGTCTTTGTCTTCTTCATCCTCACCGTCGCTGCCGCGGAGGCGGCGATCGGTCTGGCCATCCTGGTGGTGCTGTTCCGTAACAAACGCACCATTAACGTCGACGACCTCGACACGCTGAAGGGGTAGGGGAGATGGAGCAGATCTATAACTACAGCCTGATCATCGTCCTCGCCCCGCTTATCGGTGCGATCATCGCCGGCCTGTTCGGCGGTAGCATCGGCCGCAAGGGGGCGCACAGCGTCACCATCGTGGGCGTTGCCATCGCCTTTATACTCTCTGCCATCGTCTTCAAGGGAGTTGTCATCGACAAGGTCGGCACCCTCAACCAGACCGTCTATACCTGGCTGGTCTCCGAGGGGATCCGCTTCGAGGTCGGCTTCCTCATCGACGAGCTGACCGCGATGATGATGGTGGTGGTCACTTTCGTCTCACTGATGGTACACCTCTACACCATCGGCTACATGAGCCACGATGAGGAGAACTGGCCTGCCGGTTCGAAGGCCGGCAGCAACAGCTACCAGCGTTTCTTCAGCTATATCTCGCTCTTCACCTTCTCCATGCTGATGCTGGTGATGGCCAACAACTTCATGCAGCTCTTCTTCGGCTGGGAGGCAGTGGGCCTGGTCTCCTATCTGCTGATCGGTTTCTGGTCGGTGCGCGAGTCGGCGGTCTACGCCAACCTTAAGGCATTCCTGGTCAACCGTGTTGGTGACTTCGGCTTCCTGCTCGGTATTGCCGCCGTATTGATGACCTTTAACAGCCTCGATTATGCCGATGTCTTCGGTGCCGCCACCCTGCACAAGGACGCCACGATTAGCATCTTCCCCGGCAGTGAGTGGAGCCTGATGACGGTGATCGGCATCCTGCTCTTTATCGGTGCTATGGGTAAGTCGGCCCAGGTACCGCTGCACGTGTGGCTACCCGATTCGATGGAGGGCCCGACCCCGATCTCCGCGCTGATTCACGCCGCCACCATGGTGACCGCCGGTATCTTCATGGTGGCGCGCATGTCGCCGCTTTATGAGCTCTCCGAGACCGCACTCAGCTTTATCCTGGTGATCGGTGCGATTACCGCCCTGTTCATGGGCTTCCTCGGTCTGATCCAGCACGACATCAAACGCGTGGTCGCCTATTCCACCCTGTCACAGCTCGGTTATATGACCGTGGCCCTCGGCGCCTCGGCCTACGCCGCCGGTGTCTTCCATCTGATGACCCACGCCTTCTTCAAGGCGCTGCTGTTCCTCGGCGCGGGTTCGGTAATCATCGCGATGCACCACAAACAGGATATGCGCGAGATGGGTGGGCTGCGCAAGTACATGCCGATCACCTGGATCACCTCGCTGATCGGATCGCTGGCGTTGATCGGTACCCCGTTCTTCGCCGGTTTCTACTCCAAGGACTCCATCATCATGGCGGTTGGTGCCTCATCTAATCCCGCTGCAGGTTTTGCCTACGCCGCGGTGGTGGCCGGTGTCTTCATCACCGCCCTCTATAGCTTCCGCATGTACTTTATGGTGTTCCACGGCGAGGAGCGGATGGATCACCACACTAAAGAACATCTGCATGAGACCCCGTGGGTCGTCACCGTGCCGCTGGTATTGCTGGCGATCCCCTCGGTAGTGATTGGCGCTATCTATGTTATGGATATGCCGTTCGGTGACTTCTTCGGCTCCGCCATCTATGTTGCCGCTGAACACGATGTACTGGCCGAGGTGGGCAAAGGTGTCCACGGCTGGTTTGGTATGGCACTGCACGGCTTTATGACCCTGCCGTTCTGGCTCGCCGCCGGTGGCGTATTCACCGCCTGGATGTTGCACAGAAAGGGGCTGGATATTGCGGTGGTGATGCAGCAGCGTCTCGGCTTTATCTACAAAATTCTCGATAACAAATACTGGGCCGATGAGGTGTATGCCAACATCTTCGCTGCCGGTGGTCGCGGGATCGGTAGCGGCTTGTGGAAGGTGGGGGATGTGGCCCTGATAGATGGCGTGATGGTCAACGGCTCTGCCCGCGTGGTGGGCATGCTCTCCGGTCTGATCCGTCAGGTACAGAATGGCCTCCTCTATCGCTACGCCTTTGCCATGGTGTTTGGCCTGTTGCTGTTGTTTGGCCTGTTCCTCTTTAGGTAACAAAAATAAATTAAAGGGTAGGGTGCATGTTTGCTGATTTGCCACTGCTGAGTCTGCTTATCTGGGTACCGGTTATCGGTGGCCTGCTGGTGCTGTTGACCGGGAGCAGGAGTTCCGGCCTGGAGGCCAGGGTGTTGTCGTTGCTGGTGGCTCTGCTCACCTTTGTACTTTCGATCCCGCTCTATACCGGTTTTGATACCGCGAGTCACGCGATGCAGTTTATCAATTTTGCCGATGCCCCCGTTGTCTGGATCGAGGCGTTTAACATTAACTACCATCTGGGGGTCGACGGTATCTCGATGCCGCTGATCCTGCTCACCACCTTCACCACGGTCCTGGTAGTGATCGCCGGGTGGGAGGTGATTAAGTACAAGCCGGCGCAGTACATGGCCGCCTTCCTGATTATGGAAGGTCTGATGATCGGCGTCTTCGCCTCGCTTGATGCGATGCTCTTCTATGTCTTCTGGGAGGCGATGCTGATCCCGATGTTTATCGTTATCGGTGTCTGGGGCGGTGACAACCGGGTCTATGCCACCATCAAGTTCTTCCTCTACACCTTCCTTGGGTCGGTCTTCATGCTGGTGGCGCTGATCTACCTCTACTTCCAGAGTGGCAGCTTCTCGATCCTCGATATGCACATGCAGCCGCTGGGACTGACCGCGCAGATCTGGATCTTCCTCGCCTTCCTCATCGCCTTCGCGGTGAAGGTGCCGATGTGGCCGGTACACACATGGTTGCCCGACGCCCACGTGCAGGCCCCCACCGGTGGTTCGGTGATCCTGGCGGCGATCATGCTGAAGCTGGGGGCCTATGGCTTCCTGCGTTTCTCCCTGCCGATCGTGCCGGATGCCAGCCACACCCTCGACTGGCTGATGATCGGCCTGTCGCTCATTGCGGTGGCCTATATCGGCTTCGTCGCCCTGGTGCAGCAGGATATGAAGAAGCTCATCGCCTACTCCTCGATCTCGCACATGGGTTTTGTCACCCTCGGCTTCTTCATCGCCTGGACCATCGCCGAGGCGAATAACGGAAGTATGGTTGGTGCGGCGATGGGGATGGAGGGCGGTGCGGTGCAGATGATCTCCCACGGCTTCGTCTCCGGCGCGATGTTCCTCTGTGTTGGTGTCATGTATGACCGCATGCACTCGCGTCAGATCGCCGACTACGGCGGGGTGGTCCATGTGATGCCCAAGTTCACCGGTTTTATGGTGCTGTTTGCGATGGCCAATGCGGGTCTGCCCGGCACCGCCGGTTTTGTCGGTGAGTTTATGGTGATCCTTAGCGCCTTTAAGGCCAACTTCTGGATCGCCTTTGTCGCCGCCACCACCCTGATTCTGGGCGCCGGTTATACCCTGTGGATGGTTAAGCGGGTGTTGTTTGGTGAGATCACCAACGACAGTGTGGCCGCCCTTGAGGACATCAACAAACGGGAGTTTCTGGTGCTCGCCACTCTGGCAGTGATGGTGCTCTTCTTTGGTCTCTATCCGGCACCTCTGCTGGAGGTGATGGACGCCACGGTGCGCCATCTGATTGAACATATTGCAGTGAGCAAGCTACCGGCCAGCGCTTTTGCCGGTGCCATGTAACGGGGTTTCACGATGACTTTCGATATGCCTAACTTTGTACCGGCCATGCCCGAAATCTTCGTCCTCGGTATGGTCTGTCTCATTCTCATTCTGGACCTGTTTCTTAGTGACCGCAGTCGGGTGGTGACCTATCTGTTGAGTCAGGCGACCTTGGTCGGCGCTTTCCTGCTCAGCTTTGGACTATACAGCGGAGAGCAGGTGCTGACCTTTAGTGACAGCTTTATCCTCGACCCGATGGCCTCGGTGCTAAAGATGGTGGTCTATGCCGCCGTCTTTATGGTTCTCCTCTACTCTCGCGACTACCTGCGCCAGCGTGGCATGTTCCGCGGTGAATATTTTGTCCTTGCCCTGTGCGGGGTACTGGGGATGATGGTGATGATCTCCGCTCACTCCATGCTTACCCTCTACATGGGGCTGGAGCTGCTCTCCCTTTCGATGTACGCGATGGTGGCGCTGCAGCGTGACTCCGCCGTGGCGGCCGAGGCGGCGATGAAGTACTTCATCCTCGGGGCGATGGCCTCGGCAATGCTGCTCTACGGGATGTCTATGATCTACGGTGTCACCGGTACCCTGGACCTGTCTGAGGTAAGCAACAGCGTCGCCGGGCAGGAGCGTCAGCTGATCCTGATCTTCGGTCTGGTCTTCCTGATGGTCGGCGTCGCCTTTAAACTCGGCGCGGTGCCCTTCCACATGTGGGTACCCGATGTTTATCACGGCTCCCCCACCGCGGTGACCATCTATATCAGTACCGCCCCCAAACTGGCCGCCTTCGCTATGCTGATGCGCCTGCTGGTCGATGGGCTCGGCTCACTGCATGCGCAGTGGCACGATATCCTGGTACTGCTCTCGGTGCTCTCGCTGGCTATCGGTAACATCGTCGCCATCGCCCAGACCAATATCAAACGCATGCTCGCCTACTCGGGGATCTCCCATATTGGCTTCCTGTTACTGGGGGTATTGACTGGCGCGCAGGAGGGGTACGCTGCCGCCATGTTCTACGCCATCGTCTATGTGATCATGGGGTTGGGTGGTTTCGGTATGGTGATCCTGATGAGCCGTGCGGGGTTTGAGGCCGATCAGCTGGATGACTATAAGGGGCTCAATCAGCGCAGTCCCTGGTTTGCCCTGATGATGATGTTCCTGATGTTCTCGATGGCCGGGGTGCCGCCGTTCCTCGGTTTCTGGGCCAAACTCTCGGTGCTGCAGGCGGTGGTCGATGCCAACATGGTGTGGCTTGCCGCGGTGGCGGTGATCTTCTCGGTAATCGGTGCCTTCTACTACCTGCGCATCGTCAAGCTGCTCTATTTCGACAAGCCGGTGATTGATGAGCCGTTCAAGCCCTCCTTCGACCTTGCTGCGATCTTCAGTGCCAATGCCCTGGCGGTGATCCTGATCGGTCTGGCCCCCTCCAGCCTGATGACGATCTGTAAGCAGACGCTGGGACTCTAGACAGCAGCCCACCACCTATGTTCTATTCAACGCCCCGGCCCGACCGGGGCGTTTTGTTTCAGGAGTTTAGTATGAGTGCAGCACAATCGAGCTGGATCCTAATCATCATTGCCTTCATCGCTGCCAACCTCCCCTGGCTGAGTGAGCGGGTGCTGCTGGTGCTGGAGCCGAAGGGTGGGGTGAAGGGTCCTCTATGGCGCTGGCTGGAGTGGTTGCTGCTCTTCTTCATTATCGGTGGTGTGGCGATGGGGATGGAGCAGAAATTGAATGGTGAAATCTATCCTCAGGACTGGGAGTTTTATACCGTGGCGCTCTGTCTCTTTCTGGTCTTTGCCTTGCCAGGATTCATCTATCGTTATGAATTACGAGAGATGCTTAAAAAGCGCTGATTTTAAAAATTTTTTCTTTTATCGGGTTGCTATCGCCAGGGCTCCTATGTAGAATGCGCAGCCTAACGATAGCGGGGTGGAGCAGCCCGGTAGCTCGTCGGGCTCATAACCCGAAGGTCGTTGGTTCGAATCCAGCCCCCGCTACCAAATCGATAGAAGCCCCACTTGTGGGGCTTTTTGTTAGCGGCAATATAGCGTGGCAGATGTTGATGGATAGCGCTATAATCCCGCCACTGATTCGTTGTATGTGATGGGCCTTGGGCCCTTTTTTTGTTTCCGGGGTAGTGGATGGCGCAGGCCAGTGAAAAATTGGTGGCGATTATCGAACCGGCGGTGAGTGCGCTCGGTTTTGAACTGCTCGGTGTTGAGTATGTGCCGCAGGGTCGTCACTCACTGCTGCGGATCTATATCGATCACGAGGATGGCATTACCGTGGATGATTGCGGTGATGTGAGTCATCAGGTGAGTGCAGTGCTCGATGTGGAAGACCCGATCCGTGGTGAGTACACCCTTGAGGTCTCCTCGCCGGGACTGGATCGGCCACTCTTCACCCTGGCGCACTATGAGCGTTTTAACGGTCACCTGGCCGAGGTGAAGGTGCATGCACCGGTCAATGGGCGCCGTAAGTATAAGGGGCGCATCCTTGGCGTAGAAGGCGACGAGGTGGTTCTGGAAGTTGATGGTGATGAGTACCGTCTGGCGATAGCGAATATCGATAAGGCGAACCTGATCCATGAATGGTAGTGACCGAGCTGTCGGTCAAAGATATGGTTGCGACCGCTTGCTCGGTCGATGTTTGATTATTGGTCCCCAATACCGGGGAACTGGCTGGAGACACATAGAGGCTGTGTTATGAGCAAAGAGATCCTACTGGTAATAGATGCCGTTTCAAATGAAAAGGGCGTAGCCAAAGAGATTATCTTTGAGGCGATGGAGATTGCACTGGCGACCGCGACCAAGAAGAAGCACGGTGGTGATGTCGATATCCGTGTCAGCATCGATCCCGCGAGCGGTGATTACGATACCTTCCGTCGTTGGGAGGTTATTGATGATGCAGAGACCCAGATCCTCGAGAACCCGGAGCGTGAGATCACCCTCAGTGCCGCACGCATGGATGAGCCTGAAATTCAGCCCGGCGACTTTGTCGAAGAGCAGATTGAATCGGTAGAGTTTGGCCGCATCGCCGCGCAGACCGCCAAACAGGTGATCGTGCAGAAGGTACGTGAGGCCGAACGCGCCCAGGTGGTTGATGCCTATCAGGATCGCACCGGTGAGCTGATTAACGGCGTGGTCAAGCGGATGGACCGTGGCAGCGTGATCCTCGACATGGGCAATAACGTCGAGGCACTTATTCCCCGTGAGCATCTGATCCCCCGTGAGCCGGTACGCCCCGGTGACCGCCTGCGTGGTTATCTCTATGATGTGCGCTCCGAGCCGCGCGGCCCACAGCTCTTTGTCAGCCGTACCATGCCTGAATTTATCGTCGAGTTGTTCAAACTTGAGGTCCCCGAGGTCGGTGAAGGTCTGATCGATATCAAGGGTGCCGCCCGCGACCCTGGTCTGCGTGCCAAGATTGCGGTGCGCTCCAACGACCCGCGCATCGACCCTGTCGGTGCCTGTGTCGGTATGCGGGGCTCACGGGTGCAGACCGTGACCAACGAAATGGGTGGTGAGCGTGTCGACATCGTCCTCTGGAACGACAATCCCGCACAGTATGTAATTAATGCGATGGCCCCCGCCGAGGTGATCTCCATTGTGGTGGATGAGGACTCCCACAGCATGGATATCGCGGTGGATGAGGAGCAGCTCTCCCAGGCGATTGGTCGCGGCGGCCAGAACGTGCGCCTCGCCAGTGAACTGACCGGTTGGGAGCTCAACGTGATGACCGAGGCGCAGGCCGAGGAGAAGAACGAGGCCGAGGCAGGTAAGCTGGTAGAGATGTTCAAGGAGAACCTCAATGTGGATGAGGAGGTCTCTATCATTCTGGTGCAGGAGGGCTTCTCCAGTCTTGAGGAGGTGGCCTATGTGCCGGTCCACGAGATGCTTGAGATCGAGGAGTTCGACGAGGATATCGTCGAGGAGCTGCGTGCCCGCGCCAAAGATATTCTGGTGACCCGTGAGATCAGCAGCGAGGAGCATGGCGGTGCCGAGCCCGAGCAGGATCTGCTGGAGATGGAAGGGATGGATGCCACACTGGCTGAGGCGCTGGCTGCCATGGGGATCACCACCATGGATGATCTGGCCGAACTTGCGATAGATGAGCTGATGGAGATCGAAGGCATGGATGAAGAGCGTGCCGGACAGCTGATTATGACTGCACGGGCACCCTGGTTTGCAGAAGAGCAGGAAGGTTAAGGGCAGGAGAGAAGAGTAGATGTCTGAGGTTACCGTCAAAGAGTTTGCGGAGACGATCGGCGTACCTGTCGATCGCCTGGTGGGTCAGTTAAAGGACGCGGGAGTTTCTGCCGAGGCGGCAGACGCAATCATCGGCGATGAGGATAAGGTGAAGCTACTCGACTACCTGCGCCAGAAACACGGTACAGAAAAGAGTGAGGTTGCCGAAGAGAGTGGTCCGAAAAAGATCACCCTCAAGCGTCGCACCACCAGTGAGTTGAAGGTGGGGGGCAGCACCAACGCCCGCGGCAAGACCGTTACCGTTGAGGTACGCAAGAAGCGCACCTATGTCAAACGCAGCACCATCGAATCCGATGAAGAGCAGACAAGCAACGACGAGGTAGTCGAACGTCTGGAGAAAAGGCTGGCTGAAGAGGCCGAGCTGCGGACGAGCTCGGCCGATGAGGCGGGAAATGATCAGGCTCAGGCTGAAGATAACGCGCGCCTGCAGGCTGAACAGGAGGTGCGTGCTCAGGCCGAAGAGGAGGCCAAACAGCAGGCCGAGGAGCAGGCACGTCGCATCGCAGAAGAGGAGGCCGCTAAGGCGGTTGCTGAGGCGGCCAAAGTGGCGAAGTCTGCCAAGACTGCCAAACCAGGCAAATCGGCTGCTAACTCGCCGGCACCCGCCGCCCCGGCACCCGATGCCAATAAGCCAGACACCAAACATAGCAAAGATAAGAAGAAGAAGGGACGTAAGGGCTACGGGCAGGATGAGGATGAACTGCATATCTCCGCCGACAAGTCGGGCCGCCGCAAGAAGAAGGGTGGCAAGGCTGGCCGTATTGCCGTTACTACCAGTACCAAGCACGGCTTTGAGAAGCCGGTTGCCCCGGTAACCCATGAGGTCTCTATCCCCGAAACCATCACCGTTGGTGAACTGGCACAGAAGATGTCTGTAAAGGCCGGTGAGGTGATCAAGGAGATGATGAAGATGGGCTCCATGGTCACCATTAATCAGGTGCTGGATCAGGAAACTGCAGCGATTCTGGTTGAGGAGATGGGCCACAAGCCGGTAATGATGAAAGAGAACGCCCTTGAGGAGGAGGTGATCAGCCAGGCCTCTGGTGAGGGTGAAGAGCTGCCTCGTGCACCGGTGGTCACCATCATGGGTCACGTTGACCACGGTAAGACATCACTGCTCGACTATATTCGCGCCAGCCGTGTCGCATCGGGCGAGGCGGGTGGTATTACCCAGCACATCGGTGCCTATCACGTCGAGACCGAGAAGGGGATGATCTCCTTCCTCGACACCCCCGGCCACGCCGCCTTTACCGCAATGCGTGCTCGTGGTGCCACCGTTACCGATATTGTGGTGCTGGTGGTGGCCGCCGATGACGGCGTGATGCCACAGACCAAAGAGGCGATTCAGCATGCCCGTGCCGCTGGGGTGCCACTGATCATTGCCGTAAATAAAATTGATAAGGAAGAGGCAGACCCGGATCGGGTGAAGAACGAACTCGCCCAGATGGATGTCATCCCCGAGGATTGGGGTGGCGATACCCAGTTTGTTCATGTCTCTGCCAAGACCGGTGAAAATGTAGATACCCTGCTCGACGCGATCCTGCTTCAGGCCGAGGTGCTTGAGCTGACCGCCGTGGCGGAGGGTCCGGCCAGCGGTATCGTGATTGAATCGCGGCTCGACAAGGGGCGCGGTGCCGTCGCCTCGATTCTGGTACAGCGTGGTAGCCTGAAGAAGGGCGATATCGTCCTCGCCGGGCACGAATACGGCCGTGTGCGTGCGATGCTCGATGAGAACGGTTCGCCGATTGAGGTGGCCGGTCCTTCTATCCCGGTGGAGATCCTCGGCCTCTCGGGTGTACCCACGGCGGGTGAGCCGGCGGTTGTTGTTGCCGACGAGCGCAAGGCGCGCGAGGTGGCGATGTTCCGCCAGGGCAAGTTCCGCGATGTGAAATTTGCCAAGCAGCAGCAGGCCAAACTGGATGAGATGTTCAGCCAGATGGAGGAGGGTGAGGTCAATACTGTCAACATCCTCCTCAAGGCCGACGTGCAGGGCTCGGTAGAGGCGATCTCCGACGCGCTGGTTAAACTCTCCACCGATGAGGTGAAGGTGAAGATCGTCGCCAGCGGTGTGGGGGGGATCAACGAGTCCGACGCCCACCTGGCGGTCGCCTCCAACGCCATCGTCTTCGGCTTCAACGTACGTGCCGATGCCGGCGCCAAGCGTGTCATCGATGAGCAGGGGATCGACCTGCACTACTACAGCGTTATCTACGAACTCATCGACGAGGTGAAGAGTGCGATGAGTGGTATGCTCGCCCCCGAGTTCAAGGAGGAGATCATCGGTCTGGCCGAGGTGCGTGACGTCTTCCGCTCACCCAAGTTCGGCGCCATCGCCGGTTGTATGGTCATCGACGGTACCGTCAAGCGCAACAACCCGATCCGCGTGCTGCGCGACAACGTTGTTATCTACGAAGGTGAACTCGAATCGCTGCGTCGCTTCAAGGATGACGTGGCCGAGGTCAAGTCGGGCACCGAGTGTGGTATCGGTGTAAAGAACTACAACGACGTCAAGCCCGGTGACCAGATCGAGGTCTACGAACGTACCCAGGTCAAGCGAACCATCTAGGGGCCGAAACAGCGCGTGGCAAAAGAGTTTAGTCGCAGCCGCCGGGTCGGCGAGCAGATCCAGCGTGAGCTGGCCGAGTTGGTGCAGCGCGAGTTGAAAGACCCGCGCCTCGGCATGATCACCATCTCAGCGGTAGAGGTGAGCCGCGACATGAGTGTGGCGAAGGTCTTCTTTACCGTCCTGGGTGATGAGAACCATGACGAGAAGCAGAGCCTGGAAGGGCTGGCGAATGCCGCAGGTTTTCTGCGTCGTGAACTGGGGCACCGCATGCGCCTGCGTAGCGTGCCCGAACTGAGATTCCATTACGACCACTCGATTGAGAAGGGAAGCCGTCTTAGCGCCCTGATCAACCAGGCGGTCGCCAGTGACAAAGAACATAGCGAGAAGTAACCCCGTGGCACGTCATCGTAAACCCAAAGGCCGTAAGGTCAACGGTATTCTGCTGCTGGACAAGCCGGTGGGGATCTCCTCCAATGCCGCGTTGCAGGAGGCCAAACACCTGTTTAAGGCGGCCAAGGCGGGCCACACCGGTAACCTCGACCCGCTGGCGAGTGGTCTGCTGCCGCTCTGCTTTGGTGAGGCGACCAAGATGTCGGCCTACCTGCTCGATGCCGACAAGGTCTATGTCGGTACCTGCAAGCTTGGGGTACGCACTACCAGTGCCGATGCCGAGGGTGAGGTGATCGAGGTCCGTGAGGTACCACCACTGGATGAGGCGAAGGTGGAGACGGTGCTGGAGCAGTTCCGTGGTGAGATTGAACAGATCCCACCGATGCACTCGGCCCTCAAACAGAATGGCCAGCCGCTCTACAAGCTGGCGCGCCAGGGGATCGAGGTGGAGCGTAAACCGCGCAAGGTCTCTATATACAAGCTGGAGCTGCAGGAGATGAGTGGTGATGAGCTCAGGCTCTACGTCCACTGCTCCAAGGGGACCTACATTCGCACGCTGGTGGAGGATATTGGTGAGCAACTGGGCTGCGGGGCCCACCTCAGCCAGCTGCGCCGCACCAAGGTGGGACCATTTACCGAGGAGGGGATGATCACCCTCGACGATTTACACCAGCAGGCGCAGGAGCAGGGGATTGAGAGTCTCGACCGCCACCTGCTGCCACTGGATAGCGCTCTGGGTGACTACCCGGAGATAAAACTGACCGAGAACAGCCTGTTCTACGTAAAGCAGGGACAGGCGGTTCAGGTACCACAGGCCCCCACCAGCGGGTGGGTGCGTCTGTGTAACAGCGACGGTGAGTTCATCGGCGTTGGGGCTGTACTTGATGACGGCCGCATCGGCCCCAAGCGTCTGATCAATTCAGATAGCTAGGGTCGAATAGGGTGTGTTTTGCCTTGTTCCCTCGTGGGAACCGCGGTTAAAATGCGCGTTTATATATCGACTACCTATGTAGGAGTAGTAATTCAATGTCTCTGAGCAACGAGCAAAAAGTCGAAATCATCAAGGAATTTGGCAAGGGCGAGAACGATAGTGGTTCTGCCGAGGTCCAGATTGCCTTGTTGTCTGCCAACATCGAAGGGCTGCAGGGCCACTTCAAAGAGCACATCCATGACCACCACTCACGTCGTGGTCTGCTGCGCATGGTAAGCCAGCGCCGCAAGCTGCTCGACTATCTGAAGAAGAAGGATATCGAGCGCTACCGCTCCATCATCTCTCGCCTGGGTCTGCGTAAGTAAGCCCTGGCACTTCTGTCAAAACGAAAAAAGGAAACAGCTGTGACGCCAGTCAAGAAAGAGTTCCAATATGGGGAGCACACGGTCAGATTAGAGACGGGCGAGATCGCCCGTCAGGCCACTGGTGCTGTAATGGCCAGCATGGGGGATACCACGGTGCTGGTCACCGTGGTCGCCTCCAAGTCAGCCGTTGAGGGTCGGGATTTCTTCCCTCTCACCGTCGACTATCAGGAGAAGACCTACGCCGCGGGCAAGATCCCCGGCGGGTTCTTCCGCCGTGAGGGTCGTCCCGGTGAGCACGAGACCCTCACCTCGCGTCTGATCGACCGCCCCATCCGCCCGCTCTTTCCCGATGGTTTCACCAATGAAGTACAGGTGATCGCCACCGTTGTCTCTCTGGACCCCGAAATCGCCGCCGATGTGGTTGCGATGATCGGCACCTCGGCCGCACTGGCCGTCTCCGGCGTACCGTTCAACGGTCCGCTGGGGGCTGCCCGTGTCGGTTTTATTGATGGCAACTATGTTCTCTGCCCCACCAGGAAACAGCTGGCCGAGTCGAAACTCGACCTGGTTGTCGCCGGTACCGAAAACGCGGTACTGATGGTGGAGTCCGAGGCTGACTGCCTCACCGAGGAGCAGATGCTCGGTTCCGTTATTTTCGGCCACGATGCGATGCAGTCCGTGATCAAAGCGATCAGGGAGTTTGCCGCTGAGGCCGGTACCGTAGCCTGGGATTGGACAGCACCCGCCAGAGACACCAGCATCGCCGATGCGGTTGCCGCGGAATCTGCTGCCGCCTTTACCGAGGCCTACCAGATTACTGAAAAGATGGCCCGTTATGATCGCCTGAGCGCGATCCGCTCCGCCGTTATCGAAAAGCTCTGTGCTGGCGATGACGCTCTGGACGAAGGTAAGGTTCGTGAGGCCATCGAGTCGCTGGAGAAGAAGACCGTACGTGGTCGCATTATCTCCGGTGAGCCGCGCATTGACGGTCGCGACACCCGCACCGTGCGCCCCATCACTATCCGCACCGGCGTTCTGCCGCGCACCCACGGCTCCGCCCTCTTCACCCGTGGTGAGACCCAGGCCCTGGTGATCACCACTCTGGGCACCGCACGCGATGCGCAGATCATCGATGCCCTGGACGGCGAGCGTAAGGAGCAGTTCATGCTCCACTACAACTTCCCTCCCTTCAGCGTGGGTGAGACCGGTCGTGTCGGTTCTCCCAAGCGCCGCGAGATCGGCCACGGTCGTCTGGCCAAACGCGGTGTTGCCGCCGTGGTA
>JAOUQQ010000196.1 GCA_029879245.1 Chromatiales bacterium | reverse complement strand
GATCACAACCGAACCAATGCTCTACGCACTGTGGCTTTCACTACTGCTGCTCATAAGGCTCCCGTTACGAAGAGGCACAGTGCTGCTATCCTCCTGAACACTCTCATTTCCCCGTAGATTGTGCTTGCATAGCAGAGCATGATTGGCTAATCTCATTAACTTAGTATTTTACTTAGGTACTTAACCCTTTTTATTGTGCGCTTATAACGCATGACAATACATGGAGGCAGACTCAATGAACCCACTTAAATCGATCACCGGTACCATCGTTAGCGGCTTTGTCCTGGCCGCCATTATCGCCATAGCCGCCGGCATGAAGGGCTTTGGCGTTCTGCAGGTAGAGGTATGGCTGCACGCCATCGTCGGCATCGCCTGGGTTGGCCTGCTCTACTACTTCAACTTTATTCAGGTTCCCGCCGTGGCACAGGCGCTGGGTGAGGCCAGCAACGGCGGCCCAGGCCCCGCCGCCATTAATAAATATGTCGCCCCCAAGGCGCTGCTCTGGTTCCGCTGGGCGGCAATTGCCACCTGGGTAACCGGTGTCGGTGCACTGCAGAATCTGGGGGACGGCGGTGCCCTTAAGGCATTCACCTTCGCCGACGGATTTGCGGTGATCGGCATCGGCGCCTGGCTCGGTACCATTATGATGTTGAACGTATGGCTGCTGATCTGGCCAAATCAGAAGAAGATCCTCGGCCTTGATGGTAAGGAGCATAGTGCCGATGCCATCGCCAAAGCGAAGGTAGTCGCCCTGATGGCATCACGTACCAACGTCGTACTGTCGGTGCCGATGCTGCTGAGCATGACCGGCTTCGCCCACGGCCTTCACTTCTAGGGCCTGAAGCCTCCCCGGTGTTTGCGCCGGGGATAGTTGGGGGGTAGAATGCCCCCTTTGTTGTAAAGGCAGTCTCTTGGGACTGCCTTTTTGTTTTCACGATGAAAGTGTTGAATTATGTCTGACTCATTGATGACCACCTACGCTCGGTTGCCGGTCACTTTTGAAAGAGGTGAAGGCTGCACGCTGTGGGACACCGAAGGTAAGCGCTACCTCGATGCACTGAGCGGTATCGCCGTCTGTAATCTGGGCCATGCCCATCCGGCGCTGAAGCAGGCGATCTGCTCTCAGGCGGAGAGGCTGTTGCATACCTCCAACCTCTACGGTATCGCCAACCAGCAGGCACTTGGCGACAAGCTCACCGCCCTTGCCGGGATGGATCGCGTCTTTTTCAGTAACTCCGGGGCCGAGGCCAACGAGGCAGCGATCAAGCTGGCCCGCCTCTACGGACATAAGAAGGGCATCGATGAGCCGGCTATCGTGGTAATGGAACACAGCTTTCACGGCCGCACCCTCGCCACCCTTAGCGCCACCGGCAACCGCAAGGTGCAGGCCGGTTTTGAGCCACTGGTGAAGGGCTTTGTGCGCGCCCCGTATGACAATGTCGAGGCACTGGAGAACATCGCCAAACACAGCCCCAATGTAGTGGCAGTACTGGTGGAACCGATTCAGGGCGAGGGTGGGGTGCACCTCCCCGCCGCCAATTATCTCGCTGAGCTGCGCCGCCTCTGTGACCAGCATGGCTGGCTGATGATGCTCGATGAGATCCAGACCGGGATGGGGCGTACTGGCAGGATGTTCGCCTTCCAGCATACCGAGATCACCCCCGATGTGATGACCCTTGCCAAGGGGCTAGGCAATGGTGTGCCGATCGGCGCCTGCCTCGCCACCGGGGCGGCTGCCGAGCTGTTCCAGCCCGGTAACCACGGCTCCACCTTTGGCGGTAATCCCCTCGCCTGTGCGGCCGGCATCGCGGTGGTTGACACCCTGGCAGGCGACAACCTGCTTGCCCACGCCGAGCACCTCGGTAGCGAGATCCTCAAGGGTTTTAAACTGGCCCTGGACGATCAGCCATACATTAAGGATATCCGCGGCAAGGGATTAATGATCGGCATAGAACTGGATCGCGACTGTGGCACCCTGGTTGGCATGGCGCTTGAACGTGGTCTGCTGATCAACGTCACCGCCGGTAACACAATACGTCT
>JAOUQQ010000029.1 GCA_029879245.1 Chromatiales bacterium | reverse complement strand
CTACCGCGGCATCATGAACCTGCTGCACATGTGCGGTTGTATCGGTCAGTCCGGTGGTGGCTGGGCCCACTATGTAGGCCAGGAGAAGCTGCGCCCACAGGCCGGCTGGGCACCGATCGCCTTTGCCCTCGACTGGCTGCGCCCGCCGCGCCATATGAACTCCACCACCTACTGGTACTTCCATACCGACCAGTGGCGTTACGAGCGCGTCAGCGCCGACTCGCTGATGGCTCCCACCGCCAAGGGCAAGTACAAGGGGCACATGCTGGCCGACTACAATGTCATCGCCCAGCGCCTCGGTTGGCTCCCTTCGGCACCACACTTTAACAAGAATCCACTCGATATTGTTGCCGATGCCGAGGCGGCCGGTGCCACCGATGAGGCCGGTGTGGCCAAATACATGGTCGACAAACTGAAGAGCGGTGACCTTGCCTTCGCCAGTGAGGATATCGATGCGCCAGAGAACCACGCTCGCAACCTATTCGTCTGGCGCGCTAACCTGCTCGGCTGCTCCGCCAAGGGCCACGAGTACTTCCTCAAACACCTGCTCGGCGCACAAAACGGTGTGCTCAGCGAGGGTGTCGAGGGGGCCGACTCCAAGGAGATCAAGTGGCACGCGGAGGCGCCGACCGGCAAGCTGGATCTGATGGTCGACATCAATTTCCGTTTGAACTCTACCGGTGCCTACTCGGATATCATCCTGCCGACCGCCACCTGGTATGAGAAGAACGACCTCAACACCACCGACATGCACCCCTTCATCCACCCCCTCTCCGAGGCGGTGAACCCGGCGTGGGAAGCGAAGTCCGACTGGAACATCTTCCGTGAACTGGCGCAGACCTTCTCAGGCCTGGCGGAGAAGCACCTCGGCACTCGCAAGGACGTGGTCGCACTGCCGATGCAGCACGACAGCCCGATGGCACTCGCCCAGCCCCTCGGTCAGGTGAAGGACTGGAAGCGCGGTGAGTGCGAGCCGGTACCGGGCAAGACCCTGCCGCTGCTCAAGGTGGTGGAGCGCAACTACGCCGACACCTACAAGAAGTTCATCGCCCTCGGCCCGCTGATGGAGAAGCTCGGCAACACCATCAAGGGTGTCGAGTGGGATACCAAGGATGAGTACGAGCACCTCAAGCACCACAACGGCACCATCAAGCTTGAGGGTGTCAGCAAGGGGATGCCGTCACTGGAGGATGTGGTACACGCCTGTGACGCCGTCATGCGCCTTGCCCCAGAGACCTGCGGTGAGGTGGCACACAAATCGTGGAAGGCGCAGGGCAAGAAGACCGGCATCGACCACAACCACCTGTGTGATGCACGTCGCGACGAGGTGATCACCTTTAAGGAGATCCAGGCCCAGCCGCGCAAGATTATCACCGCGCCCACCTGGTCCGGTATCGAGTCCCACGAGGTGAGCTACAACGCCGGCTATACCAACATCCACGAGCACATCCCGTTCCGTACCCTGACCGGACGCGCGCACTTCTACATGGATCATGAGTGGATGCTCGACTTCGGTGAGGGCTTCTGCGTCTACCGCCCGGGTCTCGACATGAAGAACACCACCGTGCCGAAGGCGCTCGAGGGCAAGAAGCACGTCACCCTCAACTGGATCACGCCGCACTCCAAGTGGGGGATCCACTCCACCTATCAGGATACGGCACGCATGCTCACCCTGTTCCGCGGCGGCCCCTACATCTGGGTCTCCGAGGTGGATGCGCAGGCCGCCGGCCTGGAGGACAACGACTGGGTCGAGGCGCTTAACGACAACGGTGCCACCATGGCCCGTGTGGTGGTGAGCCAGCGCGTACCCAAGGGGATGGCGCTGATGTACCACGCCCAGGAGAAGAACGTGAACGTGCCCGGTTCCAATACCACGGGCAAGCGCGGCGGTATCCTCAACTCGGTCACCCGTGTGGTGGTCAAGCCGACCCACATGATCGGTGGCTACGCCCAGTTCTCCTACGCCTTCAACTACATGGGGCCTGTAGGTTCGAACCGCGACGAGTTCGTCATCATCCACAAGGTGGCCGACAAGGATATCGACTGGCTGGAGCGTCCGCTGACACCGGAGCGCGAGGCCAAGCGTAATCCGCCCGGCATCAACAACTAATTTGCTGAACAGTGTATTGAGGAGACTACGATGAGAATCCGCGCACAAATCGCCATGGTACTTAACCTGGACAAGTGCATCGGTTGCCACACCTGTTCGGTAACCTGCAAAAACGTCTGGACCAACCGCAAGGGGGTCGAGTACGCCTGGTTCAACAACGTTGAGTCAAAGCCGGGCGTCGGCTATCCCAAAAAGTGGGAGGATCAGGATAAGTGGAAGGGCGGCTGGGAGAAGAAGGGAGGCAAGCTGGAGCTGAAGGCCGGTGGCCGGATGAAGAAGCTGCTGACCATCTTCGCCAACCCAGACATGCCCGAGATGGACGACTACTACGAGCCGTTCGAGATGGACTATCAGCGTCTGCAGAAGGCACCCCTCTCCGAGGCGGCGCCCACCGCACGCCCCAAGTCGATGATCACCGGCGAGACGATGGAGAAGATCCACTGGGGACCGAACTGGGAGGACGACCTTGCGGGCGAGTTCTCCAAGCGTGGCCAGGACAAGAATTTCGATGGCATCCAGAAGCAGATGTACTCCGAGTTCGAGAACACCTTCCATATGTATCTGCCGCGGCTGTGTAACCACTGCCTCAACCCCGCCTGTGCCGCATCGTGTCCCTCGGGCTCGATCTACAAGCGCGACGAGGACGGTATCGTACTGGTCGATCAGGACAAGTGCCGCAGCTGGCGCATGTGTGTCAGCGGCTGTCCTTACAAAAAGATCTACTACAACTGGGAGTCGGGCAAGGCGGAGAAGTGCATCGGATGCTACCCGCGTATCGAGTCGGGGATGCCGACCCTCTGCTCCGAGTCATGTGTTGGTCGTATCCGCTATCAGGGTGTGATCCTCTACGATGCGGACCGTATTGAAGAGGTGGCCAGCGCCGATGAGAAGGGGCTCTACGATGCCCAGATGTCGATGTTCCTCGACCCCAACGATCCCAAGGTGATCGAGCAGGCGCGTGCCGACGGTATCCCGGAGGGATGGATCGAGGCTGCGCAGAACTCGCCGGTCTACAAGATGGCGATGGACTGGAAGATCGCCTTCCCCATTCACCCCGAGTACCGCACCCTGCCGATGGCCTGGTATGTACCACCGCTCTCGCCGGTGCAGACCCAGCTCGACCAGGGCAACCTGCCGACCGAGGCCGACGGCGTGATCCCGAAGTCCGAGGCGCTACGCTTCCCGGCTCAGTATCTGGCCAACCTGCTGACCGCAGGGGATACCGCACCGGTTATCTCCGCCCTCAACCGGCTGCTGGCGATGCGCAGCTACCAGCGCTCCAAACATGTGGAGGGTGAGGTCAATACCACGGCACTGGATGCGGCCGGTATTACCGCTGAACAGGCCGAGGAGATGTACCGCTACCTCGCCCTGGCCCACTATGATGACCGCTTCGTCATCCCCACCGGCCACGAGGAGTATCTGCAGGAGGATGTCTACGCCTACCAGGGGCAGATGGGTCTCACCATGGGCAACAGCAGCTCCGCCGGTATCAGCAAGACCTCGCTATTCCCACAGCGGCGTACCAACAGCACGGTGTCGGTGGCTTATGTACCACCACCCAAGCCGCGCTCAAAGGTTTAAGGGGGTATTGCATGATTCTCTATAACGTACTGGCCCGCCTGCTTGACTATCCGGCCCCGGAGCTCAGATCACACCTGGAGGAGATCCGCGATGTGGTGGCGAAGGAGCTGGAGATCAGCGGTGAGGAGCGCGAGGTGATCGGCGAATTTGTCGCTCACCTTGAGCAGACCGAGCTGATGGATCTGGAGAGGGAGTATGTACAGACCTTCGACATGGTCCCGGAGCACAGCCTGCACCTCACCCATCACCTGTTCGGTGATGATCGGGGACGTGGCCCGGCGCTGGTGGATCTCGGTGAGCACTACAAAGGGATGGGGCTGGAGGCACGGGAGGGTGAACTGCCCGACTACTTGCCGCTGATCCTCGAGTATGTCAGCACCCTGGAGGAGATCGAGGCGCAGATCTTCCTCGCCGATGCGGCAAAGGTGCTAACGGTAATTGCTGCCAACCTTGAGAAGGCGCAGAGCCGTTATGCACCGCTGCTGCGGCTGGTCGAGCATCGTGGTCAACGGTTGCGGATGGCATCGTGATGACAAGCATTCTCCACACCCTGTTTCCAATCATCTTGCGATCGCCAGTAGCGATCAGAGGAGTGTAACGTGGACTATTTGAATAACTTTATCTTCGGGATCTATCCCTACATCGCCCTCTCCATCTTCTTTGTGGGGAGCTGGATGCGCTTCGACCGGGAGCAGTACACCTGGAAGGCAGACTCCAGTCAGCTGATGTCGGGCAAGGGGATGGTGCTGGCGAGCAACCTGTTTCACATCGGTATCATCGGCATCTTTTTCGGCCACCTGGTGGGTCTTCTTGCCCCCTACGCGCTGTGGGAGGCGGTAGAGCTCTCCATGCTTGGCAAGCAGTACATCGCCATGTACGGCGGCGGCATTCTCGGGCTGCTTTGCCTCATCGGTGGCGTGATCCTGCTCTATCGTCGCCTGTTCAATGCGAGGGTGCGTGCCTCTAGTCGCACCTCCGATATCTTCATCCTGATCTGGTTGATGATCACCCTGCTGCTCGGTCTCTCAACCACAGTGGTCTCTGCCGGGCATGCCGCCCACGGCGATGCCGAGGTGATGATGACCCTCGCCTCCTGGGCCAAGAGCATTGTGCTATTCGCACCACAGCCGGAGCTGGTGATCGGAACCGAGGCGATCTTCCGCTGGCACCTGTTCTTCGGCATGACCATCTTCGTGCTCTTCCCCTTCACCCGCCTGGTGCATATCTGGAGCTTCCCCTTCGGTTATGTGATGCGCGCCTACCAGATCGTGCGTACCAAGCGTCGCCAGCCTGCGGGTTACTAGAAAGGGGGCGGTAAGGCACATCCCGGTGCACGGTGTGCACCGGGTGTGGGCAGGTAACAGGCAATGTCTTACGAGGTGGCAGCAGTGGCAACAGGGCGTATCCCGTACGCACTCATCAGCGGGGTTTTACTGGTGATCGGTGTCACCTTCGCTGTCTCCAAAGGGCTCTACATACTCTCCGACGGAAAGATCGCAGAAGACCCGTCACTACCGTCGCCGGCGACCTATGCCGCGGTGGATCGGTTAATGGAGAGTGACCCGGTGCGCGGCGCCCGCGCCATGGCCGGACTGGAGCTCTACCGTCATCGTTGTCGACTTTGCCACCATCGCAGTGGACGAGGCGGCGGCAGCTTTACCCCAAGCCTGCAATCCCACAACACACAATCGGTGGTGGCGATGCTCAATGTCTATCGCAACGGCCAGGTGGTGGGAAAGATGACGGATCTGATGGCGCCCTGGGCAGAGGATCTGAGTGAGGAGGAGATGCTCAATCTGGGTGAATACATTGAAGTACTGTCCACTATCAAAGAGTAATGTGTGTAACAGTAGAGAGAGTTGGAGTAACCATGAATATGATGACGATACCTACCCGACACGACGACAAACTAATCGAGGTCAATGGTAAAACCGTTCTGACTGATGCGGAGGGCTATATCATTGATATTGATGCCTGGAGCGAAGAATTTGCGATCGCCCTGGCAGAGCAGGAGGGGCTGGAGCTCACCGATGAACACTGGGCGGTGATCCACTACATCCGCGACTACTACATCGAGCACTCGGTACAGGCGCAGGTGCGTGCCATGATTAAACACTTCACTAAACTGTGGGGAAAAGAGAAGGGAAGCAACCGCTACCTGCATGACATCTTCCCCAAGGGTGGTCCGCAGAAGCAGGGGAATCGTCTGGCGGGGATCCACCGTACCCGGGGAGAGCACTAAACGACTATTTTGCAGGCCATTGGCTATTCAACGAGGTCGTTCTTCTCAAGAGCCTCCATCGTTGAACGGTCAAGTTGCAGTAGCGCCTGCAGCAGTGCCTGAAGAGTCTCCCCATTGTCTGAGCTGTCACGACAGGCCTGCTCTAGCAGTAGTGCCGCCTCTGCAATATCGTGAGCCCCAAGGCTAGCAGCCGTGCCCTTAAGTGAGTGGGCGAGGCGCAACATCTCCTCGTACTCCTGATGTTCCATCGCCTGCAGTAAGGCTCCGCCGGTGTCACGCAGCAGGGTGTGGAATTTACGCAACAGATGGATAAAGAGTGATCTGTTATCCATCGTGAGCCGTAACCCGGCATTGGTGTCGATGCCAGGGAGTACCGGGATCACGGGGGTGTCACTCGCATCACCATCGTCAGAGCTGAATCGACCTGTCTGAGCTAAACTCTGTTGTCTATCTGAGCGGGAGCGGATCCATTTCGCCAGGGTGATGAAAAGCTGCGTGACGTCAATCGGTTTGGCAATGTGATCATTCATCCCCGCCTCAATCACCTTTTCGCGATCACCGGCCATCGTGTTGGCGGTGAGGGCGATGATGGGGAGTGACTGCAGCGCCGGTTGCTGACGAATTTTCCGTGTCGCCTCATAGCCATCCATAACCGGCATCTGACAATCCATAAGCACGCCGTCAAAGGTCTGTGTGGCGAGAATATTGAGCGCCTCCTCTCCGTTTACCGCCACCTCTACACTGATGCCATGACTGTTTAACAGCTCAAGCATCAACTCCTGATTCACCTCATTGTCCTCGACCAACAGCAACAGCGCCCCCCGGAGTTGTGCGGCCGCCTGTTGATAGCCCTTCTCGATACCCGGTGCGTTGATGGTGCGGGGAGATGGCTCACCCTGTTGTCTGGCAAGACGTACGGTAAAGTGGAAGGTACTGCCGCAACCCGGTTCACTCTCCAGCCAGATCTCCCCGCCCATGAGTTGTGTAAGATTTTTCGAGATGGCCAGACCCAGTCCACTGCCACCGTACTGCCGGGTTGTACTCTCATCGGCCTGACTGAAGGGTTTGAATAGCTGCTGCTGTTGTTCCTTGCTAATACCGATGCCGGTGTCCCTGACTGCGAAGTGGATCAGGGTGAACCCATCATCGCTCTGTTCGGCGTTGACGGTGAGGTTAATCTTTCCGCCGGGTGGAGTGAACTTGATAGCGTTATTAACCAGATTGAGTGCTATCTGTCCCAGGCGCAGCGAGTCGCCAGTGAGGGCGGTGGGTGTAGAGGGGGATATCTCGGTCTGCAGTTGTAGCCCCTTCCCTTCGGCCTGGTGACCTAGCAGGTTGATGATGTTGTCGAGTAGATCTTCAAGGCGAAAGTCAGAATGTTCAAGGGGCAGCTGGCCCGATTCGATGCGAGAGAAATCGAGGATGTCGTTAATAATGCCAAGCAGGGATCTGGCTGCGAAGTTGATCTTCTCTACCTGCTCACGTTGTTTTGTTGCCAGCCCACCCTGCAGTACCAGATGTGACATGCCGATGATCGCATTCATCGGGGTCCGGATCTCGTGACTCATGTTGGCAAGAAAGCTGGACTTTGCCCTGGTGGCTGTCTCTGCGACGATCCTGGCGTCATTAATCAGGCGTTCCGTGGCCTTGCGCTCGGTCAGGTCGTAGATGGTGGCGATGACCAGCGGTCCATCTTCCCCATCGAGATAGGCGAGTGAGGTCTCAACTGGAATGTGTCTGCCATCGAGGGTGAGAACCGGCATCTCACGCGGCAGATCAGCCGACTGGCGTGCCTGTTGACTGCTAATGTAGCCATTACGATGGCCGAGGTGCGCGTGTCGATATTCGGGCGGCATCAGAGACTCAACGGTTCTCCCCTCCAGTCCACTCTCTGTACATCCGAACAGCAGATGTGCCTTCTGGTTGGCTCGGGTAATGACGCCATGGGCGTTGACGATCAGTATGGGTTGTGGTGTTGTCTCAATGATCGCGTCAAGCCTCTGTTCAGCGGCGTGCAGCTCGCGGGTTCTGCGTCCGGTTTTGTGCATGTACCGAATGAGCAGATAGGTGCCGAACAACAGGATGGGTAACATCAGATAGCGCAACTGGATGATCTGCAGCGCCTCGGAGATTGACTGTTCGGTAGCGCTGGTATGAGAGGCCATCCGTAACCGGTTGGCCTCGCGCAGGATAGTGATCGCCTCCAGCGCCGGTCGGTCATCGACCCTCACCAGTGGGTCCAGCTCCCGTGGTGGCAGGTCGAGGTTCTCCTGCTGGAGGGAGAGCTGCAGCCTGGCATCATAGGCGTTGAAGACCGTCTCGATCCGGGTAAGTGCCAGTTGTTCCTGCTCAGTGAGACCAGGGAGTTTGTGATAGGCCTGCAGGGCGATAGTGATCGCAGCATACTGCTCCTGTAACCGGCGTAGTGACATTGGATCGCGGCGCAACACCCAGTTTTTGAAGGTGTGGATATAGCCGCCATAACCAATAAGTTCCTGCAGCTCACTTAGCAGGATGTTCACATTGTTGCTGTTATAGTTATAGCTATGCCACCTGCTCTGGGTGGAAGTGATCTTCTCTGCCGTCTGATCACCCAGTTGCCAGACGCCGATGATAGTGGTGATCGTTAACAGCAGTATGGCGATGGCCTGAGGGCTGAACAGGGGTGAGGCGTTGGTGTCCTTAATCTTCTTCATCAAAATGTGCTTCCGGCAACCGAGGAGAGGAGCGAGCCGGAAATAGCTTACCAAAAAGCAAGGTATTGCACGAACTCCATAACCACTCTCACGATGCCGGCCACGGCCAGAGCCGCCCCCACCGAGAGCAGTACCGAGAAGAGTGCGTCGCGTCGGCCCAGCAGTTTGAGCATTACCGCAAAGGTGGAGATGCAGGGCACATAGAAGGTGAGGAAGATGAGAAAGGTGGTGATCTGCACCCAGTCGAGCAGGCCGTAGAGCTCCTCGCTGCCCAGCGCCTGGAAGATCATCAGTAGTGAGAGCTCCTTGCGCAGGATACCGAAGAGGATCGGAATCCCCAGCACCACCGGAAGCCCCAGCCACCAGGCGGTGATGGGGGTAAGTGCGGTGTTGATGATGGCATCGGCCTGATAGTGCTGTAGCAGCGCCAGCAGTACGCTGCCACCAATCAGTAGCGGGGTGACGATGGTGAGGATGTCGCTGGTACGCGCCCAGGTGCTGGCAAGGAGTGGTCGCCAATCGGGCATGGCGTAGGGGGGGATCTCCTGTACCTGACCCGGTGTCGGGTCCGGATAGCGGCGGGTTAGCAGCTTGCCCATGATAGCGATGATGATAACGGTGAGGGCAAAGATGGCGAAGACACCAAAGCCACCGAGGTATTTACCGGCGAGGGCGAGGATGATCGCCGAGCGTGCCGAGCAGGGGACAAACGTAATCAACAGTGAGGCGACCACCCGCTCACGCCCCTGACTTGAGGCGGCGGCGGCGGAGATCGCCGGGACGTTACACCCCAGCCCCAGCAGAAAGGGCACCGCTACCCCGCCATGCAGGCCGATATGGTGAAAGCCGCGATCCACCACAAAGGCGATGCGTTGCATGATACCGACCTGCTCCAGTGCCACCAGCAGCATTACCAGCGGGATCATGTAGGGGATGACGATACCAATGAGGCCGATCAGGCCGTCGGTGACGGCACGTCCCACCACCCCCCAGGTGGTGGCCGGCTGCCACGGTTCGAGTAGTTCGATCAGTCGTGCAGCGGTGATCGAGTCGAGCCACGTACTCACCTCGAATACCACAAATAGCACCGCGGCAAAGACCACCATACTGCCAACCAGTCCCCAGTGGGGGTGGAGAAAGAGCTCATCAAGCCAGTAGGCCCAGCCACGCCCCTGATGGGGGGCACCAATGCGCGTGGCCTGTTCAAATAGCAGGGCGGAGCGGTGGTGGCGGTCGGCGTGCAGCTCTTCGTGCAGTGGGCGCGGCAGCCCCTTCTCCGCCTCGCGACGCAGCCTGGTGATATGGGGCATCAGCTCCGGGAAGTGCTGCTCAATCTCTTCGATAAAATAGGGGTCCCCTGCCGCCACCTGCATCAGGAGAAAGGGGTGGGGAACGCGAAAGGCGGTGTGCAGCTGTGGTTTGCGTAGCAGCTCACTGAGCGGTGCCAGGGCATCACAGATGTGCCTGCTGGCTGGCAGGTGGAGCGGACAGGCACGCTGTCGTACCGCATCGACGGCCGTCTGGAACAGTTTACTCAGACCGTGACCCATTAGCGCCACGGTCGGCACCACCGGAACACCGAGCTGTTCGCTCAACTGCCGGGTATTGATGTGCAGCCCCTTCTCCTGTGCCTCATCCATCCGGTTGAGTGCGATCACCATGGGGCGGGCCAGCATTGAAAGTTCGAGGCAGAGCTCCAGATGGTTCTCCAGTGCGGTGGCATCGACCACCTGGATCAGCACATCGGGTGCGGAGAGCGGGAGCGGCGGTCCCCCTGCCTCGTGGGTAGAGACCATTGGCCGGTCATCGCCCCACATCAGATATTTTAGCGCCACCTCATCCTCACGCTTGAGGTGGTGCAGCGAGGAGATGCTGGGCAGGTCTACCAGGCTCGCTTCATCCAGCCCTACCTGAACCGTACACTCCTCATAAGCACGGTCGGTACCGGCGAGAGCGCCGCTCTGGATCGAAGTGGCAGAGACGGCCCGGAAGAGGGTCGATTTACCGCTGTTGGGTTTGCCGATAAGGGCGATACGTAGACGCTTCTCACCCCGGAACAACTGCTTGCTGATGGGGATCGAGATCTCGGTGTGCGCCTTTTTCATGTGGCCATTATCTCAGCTTGCATCGCGGGTACAAGGGCGATCACTATTTTGATTAATTCCGTTCGGCCTGGGCCAACAGGCGATCCAGCTCATTGGCAAAATTTCTGCGATCGCTTTGGTTGAGTGGCGGAGGACCTCCGGTCTGGATGCCGCTGGCGCGCAGGGTATCCATGAAGTCGCGCATCCCCAGCTTCTGGTTGATGGTCTGTTCGTTGTAGCGTTCGCCGCGTGGGTTGATGGCGATGCCTCCCTTCTTCAAAACATCGGCAGCTAGCGGGATGTCGGCGGTGATCACGATATCACCAGCCTCGACCTGCTCGACGATGTAGTTATCGGCCACATCAAAACCTCCCTCCACACGCTTACTGGTGATCCAGGGGGAGCGGGGTACCTGCAATGGCTGGTTGGCGACCAGAGTGAGCTGGGTCTTTGTCCGCTCGGCGGCGCGGAAAAGGATCTCCTTCACCACCACCGGGCAGGCGTCGGCATCGACCCAAATTTGCACCGACTACTCCTCTTCATCCGCCGCCGCTGCGGCTGCAGCAGCAGCGGCCTCGGCAAGTTGTTGTGCCACCAGTTGCGGGTTTTCCATGCTGATACGCCCCAGTGCACCGGAGCGGATGTCCTGTAGCAATACCTCGGCGGCCTTGTGCAGATCGATCTTCCCACCACTGCGCAGGGCCCCCCTTTTGCGACCAATCTCTTCCAGCAGTTCAAAGTCACGCTGTGGCAACTCCTTAAGTTTGTAACGCTCCTTTAGCGCCTCGGGATAGGCGTGCAGAAGATAGTCGCAGGCGTAGAGGGCGATATCTTCAAATACGATGGCGGTACTCTTGATGGCTCCGGTTACCGCCAGGCGGTAGCCGCTGTTCTGATCCTCGAAGCGCGGCCAGAGAAAGCCGGGGGTATCGAATAGCAGGATGCCGTTGCCCAGATTGATCTTCTGCTGCTGTTTGGTCACCGCCGGCTCGTTGCCGACTCTGGCGATCACCTTGCCAGCGAGCGAATTGATGAGTGTCGACTTGCCGACGTTGGGGATCCCCATGATCATGGTGCAGAGTGGTTTGAGGGCCATGTTGCGATCCGGAAAGAGCCTTTTTGCCAGCTCCAGTATCTTGCGTGCCTGTCCCTTCTGCGTGGCACTCATGGCGATTGCCTTCACCCCCTTCTCCTGTTCGAAGTGCTGCAGCCACGCCTGGGTGGTGTTGGGGTCGGCCAGGTCTGCCTTGTTTAGGATCTTGATGCAGGGGCGATCAAGGCGCAGCTCCTCCACCAGTGGGTTCTCGCTGCTATAGGGGAGGCGGGCGTCCATCACCTCGATCACCAGGTCGATCTGCGGCATCGCCTCCTTGATCTGCTTGCGCGCCTTGTGCATGTGGCCTGGGAACCAGTTGACTGCCATGGGTCTGCCCGTGATTGAGTGAGCGGCCATTGTAAACAAAGGGCGCAGGGATGTCCCTGTCCGACTCTGGATTCAGTCGATGACAGCGCCTATTATGAGCTGGCGCCTGAAATAGTGTGAAGGAGATCTGGTGTGATTCGGTGGATGATGGTGATTGCAGTGGTGTCTATCTTTTCCCTGCCTCTGGCGGCGGAGGTAAAGGGGGCGTCGCCACAGCAGTTTAAACAGTTGTTGCAGCAGGCGGCAGCCGGGGATGCCTATGCCCAGCTCAACGTGGGGGCGGCCTATGACAACGGGTTGGGTGTTGATCGTGATATCGACAAGGCGCTCTTCTGGTATCAGAAGGCGGCGGAGAAGGGGGTCGCCGAGGCGCAATTTAATCTGGCCCACCTGCTGGTGACGCAGGAGTTGAGTGCCACGACCGCGGCAGAGTGGATGCGCAAGGCGGCCGATCAGGGGATGGTGGATGCCGAGTACCTGATGGGGGTGATCTATGCCGAGGGGCTCGGGGTGGAGATGGACAAAGCGGAGGCGCGGCGCTGGTTAAAAAAGGCGATTGCGAAGGGACATGACGAGGCGGCGCAATTTCTCAGGGAGATGGATCAGCCCCCAGGGTGATCTTTACTCATTACGGGCTGGTGCCGTAGAGGTGACTTTCATGTACAATCGCGCCCACTTTTGCCCCTTTGTATGGAACTTCCCCCGTGATTGAGAATCTCCGCAATATCGCCATCATCGCCCACGTCGACCATGGCAAGACCACCCTGGTGGATCAGCTGCTTAAACAGTCTGACACCCTTGATGAGCGCACCCAGCTCGAAGAGCGCGCCATGGACTCCAACGACCAGGAGCGTGAGCGCGGTATCACCATCCTCGCCAAGCCGACCGCCATCAAGTGGGGTGAGTATCGCATCAACATCGTCGACACCCCCGGTCACGCCGATTTTGGTGGTGAGGTGGAGCGGGTGCTCTCGATGGTCGACTCGGTACTGCTGCTGGTCGATGCGGTGGAGGGGCCGATGCCGCAGACCCGCTTTGTGACCGAGAAGGCGTTGCGCCGTGGTCTGCACCCCATCGTGGTAGTCAACAAGATCGATCGCCCGGCGGCACGCCCCGACTGGGCGCTGGATCAGACTTTTGATCTCTTTGATCGTCTCGGTGCCACCGATGAGCAGCTGGACTTCCCGGTGGTCTACGCCTCTGGCCTGGGTGGTTTTGCCGGTTTCGATGCCGATGTGCGTGAGGGGGATATGACCCCGCTGTTGCAGACTATCGTCGACAAGGTGCACCCCCCACAGGTGGAGCCCGAAGACCCATTCCAGTTGCAGGTATCGCAGCTCGACTACAACAGCTATGTAGGTGTTATCGGTATCGGGCGCATTACCCGCGGTCGCGTCAAAAAGAATACTGCGGTGACCGTAGTCGATAAGAGCGGTGGGCGTCGCAAGGGACGTGTACTGCAGCTGTTCGGTTTTATGGGGCTGGAGCGCATTGAGGTGGAGGAGGCGCAGGCGGGCGATATCGTCTGCTTTACCGGCCTCGATCCCCTCAATATCTCCGACACCCTGTGTGACCCCGAGGCGGTCGAGGCGCTGGCACCGCTTAGCGTCGATGAACCGACCGTGAGCATGACCTTCCAGGTCAACAACTCCCCCTTCGCCGGCAAGGATGGCAAGTTCGTCACTTCGCGTCAGATCAAGGAGCGGCTCGAGCAGGAGCTGGTCCACAACGTGGCGCTGCGGGTGGAGCAGGGTTCTGACCCTGACAAATTCCGTGTCTCCGGTCGTGGTGAGCTGCACCTGTCGGTATTGATCGAGAACATGCGTCGCGAGGGCTTCGAGCTGGGCGTCTCCCGCCCCGAGGTAATTATCCGCACCATCGACGGCGAGCCACAGGAGCCGTTCGAGCAGGTGACGGTGGATGTGGAGGAGCAGCACCAGGGCGGCGTGATGGAGAAGCTGGGCTCTCGCGGTGGTGACCTGAAGAACATGGTACCCGATGGTCGTGGCCGGGTGCGCCTCGATTACATCATGCCAGCCCGTGGTCTCATCGGCTTTCGTACCGAGTTTCTTACAGCTACTCAGGGCTCGGGGCTTATCTACAGCGTCTTCGATCACTACGGCCCCTTCAAGCGCGGCGACTACGGTAACCGGGTTAACGGGGTGCTGATCGCCAACGCCCCCGGCAAGGCGTTGACCAACGCCCTGTTCAATCTGCAGGACCGCGGCCGCCTCTTTATCGGTCATGGCGAAGAGGTCTACGAGGGGATGATTATCGGCCTGCACTCACGCAGTAACGACCTGGTGGTCAATGCGCTGAAGGGCAAGCAGCTCACCAACATCCGCGCCGCCGGTACCGACGAGGCACAGGTACTTACCCCGCCGGTGACCCACACCCTGGAGCAGGCGCTGGAGTTTATTGACGATGATGAGCTGGTGGAGGTAACCCCCAACCATATCCGTCTGCGCAAGAAACTGTTGATTGAGCACGAGCGCAAGAAGGCGTCTCGCGGCAAGGAGTAATAGAACGGGGCTCAGGCCCCGTTTTTTATGACGTGCATTAGTACCAGATTTTGAAATAGCACACGATTCGCGTGGTAGTTTTTCCCCCAAAGTGGGCATATATTTACCAGGCAAAATACTAAGAAATGGTTCTACCTGACATACACACCCAGAGGAGATTAAGAACATGCGTATCGTGAAAATTGTACTGGCCACACTGGCACTAACGGCTCTTGCTGCCCAGAACGCCTATGCGACTCACAGTGAGCACTCTGCTGAAAAGCACAGAGTTGTCATTCAGGTAAGTAGTGGTGATGAGGCCACGCAGAGCATCGCCATGAATAACGCAGTGAATCTGCAGAAGGAGTTGGGGATCGACAACGTGTCGATTGAGATAGTGGCCTACGGCCCCGGCCTCTCGATGCTGTTTAACGGTGGCAAGCAGTCAGAGCGCGTCTCCAGTCTGGCGAAGCAGGAGATCACCTTTAGTGCCTGTGGTAACACCATGAAAAAGGTAGAGAAGAAACAGGGTAAGCCGGTAGTACTGGCTGAGGGGGTAGGTGTGGTGCCGGGCGGTGTGATCCGTATTATGGAGCTGCAGGAGCAGGGGTATAGCTATATAAGGCCCTGAATGAAGGCAGGCGGAAAATATTTTGTGAGGCGGATAGAACTATCGTATTCAAACTCGATCTATACTGGGTAACCCAAATATTAGATTACTAACGGAGAGAAGGGATGAAACGTATCGCGATAGTTCTGGCTGCCGGCTCGATTGCCCTGGCGGGTTGTGCGACCACGAGTGAAACTGATGATGGTGGCAATGACAAGGCGATCACAGGCGCCATCATTGGCGGCATCGTCGGTGGTGTTGTCGCTAACAACACAGGTGGTAAGCAGTCAACCGGCCGAACAGCCGTGGGTGTGCTTGCAGGGGCCGCTGCCGGCGGTGCCATCGGAAATGCGATGGACAAAAAAGAGGCCGAGCTGAAGAAGATCGCCGCCGAAAGGAACGAAAAGGAGATGGAGGTAGAGCGGGTTCGTGAAGATCTGCTTAAGGTAAGTGTCTCCTCTGAGGCCTCGTTTGACGTAAACAGTGCTGTTTTGAAGCCTGAGTTCAAACCAACCCTGAACAAAGTAGCGAACGTTCTCTACAGCGACCCCAATCAGCGTATTCAGGTGATTGGTCACACAGATAGCCAGGGAACCGATTCGTACAATCAGGGGCTGTCAGAGCGTCGTGCCAAAGCGACGGCAGATTACCTTGTTGCTCAGGGAGTTGCCCGTAATCAGATCAGCGTTGAGGGACGTGGTGAGTCAGAGCCTCGTGCCGATAACAAAACCGCTGCAGGTCGTGCACAGAACCGTCGTGTTGAGATCTATCTGCAACAGCTTTAATTAACCGGGGAGCGATCCCCTCTACCTATTCACCGGGGAGAACTGGAAAAGGTCTCTCCCCGGTTCTATGATGCTGGGAAAGACGTTTACGGAGTAACCCGTTCCCATGCATGTCCTCTATCCCGACATTCAGCCCTATGTCCAGCACACCCTGGCCGTAGAGACTCCCCATACCCTGCATATTGAGGAGTGCGGCAATCCGTCGGGGATACCGGTGCTGTTTGTCCACGGTGGTCCCGGGGCGGGGTGCGAGGCCTACCATCGCCGTTTTTTTGACCCGGAACGCTATCGCATTATCCTTTTTGATCAGCGCGGCTGCGGCCGTTCGACCCCGCACGCCTCACTGGAGAGGAATACAACTCAGGCACTGGTGGCAGATATGGAGGCGATCCGCGAGCATCTGAAGATCGACCGGTGGTCACTGTTTGGCGGTTCCTGGGGCTCAACTCTGGCGCTGGTCTATGCCGAGACACATCCGGAGCGGGTGATGGGACTGGTGGTGCGCGGGATCTTTCTCTGCCGCCCTCATGAGATCCTGTGGTTCTATCAGCAGGGTGCAAGTCGCCTCTTCCCCGACTACTGGCAGGATTATCTGGCACCCATACCTGAAACGGAGCAGGGTGATCTGCTGCACGCCTACTATCGTCGTCTGACAGGCAACGATGAGATGGCCCGCATGGCGGCGGCCAAGGCGTGGTCGTTGTGGGAGGGGCGTACGGCAACCCTCAAACCGAGTGAGTCGGTGATCAACCACTTCGGTGACCCCTTCACCGCCCTTTCGCTGGCACGCATCGAGTGCCACTACTTTGTTAACGACAGCTTCCTTGAACCGGATCAGATCCTGCGTGATGCCGGGCGCCTGGAGGGGATCCCCGGGGTCATCGTCCACGGGCGCTACGATGTGATCTGCCCGGTCGAAAACGCCTGGCAACTTTCACGGGCGTGGCCTGAGGCGAAGTTGAAGATCATTGCCGATGCGGGACACGCCGCCTCGGAGCCGGGGATCATCAACGCCCTGGTTGGTGCCACCGATGATTTTGCCGAGCGGTTTGCATGATCGCCCTGTTGCAGCGGGTAGCCGAGGCATCGGTGCGTGTCGATAGCAAGGTGGTGGGGCAGATCGAGCGTGGCCTGATGGTGCTTGTGGGGGTGGAACGGGGAGATAGTGAGGCACAGGCCGATCGTCTGCTGGAGCGGCTGCTCGGATATCGCGTCTTTCCCGATAGTGATGAGAAAATGAACCTCTCCCTGCGAGATATCGAGGGTGGGTTGTTACTGGTGCCGCAGTTTACCCTGCCTGCCGATACAAAAAAGGGAACCCGCCCCAGCTTCACTACCGCAGCCCCACCCGAAGAGGGGCGGCGCCTCTTCGATCACTTCGTCGCAACCGCCCGTGTTGCCCACCCTCTGGTTGAGAGCGGTCGCTTCGGTGCCGACATGCAGGTTACTCTCACTAATGATGGACCGGTCACCTTCTGGCTGCAGGTAAAACCTTAATTTTTATACAACTATATTTTGTTATTCCTGTGCGGTTTGTGTTTGCAAATAAAGGTGATCTGTGTCACGTTTTAAACGTGGATTAAGTCTAATTAAAAGATGGTGGTCTGCACGAAGGCCGCTGAATTTTATACCTGAAAATAATAAATAGTGAGGAGAGGTGTCATGAAACTGCGGAACAGACCGTTGGCGATAGTAAGTTTCGTCCTGACAATCGGCACGTTATCGTTGCCACAGGTATCCCAGGCGGTACCCTCATTTGCCAGGCAGACCGGGATGGCCTGTATCAGTTGCCACTCAATGAACTTTCCGGCCCTCAACTCCTTTGGGCGTACCTTCCGCAGCCAGGGGTATGTGATGCGAGGGGCGGCACCGCTGGTGGAGGGGGATGACCTCTCTCTTCCGGCAGACCTGAAGACCTCACTCATTACCAAACTGCGTTATGAGTTGGGCGAGAGTGTGGATGGGGGGCGCGGCGAGGTCCAGTGGCCCGATGAGGCGGCGCTGCTAATTGGTGGACGCGCAGCAGAAAATATTGGTTTCTTACTTGAAGCAGGATTGGGACCGCAGGCAGGGCATGCGGATACCGGTAGCGGATCGCTGAGCTGTGTTAACCCGGCGGATGCTACCACCTGTGTTGCCGATACCGGCACTGGAGAGAGTGAGTCCGATGGTAACTTCCTATCCTATAAAGTCCATTTCAATGTGACGGACAAGATCTCCGCGGTCGTGTTCGGCACTGATGGTCTGGGTGTCGGTTACGGCATGGAGTTGATGAATAGTGGTGCCCAGCGCTCACAGCGGCCGATCGAAAATCGCAAGGGCTTTTCCGCCTATCAGCGTCTGGGAACTGCATCAGGGGCTGCAACCGGTGTTGCCCTTGTCTACCACACCAACAGCCTGATGGTGAACTACTCCCACTGGGCACCCAGTTGGGGCAACGTCAATGCCAACATTCTCGGTGGCCTGGGGCACTATCTGCGGGTCAACTATTTCCTCAATACCCGCGGTTGGGAGCTGGGTCTCGGGGCGAGCATGATGGGTGGCACCATAGATGTGGGGGCTAACGATCCCGCTGATGAGCTAACGGTCTCTGGCAACGGTATCGACCTGCAGGCGATTGGTGAGGTGATGGGTAAACCAACTGAGATCTACTTTAGCTATGGGACGGCCCCCTCAGAGTCGGGGGGGCAGGTCTACAATAGTGGTAGCGATGATCTGAGTAGCATGGCACTGATGGCCAAGGTCGGGGTGGTGAATCGTACTAGTCTCTTCGCGGCCTATGGAGAGGATCATAGTGGTGGCACAAAAGTAGGGAGTGAGGTGACGGCGGGTGTGCAGTACATGTTGGCACAGAATGCCAAGCTCGAGCTCTTTAGCGTTAAGAAGTGGGGAGAAGACTACACTATGCTGATGCTCTTCGCGGGCTTCTAATGGTGATCTCTATTGAGTTGTAACTAATTTAATAGCTATCTGAGATAGTTACTCATCGAGATGGCGCTTATTTAAAGGGGAATGGCGATGAAAAAAATATTAGAAGGCGTTGCTACTGCCGCGTTGGCCGCTCTACTCATTCCGGCTCAGGTTTTGGCCGAGCCGACCAACGCTTTTCAGGGGCATGAGCTCTATGATACCTACTGTTTTATCTGCCACGGAGAGGATGGTAAGGGAAAGGGGCCACTAGCCTCGAAGATGCCGAGCAAACCGGCTAATCTGACTACCTCAAAACGTAGTAGTAAGGAGCTGTTTGATATTGTTAAGGGGACAGACAAACACAATATCAATGGCGTGATGCCGGAGTGGGGGCGTCTGCTGTCCGATCCCCAGATCGATTCACTGGTCGCCTATCTGCGCTTTCTAGGGAATACCAGCGAGGTTCTGCCGGGCGATCCCCATCGTGGGCGTAAAATCTATTCGCGCTACTGTTCTGCCTGCCACGGCATCCATGGTCGTGGTGATGGTGTGATGGTTGGCGTACTACCGATGAAGCCTGCAGACCATACTCAGACGGGTGCTGTAGCAACCATGAGCAACACAAAGCTGTTGGGAATTATCGCTGAAGGCAAGGGTGTCTACATGCCAGGCTGGGCAGAGACGTTGACCGAGGAGGAGATGGCTGCGGTAGCCAGTTATATTCGCCTGATGTCCCACTAGCGCTAGCTCAGCCCGCAGCTCACTGCTGCGGGCTAAAGTGCTTCAAGAAGCTGGCGGCGTTTCTCCCTGTAATCATGCTCATCGATGAGCCCCTCTTCATGCAGTTCCTTTAATTGCCGTAAACGCTGTTTCAGGGTTTTTTCCTGACGCTCTTCACCGGCGAACGATTTTGCATGCTCGGCTGACGGTGCGAAGACGCCTGATGGTTCATCACGACACTCAAGTCGAGCATTGAGCCCTGAACTGAGGATCTGACCGCTGATCGCGGTGATAAAGGGTTTGCAGCCGGGATAGTGTAATTCCACTCGGCCATAGAGGTGCTGTTTGCTATGATCGAAATTCTGGGGAAAGACCTGGTGCGCCGTGAGAGTGATGGGGGTCTGCCCAACGGCTTCATCCATAATGATGACCGATGCACCCGGGGGGAGCGAATCGACAGAAAAGCTCTGCTGCTGACTGGGCAGTAACGAATTACCACCGCATGCGGTGAGAGAGGCTGCCAGAAATGTCAGTGTCACTTTGCGCTTCATGCTCTTCTCCGTGCAATTACCCAGACGCCTGTAACTGGATTTGTCTACGCCAAGGTGATACTTTCTGTCGGCTCGGTGACAGCCCAGAACAGTTCACATACTAGCCAAAAAAATCGACAAAGAGAAACAGATGCAATACGAAGTTAGCGAGGCGCAAATTAAAGGCGCAAAACATCCGCACGAGATCTTCCTGATCAACCTAATCACCAACCACATTTTACTTTTTGTGGGTCTGTTGGGGATGGCGAAGACCTTCCCTTGGTTGTTGCTGGTGACACCAAGCATATCTTTCGTCGTGCTTGGATACATTATGATACGAGCCCGCAGTATGCTGACCGGGGGTGACTGGTATACGGTCTGCCACTGGCAATTATGTGCCCACCGCGGGATGTGGTTTATTCTCATACTGCTTATTCTCGGGCTGGCAATAACGCTCCTGATGTATTCAGCCGATTGGTCTTTCTCGAATCTCACACCACAAAAGATGGCGTTAGGCGGTTTTGTGGCTATGCCTACCCTGATCAGCGTTTTGGTGTTAATTGTGATGGAGTCGGATGCGGTGCACAAAGCCAAGAGCGGCTTTGTGCCGCAGTGGCTGGTAGATAAGTATCCCAATCCCGCTGCTCGCCCTTTGAGTGAGTAGCCGACCGTGCGTGAGCGTTATACCTTTGTTGGTGTCTTACTCTTCTCTATTGTCGCTGTCGGGCTGGGGATTATGTTACCGGGGGAGCAGAAGGAGAAACCTCTCTATCTGCCGTGGATGATCGAGAAGACTGAGGGGGGCTCGATACGGGTGCTTGGTCTGGAGTTGGGGAAGAGCACCCTGTATGAGGCGCAGCAGCGCTTTCAGGAGGTCTATGAGGTAACGCTTTTCGCCCACCCTGATGGGAGTAAGGTGGTGGAGGCCTATTTTGATCAAACTGCACTCAATGGCTTCAGGGCGCGGGTGGTGCTGGTAATGAAGGTGAGTCCTGAGCAGCTGGAGGATTTTTATCAGCGCGGGGTACGCATCGCGACCCTGGGTAGCGGAACTCGAAAGGTGACCCTTGCTGATACGGATCTTAAACTGCTCACATCGATGCCGTTTGATGGTCTCACCTATATCCCCAGGGCAAACCTGACCGCTGAGCTGGTTGAGGCGCGTTTTGGCACGCCGGCGCAGCGTATACGCAAGGAGGGCAAGGAGGGGGTGGTTGAGCACTGGCTCTACCCGGAGAAGGGGCTGGACCTCTCGCTGCATGAGAATGGGAAAGAGGTGCTGCAGTATGTGGTACCGACACACTTCGAAGAGCTGCGTAAACCGCTGCAGGTGAAGGGAGATCTGCTCTCCGATTAATCCCCAGCGGCTGCGCTACTCATCATCTGCATCGGGCCAGATGCGCTGATCCCTCTTGTTTTTACCGAGCATCTCCTCGTCCTCATCGAGCAGGATACGATGCGCATCGCCGTCCAGATCATCGTACTGGCCGCGCTTTACCGCCCAGATCAGGATCCCGACCAGCAGCAGGCCGACGATAATCATGCTGGGGATCAATCTGTAGACGACTTCCATTGGATACTCTTGCGCTAGGGTTGGTCGGCCATTCTAGCCGACTTCTCTTCACCCTTGAACAGGCTGCGGATGCGGGCGGCATTGCCGATCACCAGCAGCGAGCTGATGGGCATGGCGATGGCGGCGAACAGCGGGGTGATAAAGGCGGCCATCGCCAGTGGCACCATAATGACGTTATAGCCGAGCGAGAGAGCGATGTTCTGGCGGATGGTGCGCAGGGTGCGGCGGGAGAGCAGGGTGGCGAGGCGCACTTTGTCGAGCTCATCCTGCATTAGCACGATATCGGCACTCTCCATCGAGACGTCGGTGCCGGAGCCGACGGCGATCCCCACATTGGCGCGGATCAGTGCCGGGGCATCGTTAACCCCGTCGCCCACCATGGCGACCCACTCCCCCCTCTGCTGTAGCTCGATGATCACTCTGTCTTTGTCCTGCGGTAGTACCTCGGCGATCACCGTCATACCGCCAAGCTGTTCGGCCACAGCATCAGCTACTCGTTGGCGATCGCCACTGAGCAGGGTCATGCGGATCCCGGCGGCGCGAAGCCCATCCACCAGCTGGCGCGCATCGGGGCGCAACTGGTCGGCAATGGCGAGGAGCGCCACATGCCTGCCATCCACCGACATGTGGATACAGCTGGTCGCCTCTTCCTCCAAACCCCGGGCCTGACCACGTAGCCCCTCGTCCAGCGCGATACCATTCTGTAGCTGCCACTGGATGGTACCGAGCACCACCTGTCGGCCTTCTACATCGCCCCTTACCCCATAACCCGGCAGGCTCTCAAAGCCGCTCAGGCCGCTGCTCAGGACATCTATCCCCCGCCGTTCCGCCCCATCGACGATGGCGCGGGCGATGCTGTGTTCGGAGTAGCGCTCGACGATGGCGGCCAGGCGCAGCAGTTCGCACTCATCTTCGGAATTCGTGGCGATACACTGCTGAAGTTGCATCTTTCCGCTGGTCAGGGTGCCGGTCTTGTCGAAGACGAAGTGGGTGACGCGAGAGAGGGTCTCAAGTACCTCGCCGTTCTTCACCAGAATACCGTGGCGTGCCCCCTGACCGGCGGCGACCGCGATGGCCATCGGCGTGGCCAGACCAAAGGCACAGGGGCAGGTGATGATCAGGACTGAGGTGGCGGCCATTAGTGCCAGCTCGAAGCCGCTACTGAACCAGAAGATGAAGGTCAGGGTGGCCAGGGTAAGGGTTGCGATGACAAACCAGGGAACGATGCGATCGGCCATGCACTGGATCGGTGCCTTCGAGGCCTGTGCCTCCTCCACCAGGGCGATGATGCGTCCCAGTGAGGTGTTGCGCAGGGTCGCTGTTACTTTAAGCGTGAGGGCGCTCTGCAGGTTGACGGTGCCAGCGGAGACGGTGTGCCCCGCCTCCTTGCGTAGTGGCTCCGACTCACCACTAAGCATGCTCTCATCGACGCTGGAGCGACCCTCAAGCACTACCCCGTCGACCGGGATCTTGTCACCCGCCCGCACCAGTACCGTATCGTCCACCTTCACCGTGCGGATTGGAACAATCTTCTCTATCCCATCTCTTAGCAGGGTGGCGATGCGTGGCTGCAGATCCATCAGCCGTTGGGTGGCGGCTACCGCATGGCGCTTGGAGATCGCCTCGAGAAAACGCCCGATCAGGATAACGAAAATAAAATTAACCACCGTGTCGAAATAGACCTCTCCCACCTCACTGCCACCGAAGGTGACATAGCTGGAGTAGAGGTAGGTGGCGCTGGCACCGATGGCGATCGGCAGGTCCATGGTGAGGTGACGATGGCGCAGCCCGGCCCAGGCGCCTTTGAGAAATATTGAGCCGGAGTAAAAGAGGGTAAGGCTCGCCAGTGCAAAGCCGATCCAGTGGAACATGGGGCGGAACTGACCGCCGTCGGCGGTATCGGCACCGGTGTAGAGGGCGATGGAGATCCACAGCAGGTTCATCATCGCAAAACCGGCGACGGCGATGCGGAATAACAGGGCGCGGTTCTGTTTTTTGATGGTACCTTCTGCCGCCTCCGGGTCGAAGGGGATGGCGGCGTAGCCGATCTCCCCTAACCGTTTGATAATTGTAGAGAGGTGTAGCTGTGAATTGTCCCAGCGCACCAGGAGACGCTTATTGGCCAGATTGACCTGCGCCTTGATGAGGCCGGGAAGGGCGTTGAGGCCGCGCTCTATCAGCCAGACACAGGCGGCGCAGTGGATCCCCTCAACCAGCAGGTGGAGTTCTCGCTCCTCCCCCAGTTCGCTGACGAACTCCTCCTGCACCTCGTCGAGGTCAAACAGGGCGATATCGCGTGGTGGCTCAGGGGGCGGGGCGAGCAGGGCGCCATCGGGGGTGCGCTGATAAAAGCCTTCGAGCCCCGAGTCGTAGATCACCTTGCAGACCGACTGGCAGCCGAAGCAGCAGAAGTGGCGTGGCTCGCCCTCAATCATCTCTACGAACTGCTCGTCCGGGGGGAGTGGCAGACCGCAGTGAAAACAGCCCACGTGGCGGGGCGTCTGTTCACCACTCATGGAGGTAGCGGTGCCTAGTTGGCGATGACGTTAATACGCCGCTCGGTATTAAGGCTCTCCTCACCCTGTACCACG
>JAOUQQ010000195.1 GCA_029879245.1 Chromatiales bacterium | reverse complement strand
TCGGTGATGGCAATTTCACCATCTGTCGAGCTTGAACCAAGTCTGGCAGCCGTATTGACCGTGTCACCGACGACCGTATACTCCATTCTTTCGCGTGACCCCATGTTTCCAGCCAGCATCTGACCACTATTCACCCCAATGTGAAACCGCACTGTTGCCTCACCACGTTTTACTCTTTCTCGGTTATATCGTTCAATCACTTCACGAATTAACACCGCACAGTAAATCGCATTGACGGTATGATCACTATCGCTTTCAGGGATACCGAACAGAACCATGGCACAGTCCCCCATATATTTATCCACATGACCGTTACAGCAGTGGCATGCTAGATCGATATAACTGAAGTAGTCATTGAGAAGTTTGCTGACTTCAGCCGCTGTCATCGCCTCAGAGATGGCGGTAAACCCCGTAATATCTGCAAACAGCACACTCCCCATAACCTCTTTGCCGCCAAGTTCCTGTGGTGCTAGATCCGCCAGCACCTCCTTGGCGACTTTAGGTGAGACGTATCTGTTAAAGCTCTGTTCCACATGCACCTTGTGTAACAACTCACTCGTCATCACATTCAGAGATTCACTCAACGCCCCCAGCTCATCCTGACGACTCTCCTGAAAATTATCCCGATAATCTCCCTTAGCGATACGCTTACTAATCTCAACCAGACGAATGATCGGCTTTGTAACGATTGTTGAAATCCATGCGACCACCACCACACCGAAAAGGACCATCCCCAAAGTTGAGTAGATAATAGAGTGTGTTGCATCACGTTTTATCTGTTCAAGCACATCGGCATTGAGCGTAACGATAACCTCACCAATCTGTACCTCATTCGAGTAAGCTATTTGAACGAAGGAGAGGTAGTGTTGCTGATCACCGTCACTCCAGGCATGGATGAATTTTTCACCCACGTGGGTAAATTGAGGCTCTACTCCACTGAGTGTCAGACGATCTCCGTGGTTATCACGCACAAGCACTCCCTCAATCCCTTCATCAGAGACGACGGAGTGTACAAGACGTTCAAGGGAATATTTATCCTGAGCCAGAAGCGGCTCCTTGATCTGCCGCACCAGCTGACTGGTAGTGGCGTGGCCGAATTTATGCAGTTCTCCCTCAAGCAGCACCGATTGTTGAGAGGCTATAAGCCAACCCTGCACCGCTGAAAAGAGCACAAGCAGTGCAACCATCAAAATAGACAGTTTGTAGGCAATGGGTAAGTTAGCGAGGCTTTGCAACGCTTTCAATTGAGTTATCCGCCAGATTGTCGAGTAGAGGATATTACCCGCTCATTTTGCAGCGTTTATATGACCCATGACAACCTTGTGTCGGATCTATCGTCCAGAGACGTGATGCGGATCACTAACTCGATCTGATGAACAACCGAATCGTTCACTATCCCCTAGGTAGGCTGACGGATCACCCCGGTAACGATACCGAGGATCTGCACCTCCTCGTTGCGCAGATAGATCGGTTCCATATCGGGATTGGCGGGCTGCAGTCGAATACCGTCACGTTCGACGTAGAACTTCTTCAGGGTCACCTGCTCGCCGTTGATCATCGCGACCACCGACTGACCATTTTCAGCTGTTTCTCGCTTTTCAATAATGACGATATCGCCATCCTCAATATTGTCGTCAATCATCGAGTGACCACGCACCTTCAGCGCGTAGGTGTTACGACGCACCATACTGGCGGGGACAGAGACGCGCTCATTATCTTCGTTGAGATCGACCGGCTCTCCGGCAGTGATCCAGCCCAGCAGCGGGATCTCGGTCATCGCGGCGTGACTCAGCTCCAGCTCTTCGATGCCGGGGATGTGAATCTGGCGATCCTTCTTGGGAATCAGATAGGTTACAGCAGACATGGCAGACTCCTCTTTATCTTTTCCACCTAACTTACTTGGTATGATCCGTAAAATCAACAACTTGGATAGATTGTGCACTCTCACTCTGTATCGATTCAGGCGGGCGTGCCATAATCCGCGCCCATGAAACAGAGTCTCATCATCGTTGCCCTTATCCTCGCCCTCATTGCGGCCCTCTTT
>JAOUQQ010000194.1 GCA_029879245.1 Chromatiales bacterium | reverse complement strand
AAAGCACAGGGATGAGTAAGAAAAAAATAAGCAAGGCGATCTTCCCCGTTGGCGGCTTGGGCACCCGGTTTTTGCCCGCCACCAAGGCGATCCCGAAAGAGATGCTCCCCATCGTCGATAAGCCGCTCATTCAGTACGCGGTTGAAGAGGCGGTGGAGGCGGGTATCGACACCCTTATTTTTATTACCGGGCGTAATAAATACGCCATCGCCAACCACTTCGATCGAACCCACGAGATAGAGCAACAACTGCAGGAGAGGGGCAACACCGAACAACTGGAGCGCATTAAAAAGATGCTCCCCGAGCATGTGAGCTGCGCCTACATTCGTCAAAACGCCCCGTTGGGGTTGGGCCACGCGGTGCTCTGTGCCAAACAGGCCATTGGTGATGAGCCCTTTGCCGTGCTGCTGGCAGATGACCTTCTCGATAGCGGCACCCCGGGCTGTCTTGCCCAGATGGTCAACCTCCATCAACAGACGGGCAACTGCGTGATCGCCGTCGAGGAGGTTGAACCCCACAAGACCGACCAGTACGGTATCGTCGAGATAGACCACCAGAGCAAGATGGCCAGCAGCCCAATTATCCGCTCTATCATTGAAAAACCGGCACCGGACCAGGCCCCATCCAGACTCGGGGTTGTCGGGCGCTATATCCTCACCCCTCAGATATTCACCCTGCTGGAGCAGACCGCAGCAGACGCAGGTGGCGACATACAGCTCACCGATGCGATAGGCCAGCTCCTCAGCCAGCAAACCATCTATGCCCACAACTTTGGCGGCAAACGCTACGACTGCGGCTCATATGAGGGGTTTGTTGACGCCACCATCAACTTTGCTCTGAAAAGGCCGGATCTGACCGAGGTTATTGAGGAGAACGTTCTTGAGATCCACCGCAAAATTATGGCAGCACGCAAGGAGAGGGTAGAACGCTGGATAAAACAGCTGCGGCAATAACAGAATGCCTGCCGCCTAATCACCATCTTCCGCGTATCAGCTGTATAGCCACAGCAAGCCGCATCGCCGTCGTACTATAACCATTAAATTTATAGTGAAAATGGGCGTGCAATAGCGATAGCATCCTTCCAAAATTCCTGATCACCACCATCTACACGCACCGACAATTCCCACTGAATGAGTGCATACAAACAGGATGACAAATAAACCACGGCTAAACAGTGGTTAAAGCCTTGCGTATGTGAGGGACATCACATATCATCGCGTTCACTGATTGAACAGCATCCTCAGAACAATGATTACGGACGAAATTCGCTACCAACTTCTCAAAGCCATAGAAGATAACCCCAACGCCAGCCAGCGCGAGCTTGCCGCGTGCCTTGGGGTGAGCCTGGGCAAAACCAACTACTGCATTAAAGAGTTGGTTAAGAAGGGATTGGTTAAGGCGGGCAACTTCACTGCCAACCCAAACAAGGGTGCATACACCTATCTCCTCACACCGCACGGAATCAAAGAAAAGGCGCAGGTCACCGTGCGCTTTCTTCAACGAAAGATGGATGAGTATGAGGAGATCAAGCGAGAGATCGCCAGACTTAAGTTAGAAGTGCATCGAACAGATGTGTCATCGGAAATACTCTAGAGCACATCGAATATCAAATTCTATCTCCGTTACCTGTAATCAAATAGGTAATGGATGTGAAATGAGTATATTGATGTTGGGAATGTAGAAAACAGTGAGAAATGTGGAAAGTATGATGATAAATAACGATGAAATTAAATTGGGAATAATCGGGCTTGGTTATGTGGGTTTGCCACTAGCGGTTGAGTTTGGTAAACATTTCGATACGGTTGGATTTGATATTAATTCCTCAAGAATAGAAGAGCTTATGTCAGGCAAGGATTCAACTTTGGAAGTTGATGAAGTGGAACTTAAATCCGCAACACACCTGACTTATACCCATGACCTCGAAAAGATCAAGGCATGTAATGTCTACATCGTTACCGTTCCTACACCAATCGACAACCATAAACGCCCGGATCTAACCCCTCTTGAGAAGGCAAGTGAGGCGTTGGGTAAGGTCCTTACTAAGGGTGATGTCGTGATCTATGAGTCGACCG
>JAOUQQ010000193.1 GCA_029879245.1 Chromatiales bacterium | reverse complement strand
TCCACCCAGGGGATCGCATCGGCCTGCTCGGTCACAACGGGGCGGGCAAATCGACGCTCATTAAATTGATTGCCGGTGAACTGCAGAGTCGCCACGGCGAGATCAAGCAGGCGAAGGATATGAAGGTCGGTTACTTTGCCCAGCACCAGCTGGAGCAGTTGCACGCCGAATCGACCCCGGTGGAACACCTGCAGCGCCTCGACCCGAAGGCGGACGAGCAGTCGCTGCGCAACTTTATCGGCGGCTTCGGTTTTAACAATGACCGCGCCCTCTCCCCGGTCGAACCCTTCTCCGGTGGCGAGAAGGCGCGGCTGGTACTGGCATTATTGGTCTATCAACGCCCCAACCTGCTGCTGCTCGACGAGCCGACCAACCACCTGGACCTGGAGATGCGCCACGCCCTCGCCTTCGCCCTGCAGGGCTTCGAAGGGGCGCTGGTGGTGGTCTCCCACGACCGCCACCTGCTGCGCAGCGTCACCGACAAACTGATTCTTGTTGATCGCGGCAGAGCCGACGAATTTGACGGCGACCTGGAGGACTACCGCCGCTGGCTTGCTACCGAGCGAAAGGAAGAGGAAGCGCCAGCAGAGAGTGGCAACGACACCGTCTCACGTAAAGATCAGCGCCGTCTCGAAGCCGAGAAACGCAAACAGCTGCAACCGCTGAAAAACAAATTACAGAAGCTGGAAAAACAGATCGACACACTTAGCGAAAAACGCGATGCCATCGACGCCCAACTGGCTGACAGTGAGATCTACAGCGATGAGAACAAAGAAAAACTCAAGCAACTGTTACGCGACAAGGGCGATTTAGATCAATCACTGGAGCAGGCAGAAGAGCAGTGGATGGAAGTGAGTGAAGAGTTAGAGGCGGCTGAGGCCACACAGTAAGAGAGGGAGAGAGCCATGAGCGAAATTACCGTGATACACAACCCCGACAAGGCTGAACTGGAAAGACTTGGCATCTTCGACTGGCCGATCTGGGAGAAGGAGGCCTCCGCCTTCCCCTGGAGCTACGGCGACAGGGAAACCTGCTATCTACTGGAGGGCGAGGTCACCGTCACCCCCGAGGGTGGCGAGCCGGTGAGCTTCGGTGCCGGAGATCTGGTCACCTTCCCGGCAGGGATGTCGTGCCACTGGGATATCAAAGTGGCGGTGCGTAAGCACTACAACTTCGGCTAGTTCGCAAAAGCGGTTAGAGGTCACCGGAGAAGAGGCGTTCCACCGTCTCCTCTCCCACCTGCATACAACCGATAAAGAGTCGCAGGCTCATCAACCCCAGCAGAAACCACCAGGGGCTCCAGTGCATCAACCCCAGCGTCAGCATGACGAAGCCGCCCAGTAGCGACCCCATCATTACCCAGAAAAAGAGGATCAGTCCCAGCCCGGACTGCGCCTCAAGCCAGCGTTGCAGGTAGTGATTTGCGGAGTATTCATCATCTCTCATCTGCCAGCACCCCACCTGATTGAAGAGGATATATTCTGGAGATAGGTATGGGGTGGTGTGAAATCAAGTTGTTGGAGAGGGGGTGTCGTGGAGGGTTAGCATCTACGCCTCTGGCTAAATAGCGTTAACAGCAAGGCGAACAGCGCAAACAACACCACCGCCCAGTTTCCGTACCTAACGTAGGGAGTTGCCCCCTCGAACCCCTGCACCTCACCGCGGATCACATCGCGTTCAAACTGTTTAGAGCGCTGCTGAATCTCCCCCTTCTCATTGATCAGTGCCGAGATGCCATTGGTGGTGGCACGCAGCATGGGACGCCCGGTCTCCAGGGCACGCATCCGCGAGATCTGCAGGTGCTGGTGCGGTGCCAGCGAGTCGCCGTACCAGGCGTTGTTGCTGCCGTTGACCAGCAGGGTGGCAGCAGGCAGAAAGTCGATCATCTCCTCGCCGAAGGCGTCTTCATAGCAGACGGTGGCTGCGACCTTGTGGCCCGCCGCCTCGAGCAGGGGCTGCTCATTACTGCCAGGGCTGAAACTCGACATCGGCAGGTCAAAGAAATTGATCAGGCCGCGCAGAAAACCGAGCGGCATATATTCACCGAAGGGGACAAGGTGGCGCTTGCGATAGAAGACGTTCTGGCTCCCCAGACTCA
>JAOUQQ010000028.1 GCA_029879245.1 Chromatiales bacterium | reverse complement strand
TAACGGTCAACGCTATATTCAGGGTGCACTGATAGAACGTGAGCCTCTTCTCAACGATCTGTTCGAACCGCTGTTTCGTGAGACCGCCCTGGCACAGATGAGCTCACTCGCCATCGCCTATAACGGCGATATCTTCAGCGCCTTTGCCGGCAGTGACTCGCCACGCTACCTCTCCTCCAGCAGTGAGATGCGTGGTGCCCTGCTCTATCAGGGGCGCCTCTCGGCACCGCTTAGCGAAATGGAGCTCATCTTCTCCATCGAGCGACTACCCGCCGGGCCGGGCGGTCGTATCATCAGCTGGCTCAGCGCCATCCTGGTCATCGTCCTCTGCGGCGGGCTCTACCTGCTCTACCGCCTCGGACTTGGACAGATCACGCTGGCGCGTCAGCAGCAGGATTTTGTCTCTGCCGTTAGCCACGAACTAAAGACCCCCCTCACCTCCATCCGCATGTATGGGGAGATGTTGCGCGAGGGGTGGGGCAGCGAAGAGAAGAAGCGCAGCTACTACGACTACATCTACACCGAGAGTGAGCGCCTCTCACGCCTCATCAATAACGTGTTGCAACTGGCGCGGATGACACGCAACGAACTGCACATCGAACTACACCCGGTCAAGGTCGGTGAGTTGATCGACATGCTCCGCTCCAAGGTACAGTCGCAGATCGAACAGGCCGGTTTCTCACTTCACCTCGACTGTGACGCGACCCTAAGCGAACAGACCCTTGAGGTGGATGCCGACGGCTTTACCCAGATCCTCATCAACCTGGTCGACAACGCCATCAAGTTCTCGGCCAGGGCTGAGAATAAACAGATCGACATCGGCTGCCACACCACCAGTCGGGGCGACATCCTCTTCACCGTACGCGACTACGGCCCCGGTATCCCGCGCGAGCAGATGAAGAAGATCTTCAAACTCTTCTACCGCTCCGAGAACGAACTGACACGCGAGACCGTCGGCACCGGTATCGGTCTCTCTCTGGTACGTCAGCTGGCCACCTCAATGCACGCCGAGGTGGATGTGATAAACAGAGAACCCGGGGCAGAGTTCCGGCTATCATTCCCCCCGCAAAGAGGTTGAGTATTTCCCGTCGTACCCTAATATTACAGGGGTATGGTTCAATGGAAGGCCGCGATGCGTCTCTACTCACCACTCCTTCTTCTGCTGTTAGCGGCGCCACCCCTCATCGCCGCCGACTACCTTACTGGTAGCGAGCTGAACACCATGGTCAGCGGAAAAACCGCCCACTGTAAACACCTCGACAGGCCAAGTCAGGGCCGCACCTACTTTAACCCCAACGGCACCATGCACGGTATTCGCCGGGACGAGGCACGTATCGGTAGCTGGTATGTGGAGGGCAACACCCTCTGCACCAACTGGGGCATACAGCCCGCCTGCAGTCGCTATCAAAGTGACGGCAAGGGCGGACACTATAAATTCAAATTAGATGGAAAAAAGGTCGTCCACGTCTGGCAGTGGAGTGAAGGGGATGTGGTTGAATCTCAGATAATTAGCGAAAATGAGTGAGGACACTCTTTAATTCCGCCCCGTTAATTCGTTGGCGTGATTCCTGCCCAGCTGGATCTATTATCGGGAAAAGCAAGCCCTGGCCCTGTGTTTCGATGTGTCCATCGTCCAGCTATATTATCAACGCTGTCAGCCGTCGTAACCGGTTCACGTGCAAGGGTGGCATGGGTGGACGGTAGTCGCTCACTACTCTTTGACCAGTATTGCCAATCAACCTCCATGCACCACTTGAGTGCAAGGTGATCACAGAACAACATCCGCATAGCATCGACTAACTGCCTAAATTGCCAGTCAGATAGAGTGCCTTGCTGACCTGCCTCAGTCAGAAAGCGGGTAACTTGATTGGGTGTATGGTTGCGCAGACACTCATCCGGTTAGGTGTGAATATACTCCTCAACGCGCTTCACATACCAACGCCTGGCCTTGGCATTAATTGCTGACTTATCGAGAAGTTGGATATATTTATCCCAGAAATGACGAACCGATTTTACTCTCTCATCAGCACGCATATCCATATTTGCCACCTTCCATATCACATGCTATAACCAGAATCAGTCAATGGGATAAGGGCAGGACACCAGCATGGAAGTATCAATTCCTAAAATATGCAATATACGGAATCCGTATATCATCTCTTATCTGGATTCCGTCTAATACACTGTTAGAGCTAATAATGGATAAAGCCACAAAAAAGTGCGGGGACTGCGGCCAGAAAAAACCCATTGAGGAATTTGTTACAATCTATGGATATAAGAATCCCCGTGGCAAATACTGCAATGAATGCTACTTAAAGCATGAACAAGAGCATGCTAACGAACTACTAAATGGCACAGGGAAGTGCCCATATTGTGGCATACCAATAACAAAGGTTTATGATTGGCTCGAAGATGGAAAGTCGAAAAGAACATACCTCCACAGAGATCACATGAATCCAATTTCATTAGGTGGCGATGACACGGATGAAAATACAATTTACTGCTGCGTACCATGCAACCTTAGAAAGAAAGACATGGTATTTGCGGACTGGCTGGATGAACTAGAACCCGAACAACAAATAAAGGCAAGAGATATTTATGTCCGCATGCATGGTTACGAACCAGAGGAGTTTGAACCTCATGACACTAAATTTACCATTACCATCAAGCTCTAACGGCACTCAAGACGACCCACCTCCGCGGCTCTTGTTTTGTGCTGTCAGCACAAAATCAAGCCCCGCTACGGCGGTCGGCTTAGTTGGGCGTTATGTATAAAAGTCATGGATAAAAATATGTCATTCCTTCCACCAGATAAGCCTAAGTCTTTTGTATTCGCAAATTTCTCTGTACTGGCTATGTTTTTCGTCGCCATGCCGATTAAAGTAGTTGTCTCAATTTATGGAATTGAGGGGCTCGAATCATTTAGCTCCTTCTTGATAGTTATGTGCATCCTATTTGGTCTTATTATGGGTATAAAATATTACACAGGGTTCACCAATGGTAAATACAATAACTTAAATGAACCACGATGGAGTAAAAAACCTTGGTAAATATCACCTTAATATCACATAAAAATGTATAACGAGACATGAGGTCTCGTTAATATAACTGTTAGGCATATAAGATGAGAAAAACATTATTCTTAACTATTGTTCTATTTTTAACCTCCTGCACACAGTCGATTGATGTGCCAACAGACAAGTATGGAATACTGTTTAGGCTAGGTAAAATAGAAAATACAACACTTGGTCCCTCTAAATTACAAAAAACAGTTTTCATCGAAAGTGTATTATTAATTAATAAAACCTACACAGTTGAATTGATTGAAGGTCAGTACTCCATTAAGTACACTGTCATAGATCCTGAGGCGTATTTCAAAGAAGTTCGAGGCAACAATAGTATTTTAGTTCTTCTTGAAAAAGAACTGGCAAAACATGCGCTTAGTGGTCAATCTATCACATCTAAGGAACAGCTACATAAAATCATAGAAAACATGAACCTGCCAATAATTATAGATAAAAATGCCTAAAAATGTATAACGAAACATGAGGTCTCGTTAATATAACTGTTATGAGTAAAAGGAAAGAGAATGAGTAAAGTTGTTGAGGCGCTACTGAATAGTGCATATCATGATTCTGTTTTGCTTCAAGGGAATGATGAAAAAGGTGATATTTTCTCAATCCATTGAGACGTGGACTTTCTCTTTTATTCACCAGACAAAGAAAAAGGTGAATTGGTCGCAGGCTTCATTAATGATAATTGCTACGGTGACGCCACTTATTACCAGTCGGACGAGAATCACTGTATAAAAGTAATAATTAATATGCCCACTGAGCAACATATCATTAACTCAGTGTCAGGGCTAATGACATGCATAGCAGAAATATATGGCCTCGAATATGATGGGTGGGGATGTGCTCTACAAAGAAACACATAACACACGCCCTGAGATGGTCCGTCAATAATAATTCATAGCAATCCACTCAAACCGACCCGCTTCCGCGGCACATATTTTGTGAAGAATCGCACAAAGCAATCCCCGCTACGGTGGTCGGCTTAACAAAGCGTTATGCATAAATAGCAAAAAACATGAAACTACTAACTGAAGTTATAGATGTTAATGAACTTTACTCATTAAGGATATTACTGGAATCCAATGGGATCGCGTTTCATGTGGCTAATGAAGATTCAGCCAGGAACTTCGGTTTTGTCACTCCCGCAAGAAAATACGCCATATTTATATTATATGAAGAACAATATGACGACGCGATGAAACTATTAGAAAATGAGGATCACATCGTTACAAGTTCAATAGACTTAGATGAACACCGAAGGTTTATGTTAGAAGAAAACGATAGAACGATGAGCCAGATCTACAAAACCGTAATGTATTCATTCCTTGTGGTCGTAATAATTTTCGGTTGTTTCGTTTGGTATATGGAGGCAACGCATTAATGCATATCATGCCGTTCAAACCGGCTCTATGAAAAAATACGCCATACTTTTACTTGTTTCGGCCACGCTAACTGCGCTGGTGGCACCGGCTGCTACGAACATGGCATAACATTGTTGCTTCTTCTTATAAAGATCGGAGACTTATAATTTAGCGGCATGGTTACTGCTCTTAGTCAAGACGAGAAAGGTGTGCTATTAAACCTGTTATCAGCTGGTCACGAGCATGGTGATCTATACAAGAACCCAACTTTCGAACAATTTAAACGCGGTTTCCCGCTTACTATCAATTTATTGCTGCCAAGGTATAACACTTTATCCCCTTCCACTTTTACAATTGCCCCATCCGGATCTCAGTAATCAATAGCGAGATCGCCCCATTCTGCGCGTAGGCATCAGGGATAACGAGTAGAAATGGGGCACTAATGAGATTCCAGATGATGGCGATAACCCAGCCGACATAGACCCTCGTCCTTGCCCCGGAATTAACTCGATTATCTGTCCACTTAGGATTGTCCAACCAAGGTTTTACATCGGCACCCTGTACCACCTTTTCATCTCCTATCTCCCTCTCCCTTCGTTAAGTGGTTACGTACTCGGTAAACGTCTCGATATAATTGTAGCGATACACAGAAACAGTGCCGACCAGGCAAGACACCCCACCATGCCGTGCTGCTGATAGCTCCAGCCTGAGAGCACGGTACCGGTGAGGCGCCCTGCTGCATTGGCCATGTAGTAGAAACCGACGTTACCCGCCACCTCCTCGTGCTCTGAGTAGTGGAGGATGAGGTAGGAGTGGATTGCCGAGTTGATGGCGAAGAGCACTCCGAACACCGCTAAGCCGATAATCAAACTTGCTGCCGCATCAAATCCTGCATAGAGCGCGACGGCGATCGCCGCCGGGCTGAGGGTGAGTATCGCTACCCATAGCAGCGCCGTTGCACCATCCGGCCCGTGACCATGATGGCTACGGCGTATCAGTTTTGGTGCCAGCGATTGCACCAAACCATAGCCGATCACCCACAGTGCCAGAAAAGTACCTACTGCTGTATTACTCCACCCCAGCACACCACTGAAAAATACCGGCAGCCCCACCACGAACCAGACATCACGCGCTGCAAACAGAAAGAGGCGCGCCGCCGAGAGTCGGTTAATCGCCTCTGACCTGGAGAGGATATGGATGAACTTCGGCTTGCGCCTGGCCATGCCCAATTGCTTCGGCAACATGAAATAACTGAGCAGCAAAACCGCCAGCAGCATCGTCGCCATTATCCACATGGCGTGCTGAAATCCGAACAGCGAGAGCAGCAAACCACCAAGGAAGAAACCGACTCCCTTAAGGGCGTTCTTCGAGCCGGTAAGCACGGCGACCCACTTGAACAGACTCCCCTCCCTGTCGACCACCATCAGCTTCACGCTCGCCTTGGCGCTCATTTTGTTAAGGTCTTTGGCGATGCCGGAGAGGGCCTGCGCCGCCATCACGTAGGCGACGCTCAACATGGAAGCATCGACGGTGAGCATCAACAGGGCGATGATCTGCAGACCGATGCCGATATGCATGGTGAGGTTAAGGCCGATGCGTGCACCGACCCAGCCACCCAGCAGGTTGGTCACCACGCCGAAGAATTCGTAAAAGAGAAATAGCAGGGCAATGTCGAGCGGGGCGTAGCCGAGCTGGTGGAAGTAGAGCACCACCAGCATGCGAAGTGCCCCATCAGTGAGGGTAAAGGCCCAGTAGGAGCCGGTTACTACCAGGTAGTTACGTAATGCGTTGTCGCCGGCAAAACTCATAGCAGATTGAGCAGATCCCCAAACCCCCACACCAGGGTTCCGATGATCAACATATAGAGACCATTTTTTTCGCTCAACCAGCGCCGCTCATCACTCTCCTGTAGCAGGTGGTGGCGTGCATCACCGCCCCAGTCGCGATTGACCATCGAGTCACGTCGCTGCTGTCGCCCCAGCTGTTGCATGTGATCGATGATCTGGTGAGAGGTGAGGATGATCCCGTTCACCACCACCAGTGAGCCGCTACGCGCCAGCCAGTTCCAGTCCCCCAGCTCCATGCTCAACAGCGCCCCGAGCAGCAGTGTCACCAGTGCTGCGCTGTAGGCCTTGAGGGTAAATTGCCGCGTTCTCATCACAGAGTCTATTCCAGGTGTTTTGGCTTGTGGTTATCGGCCCCTGATGCATAATAGCGAAATCTAACACACAACCGAACAGGCAGGGCAATCACCATGAGCGAGGGAAAACTCCCCCACGATCCCAACGGTCTGCACTTTGCGGCTGGTGCCTTTATCGGTGGGGTGACCGGGCTGGTACTCACCCATATGGGCCAGCCACAGATGGATGCGGCCATCACCGGGCTCATGGCCACCTGCGCCACAGGTATCTTTAAGGCACTACGTGATGGCAATCGCGTCAGCCCCGGCAGGGCGCTGGCCAATGGGGCCCTGATCGCCTCGGGTGGATTGATCACGCCGCTTCTGCTGTTGTTCTGATTATTTTGCGGCTGTCGCCTATGGCCGATATTCAAACAGCATCACCTTCACTCCCCGCCCCGCCATCGCCTCTTTAAATATTTCTGGATTGGGCAGCCGTTCGATAAAACGGCAGGCGGGGCACTCTGACGCAACGCTCTGCAACAGAAAGGCCTCATCGAGTTGCGGGGAGTTGAGACAGAGCATTACCTCGCCGCCGGGGTGCATGAACTCGGGGATGCGACGGATGATCTTTTTATAATCGCGGGCGATATCGACGCTCCCCCTCTGCAGACTGGGCGGGTCGCAGATCAGTAGGTCGTAGGGGCCGTGGCGGCGGATGCGGCTAAACGATTTGAAGATGTCGATCCCCTGAAACACCACCCTCTCCAGCTCCTGTCCATTGAGCCGGTGGTTCTCCCGCCCGCGCGCCAGTGCCGCCTTGCTCACATCGATATTGACGATCCGACTCGCCCCGCCGGCCAGCGCCGCCACCGAGAAGGCACAGGTGTAGGCGAAGAGATTGAGCACCCGTTTGCCGCTGGCGTGCTGCCTCACCCAGTTGCGGCCATTGCGCATATCGAGAAACAGACCGCTATTCTGATTAGCCCCCAGGCGCAGGCCATATTTCAGCCCCGCCTCCTCCACCACCAGCTCATCAGCCGGCTCGCCACGCAGTCGCTCGAAGGGGGCCATCGGGCGGCAGCGATACTGCACCTGAACCGTTCGGCAGCCGGGGAGTTGTTCAAACAACACGTCTGCCAGCGGCTGCAGTAGCTCATCGCCCTCCTCCTGATAGAGGGTGATGAGGGCGACCGGAGGCAACCAGTCAACGTTGATATGCTCATATCCGGGCCAGGCGTGGCCGCGACCATGAAACAGGCGACGGCACTCCTGCGGGTCGTAGCCATCGGGAGGTGAGAGCGCAAGGAAATTGATCATGGCGTCAACATAACCGCCATTGGGACAAAGAGGAAGATTCTGAGGGGAGAATACGCTGCGCCTAACCCAGCAGCCGCTTGACCTCTGCTACCAGACCGGACAAATCAAGCGGTTTAACGAAGGTACTCACCGCCCCAAGATTATCAGCCGCAACAAGGTGGGCGAAATTCCCCGAGATGGCAATCACCGGGATCGAGGTTTGACGCTCCTGAAGTGCCTTAATCAGATCCAGGCCATTCATCATAGGCATGTCGACATCAGTGACCACCACGGCGGGATTCAATTTATCGAGCAGTTCAAGCGCCTCCTGACCGTCACTCGCACAGGCAGTCTGCAACCCCATAATATCGAAGTACTCGGTCAACAGGCGCCTGATCGCCTCATCATCATCAACTAGCAAGGTCAGGTGGCTCATACGCTCCGCTCTATCGTCATTCAAATCGTTGTTACTTATTCACTTTGCCCCCCTGGCAGATTGCATGCTTCAGTAAGACTCTCTCATGCATCCCGGCAGGATAAAGGGTGCCCATTCAGCAAACCTCGACGCCTGTCACAGAACACTCTACACGCCGAGTCACAGAGGATAGTCATCTTATCCGTCATATCTGTGTGGATTTTATCTACAAATCAAGCCGAAGGATATCCATTAACAGGTGAGGGTCCTGACCGTGATTTTATGTAAAGCTCACCTCAAGATGGCGACTTGCCGTATGCCATCACTTAGATCAGGATAGTATTCTTCTAAATCACACCCATTGTGCTGACATGATTATCCGAAAACCCTATGCCGAGTCGTGCGATGAGAACGGCCCACCGATTCTTGAAGTACTCCGGCGTGAACTTCCCGCCAGTGGAGACCTACTGGAAATCGGTAGCGGCACAGGTCAACACGCTGTGATGTTCGCCACTGCACTGCCTGATATCCAGTGGCATACCAGTGACATGATTGAGATGCACGATGGGATTCAAATGTGGCTGGATGAGGTGTCACACCCCAACCTCCATCCACCTATCAGGCTGAATGTACTTAGCGACCCGTGGCCCGAACAGCGTTATGACGCTATCTACTCGGCCAACACCGCCCACATCATGTCAGAGGAGGCCGTCGAGGCGATGTTTCGAGGTGCCGGCAAGGTACTCAAGCCCGCATCCTCCTTCCTGCTCTACGGCCCCTTTATGTACGATGGCGAACACACCAGCGAGAGCAACGCCCGCTTTGAGCTATGGCTTAAGTCTCAGGGAGACCATCAGGGGATACGCGATGTCAGCTGGCTCAAAGAGATCGCCAGCTCGGCAGGCCTGGAATTGGAGAAGGATATCGAAATGCCGGCCAATAACCGTATATTGCTGTGGCAGCGATAGTAAGCGCTAATTACAGCAAAATAGCGACCTATTCACGACTGTTCGACCAACTGCCGTTCTGTGATGAACTTCACCCAAACAGTGTGATAATTCCCTTATATTAGTGCTGCTTTGATGCAATGCCATTATAAATGAAGGGGAATTAGTTATGAAAAAACTGTTAATGCTTCTTGCCGTACTGTCACTTGCCGCCTGTGGTCAGGACAAGCAGGCAACCGATGCCCAAACTGCTGCACCTGCCACAACCGAAGCAGCTACTACTGAAGCAGCCGCCACTGACGCTGCAGCCCCTGCAGAGGGTGAGACAGCCGCTGCTCCTGCGGCGGATGGAGCCATGACTGAGGCTGATAAAGCATCAGCCATCCCACAGGACGAAGTAGCCGCCGCCATTGAGAAGGCTATTGCGGAGGGTAAAGAGGCCGCGGCAAAAGTTGAGGCTGCCACTGAGACCAAATAGTCACCTCTGTTCTGCAACAAAAAAGCCGGCGAATGCCGGCTTTTTTGTCTCTACAGTCTCCCCGTTCAGGGTTTGTATTTAACGATATCGAAACTTTTCAGCTGTTCCTTAGTTTCTGGATTGAACAGCACGTGCAACATGGCGTGCATAACATAGACCTGGCCATCACGCAGGGTACCGGTTGTGGCAAATACCTTACCTGTCTCCGCCTTACCCATGACATTTGCGCTCTGCCAGCCATCTTCACTGGTGAACTTGATCACCGAGTTGACCTCTGAATTGGCGATAACCAGCAGCGCCCCCTCTGCATCCCACATCAGGCCATCTGCCCCCTGAATATTCTCACTCACTTTTACCTCACTGAACTCTGCGGGATTCTCCAGCGGGATCTTGAACAGCTGGCCTGAGTTCATCTTGGCCACCAGCAGGTAGTTCTCCTTAACGACAATACCGTTGAGATTGAAAGATTCGCCAGTGAAGGCCTCGTTATTGATCAGCACCGAGACCTGGTAGTCGGGGGAAACTTTATAGATGATCGGAGAGAAGCTGTCTGTGATATAGGCGGTACCATCAGCAGCGATGGCGATATCGTTACAGAAATGTCCCCCCTCCTTGTCTGTAGCCAGCTCAACGTACTGGAGGAGTTCGCCGCTGGAGAGCTTAAAGACCGCCAGAGCGGCCATCTTGCCTGCAGTCTCCCTGGAGGATTTCTCACCAGCACCGGGGTCGGAGTTACAGACCAGAACCCGATCACGCACCGCATCCAGCTCAATACCAACGGCGGAGATCATACGGGGGTCTGAGGCAAACACTTCGGTAGTCCCATCATCCTTGACCGCGCTGATAACCCCTTTGCGAATAGAGGTGACCAGAAAGCGCCCGTTGGCTTCGTCCCACTCCACCGCTTCAGGATAGAGGGCGTCGCTGTTAACCTTGACTATATCAGGGACAACGTGGGCTGCACTCCCTACCTGTGCCTGCTCGGCCTGTTTTGCACTATCACAAGCAGCGAGGATCATAACCAGCGCAGAAAGAAGTGCAATTTTTCTGATGTTATTCATAATACATATTCCTTGTCTGTTTGTTCTTGGGAGAAAACTCCGGACTCAACATACGCGATAGCATCGGTATTTTCCAGCGACGGGTAGCTTCCCCTCTCACAACTCATGCCATTACAATCGGTAAGGCAGAGAATGCCCAAGTTTCAGTCAATAATCAGCCACTATGACTAAACCGTCCGCCATTATCACCCCCTGGCACACCACCCTTGAGGCGGGTAGCGTATCGATATTTCCAGACGGTTGTCGTGACCTCATCCTGTCGATTAGTGATCATGCCCCCGCGACGCTGCTCCTTACCGGTCTTGACGATAGTTCGCGGCTGGTCGAGAACAGCACCACCACCCACTACGTCGGTCTTCGTCTGCACCCCGCCGCCAACTTTGCCTTGCAGATCGAGGGAAACGGCTGTGGCGATACCACCTTGACTTCAGGACACGAACTGCTCGGCCCCTGGGTCGATACCCTGCTTCACCAGCCACATCGCGCTGAGGAGTTATTGCTTGAAGGGGTTGAACGCTGGTTCAGTACCAACGACTCACTATGCCGGGAATTTATCCTTGCCCTGAATCAGCCCGACTCACATTTCGGTATCGGCGAGCGCCAGCTCCGGCGCAGCATCACACAACAGACTGGCAGGCCACCCGCCTTCTGGCGGCGGTTACAACGGGCAAGGGGGGCGGCCAAGACTATTCTCGACACCACCAGGCCACTGAGCGATATCGCCGCCGAGCATGGCTTCTCCGACCAGGCCCACCTGTCACGGGAGATGCGCCGGTGGTTTGACCTGACACCGGGACGATTACGCAGCTATCCCGAGCGTTACCGCCACCAGTTCCACAGCCCCGACGCCTTCACCCCTTAACCGATAAAGTACTGACGAAACTCGGCCGCCGGTTCGATCGGCCGGTAGCAATAGACCATTGCCCCTGCAGGGTCGAGTACGCCAAATCCACGATCACCCCATGGATGGTCTTCCAGCGCTATCACAGGTTCAATACCCTTAGCAGTGATCGCCGCATGCAGGCCGTCCACATCCTCCAGTTGAAGATTGATAGTGATTCCCCCGGCAAAGGGGACCATCCCCTCCTGTGGTGCCATTAAACAGATCTCCGCCTCGCCCCCCTCCAGCCGCAACACCTGATACCAGCCGCAATCAAACGTCGGGCGAGCGCCGAAGTGCCGCTCATAAAACTGGCGGCAGGCCTCAACTTCAGGGGTAATCAGGGTGACACTGGCTTGTTTAATGGTCATTGGGCGGCTCCTCGAACGGATGGAACCGCCAATATGAACTATTGCCGAAGGCGTGTATTGAATATTTCGGACTTCTTTCGTGGGCACATGCGTGCCCACCCTACACCTCTTTATAAATCTCCGCACCGGCCTCTTTAAACTTCACCGACATTTCGTTCATCCCCTTCTCAGCAAACTCCCTGACCTCCTGCGAGATCTTCATCGAGCAGAATTTCGGTCCGCACATGGAGCAGAAGTGGGCCACCTTGTGCGCCTCCTTGGGCATGGTCTCGTCGTGGAAGGCCATCGCCTTCTCCGGGTCGAGGGCGAGGGCAAACTGGTCCATCCAGCGGAACTCGAAGCGCGCCTTGGACATGGCGTTGTCCTGCACCTGGACACCGGGGAAGCCCTTGGCGAGATCGGCCGCATGGGCCGCAATCTTGTAGGTGATGATCCCCTCGCGCACGTCTTCCTTGTTGGGCAGGCCGAGGTGTTCCTTGGGCGTGACGTAGCAGAGCATCGCGGTGCCGTACCAGCCGATCTGCGCGGCGCCGATGCCGGAGGAGAAGTGGTCGTAGCCGGGGGAGATGTCGGTGACCAGCGGGCCGAGGGTGTAGAAGGGTGCCTCGTGGCACGCCTCCAGCTCCTTGTCCATGTTCTCCTTGATCTTCTGCATCGGCACGTGGCCGGGGCCTTCGATGATCACCTGCACGTCGTGTTCCCAGGCGATCTTGGTCAGCTCACCCAGGGTCTCCAGCTCGCCGAACTGGGCCGCATCGTTGGCATCGGCCAGACAACCGGGGCGCAGGCCGTCGCCGAGGGAGAAGGCCACGTCATAGGCCTTCATGATCTCGCAGATCTCTTCAAAATGCGTGTAGAGGAAGCTCTCCTCATGGTGCGCCAGGCACCACTTGGCCATGATCGAGCCACCGCGCGAGACGATGCCGGTGACGCGCTCGGCGGTGAGCGGTACGTAACGCAGCAGCACCCCGGCGTGGATGGTGAAGTAGTCGACCCCCTGCTCCGCCTGCTCAATCAGCGTATCGCGGAAGATCTCCCAGGTGAGGTCTTCGGCCACGCCGTTGACCTTCTCCAGTGCCTGGTAGATCGGCACGGTACCGATCGGCACCGGCGAGTTACGCAGGATCCACTCGCGGGTCTCGTGGATGTTCTTACCGGTGGAGAGATCCATCAGGGTGTCGCCGCCCCAGCGGCACGACCAGACCAGCTTCTCCACCTCTTCCTCGATGGAAGAGGTCACCGCCGAGTTGCCGATGTTGGTGTTGATCTTCACGCGGAAGTTGCGGCCGATGATCATCGGCTCCAGCTCTGGGTGGTTGATGTTGCAGGGGATGATGGCGCGCCCGGCGGCTATCTCGCTGCGCACAAACTCGGGGGTGATCTCATCGGGAATATTGGCGCCATAGTCCTGACCCGCGTGCTGGCGAAGCAGCTTCTCGTAATCAGGATTGGCGCGCATCTGCTGCAGCATGTTGTTCTCACGGATGGCGACGAACTCCATCTCGGGGGTGATGATCCCCTGGCGGGCGTAGTGCAACTGCGAAACATTCTGCCCTGCCCCATTTACAATTCGGGCGCGACGCGGTGCTCGGATGTGCTCAAAGCGCAGGTTGGCCAGTTCCGGGGCGCCCTGGCGCGCGGCGCCGTATTCAGAGGTCGGACCGTCGAGCTGTTCGGTATCGCCACGCTCTTCGATCCACCTCTCCCGTAGCGCGGGCAGGCCCGCCATCAGGTCGATCTTCGCCTCGGGGTCAGTATAGGGGCCGGAGGTATCATATATATATATCGGCGGATTCTTCTCAGGAGAGCCACTCGTCATGGTCTCGTCCTGACTCACTTCACGCACCGGCACGCGGATATCGGGGCGTGAACCCTCAACGTAGAGCTTGCGCGATTTGGGGAAGGGTTTGGTTACCTCGGCAGAAAGTTGCGAGGTCTTTTTCAGGAATTCGTCTGGGATGGCGCTCATGATCTACTCCAGTAGTGGGGCTGAGCGCAGAGTTGTGGGCGGTGCGGTCAGCTTCCCTACGCCGGTATCAACCGGATCAGGTTCAAAGGGTCTCTTCTCAGTTGGCCACAACCGCCGCCAACGCCCCTAGCAGTAACGGCTAAAGATATCTGAAAATACTCACATACACAAGTAAGCCTTTGATTGAAAAAGACAAAACCCATACAAAACAAAGGTTAAGTAACTTTAATTCCACTGAAGTGAAGGGTCTGTTTATAGACCCATTACTCCAGCTGACCTTGTCTGTACCCGACACTCAGCATACCCTTTGTCTCAAATAGCACATTGGGGGAGATAACAATGGCCGACATGAATATCGAACTGGCGCGTCACAACCTGATCGAACAGCAGATCCGCCCATGGGATGTACTGGATGATCAGGTACTGGAGACCGTGATGCGCTGCCCGCGTGAGGCCTTTGTCGCACCTGGCCAGCGCAACCTCGCCTTCGTCGATATGGAGCTGCCGATCGGCCACGGTGAGCACATGATGCACCCCAAATTGGAGGCGCGCATGCTCCAGGCCCTGCAGATCAAGCCTGATGACAGGGTGCTGGAGGTGGGCACCGGCAGTGGTTATGTCACCATGATGCTGGCACACCTTGGCGACCAGGTGGTGTCAGTGGAGATCAACGAGGAGCTGGCCCAGGGGGCAATGAAACGCCTGACCGAGCTAGGGGTGGAGAATGCCCAGGTAAAGATCGGGGATGGCTCCTGTGGCTGGGAGGCGGAGCAACCCTACGATGCCATCGCCATTACCGGTTCCCTCTCCTCGCTGCCCGAGCCATTCAAGCAGCAGTTGCAGATAGGTGGCAGGCTCTTCGCCATCATCGGTAATGGCCCGGTGATGGAGGCACAGCTTATCACCCGGACTAGTGCCAACGAGTGGCACGAGCAGGTGCTATTTGAAACCAGCCTTACCCCGCTCAACCATCAGTGCACGGTTACACAGTTCCACTTTTAGCCCGATCGCGAGCGTGACGGCTGCCACACTCCGGTAACTTTTCCTTGAATTGAATAGACGATACCCTCAATATATAAGCATTCTCTAATATACTTTTCGCGAAGGCCGGCCTGTTTAGTAGTAAACTTGGCCATATTTCGCGGAGTGAACCAGTTCAAAGGGATGCAAATGAAATCTGCCATATTGAAGATCGCCACCGCCTCGGCCCTGCTGCTCGGTGCCACCACCAGCCTGCAGGCCGAGGATCTCCTTGAGATCTATCGCATGGCGCAGCAGAGTGACCCCACCCTGCGTGCCGCCGCAGCGGGTAACCAGGCGGCGCAGCAGGCCCGCGCTCAGGGGCGCGCCGCGCTGCTGCCACAGCTCAACGCCACCGCCAATGTGGCGCAGAACTCGCTGGATATTAACGGCAACACCACCGACTATGACTCCAATGGCTACAACATCCGCCTGGTGCAGAGTCTCTACCACCACGACTACTACAAGCAGTTGAAGGTAGCCGATGCGGGGATCGCCCAGGCCGATGCCCAGTATGAGGCGGCGCGCCAGGGTCTGGTACTGCGTGTTGCCGAGGCCTACTTCAACCTGCTCGCGGCACAGGACACCCTGGCCGCCGCCGAGGCCTCCAAGCGCGCCATTGAGCAGCAACTGCATCAAACCAGACAGCGCTTTGAGGTAGGGCTGATCGCCATCACCGATGTTCACGAGGCACAGGCCGGCTACGATGCCGCCGTTGCTGCCGAGATCACCGCCAGCAACGGTGTCGATATCACCCGCGAGCAGCTGCGCGAGATCACTGGTGAGGAGCCTGTGGCCCTTGCCACTCTGCAGGAGGAGGTGCCACTGTTAAGCCCCGACCCTGGCGATATCAAGGCGTGGGTAGAGAAGGCGATGGGCGAGAATCTCACCCTGCTCGCCAGTGAGGCGGCTGCCCGAGCCGCCTCCGAGGAGTTGGGGCGTCGTGAGGCGGGCCACTACCCCAGTCTGGATCTCATCGCTAACCACAACTTCAGCGACACCACTGAGCTGAACAATACAGAGACCACCCATACCAGCGTTATGGTGCAGCTTACCGTACCGATCCTCTCCGGCGGCCTGACCACCGCTCAGAGCCGTGAGGCACGCGCCAAACTGACCCAGGCGCAGGAGACCCTGGAGGCGCAGCGCCGCGCCACCGAACGTGAGGTGAGGAGTGCCTATCTTGGCATCGTCGCCGGTATCGGCCAGGTACAGGCCCGCAAGCAGGCTCTCTCCTCGGCGCAGACCGCCCTCGAGGCGACCCAGGCCGGTTTTCGCGTTGGTACCCGTACCGCGGTCGATGTCCTTAACGCCCAGCAGGTGCGCTATCGCGCCCAGAGTGAATACTCACGGTCACGCTATGACTATCTGCTCGCTACCCTGCGGCTAAAGCAGGCGGCCGGTTCGTTGAGCGAAGAGGAGCTCATTCAGGTCAACGCCTGGCTGCAGTAATCGGCTTTGCGGCTGTTTCGTACCGCCCGTTTCCTGATAGAATCGGGCGCCATGAACAGTAGCCAACATTTTCCTTCTGCCGCCCCTGACTTTAGTGACCCGCTGGGGCTTCTGCGCGCCTGCCACGAGCGGATATTCAACCACTGCGACACCCTGGAGAGGCTTGCCGCCCACCTCGCCGAGAGTGGCATCGATCAGGAGGCCAAAGAGGCCGCCGCCCAGATTCATAAGTACTTCTCCGTTGCCGGTAAACATCACCATCAGGATGAGGAGCAGGAGCTCTTCCCCCGTCTGGCACGCATCAGCCTCAAGCTGGCCGATCTGGTCCACCAGTTAAAACGGGAGCATGAGAAACTCGATGCCCTGTGGGCCGAACTGGCACCGCTACTGGCCCGCCCTGCCACCATTGAGGAGATTGATGGCTTTGGCGAGATGGCCCGGCAGTTCAGCGACGCCCAGCGAGCCCATGTCAGCCGTGAGAACGAGGAGTTGCTGGAGATGGCGCAACACATCTTTGGTGCAGACGAGATCAAACAGATCGGCGAGAAGATGGCCGAACGTCGCGGCCTGCCGATCAGGCTGCGTTAGAGGCCGATGGCCGCACAACACAACTTTATCCCCTCCCGTTTTCTCGCCCCGAGCCACTGGCCGACATGGCTCGGTCTGGGGGTGATGCGCCTGATCGCCCTGCTCCCCTGGCGCCTGCAGATCGCTATCGGCTCCGCACTCGGCACCCTGCTGTTCCACCTCATCCCCAGTCGTCGCCGCGTGGCCGAGATCAATCTGCGCCTCTGCATGCCGGAGTTGAGTGATGTTCAGCGTCATGGGCTGATCCGCGACAACTTCCGTGCCACGGCGATCTCCATCTTCGAAGGGGCGATGAGCTGGTGGGGCAGTGATCGACGTATTAAACCGCTCTACCATATTGAGGGGCTGGAGCATCTGGAGGCGGCCCGGGCTCTGGGGCGTGGGGTAATTCTTCTCGGTGGTCATTACACCACCCTGGAGATCAGCGGTCGATTTCTCGCCTACCATGTAGAGGGGTTACAGCCTATCTACAAACCGGCACGCAATCCGCTGTTTGAGGCGGTACTGGCCCACTCACGACGACGGCTCTTCGATGACCTGCTCAACAGCAACGATATGCGCACCATCATTCGCAACCTGAAGCGGGGCAAGGTGGTGTGGTACGCCCCGGATCAGGACTTTGGTCGTGATCGCTCCATCTTCGCCCCCTTCTTCGGTGTCGCCACCGCCACCCTTACCGCCACAGCGAAGATGGCAAAGTTATCGAAGGCACCACTGCTCCCCTACACCTCGGAGCGACTCTCTGACGGCCGCTTTGTGATCCGCCTGCAACCGGCACTGGAGCACTTCCCCTCCGGGGATGACCTCGCCGATGCCACCCGCACCAACCGGATCATTGAGGAGCAGGTAAGGCGGGTACCGGAGCAATACCTTTGGGTACACAAACGCTTCAAGACCCGCCCCGAGGATGAGGAGGGGCTCTACTAAAATGGCCACAGCGCAACCATCACCCCGCCTCACGCTGCTGCTCTATCGCACCCTGCTGTGGCTGCTCACCCCCTACCTGCGCTGGCGCTTCACCCGCGAGGGGAAACATTTCAATGACCCGCACTTTGCCCGCCAGCGTTGCGGCTCCCACCACCCCGAGTTTCGCGATGGCACCCTTTGGCTGCACGCCGCCTCGGTGGGTGAGGTCAACGCCCTGTTACCACTGATCGAGGCACTACACACGGAACACCCCGAACTCCCTCTGCTACTCACCAGCAATACCGCCAGCAGCGGGGCCGTGGCACGGGAGAGGCTACCCGCCGGGGTCACTCACGCCTATCTCCCCTTCGACTGGCCGGCAGCGATGCACCGTTTTCTGGCCCATGTCCGGCCACGGGTTGGGGTCATCATGGAGACCGAGCTGTGGCCCAACCTCTATGGGCAGTGTGCCCACGAGGGCGTCCCCCTGCTCATCATCAACGGGCGGATCTCACAGAAGACACTGGGGGCACCCCGCTGGCTTAAACCCCTCTACCGGGGCTGTCTGCAACAGACTACTCAGGTACTGGCTCGCTCCGAGCTGGATCGCGAGCGCTTTCTGCGCCTGGGTGCCAACCCGGCCACTACCCGGGTGATCGGTAATATCAAGGTTGCCGCCCTCAACCGCACATCCCCCCCTCCCATCGAGCTGGGGAGGGAATACCTGCTGGCCGCCTCCACCCGCGATGGTGAGGAGCGGCTGGTTGTAGAGGCGTGGCAACAGAGTGGGCGGGAGGAGCTACTGGTGATCGCGCCGCGCCATATCCAGCGGCTGGAGACAATTCTGACTGAGCTGGCACCCTTCGGGCTGAACGTCGCCGTGCGCAGTCGTGGCGATGCCATTGGTGATGAGACCCAGCTCTATATTGCCGATACCTTCGGCGAGCTGGGTGGCTTTATCGCCGGGGCACGGCTGGTCTTTATGGGGGGCTCACTGGTGGCAATGGGGGGGCACAACATCCTCGAGCCGGCGGCCATGGGCAAGGCGGTGGTTACCGGGCCGCACATGGAGAACTTTCTCGACGAGAGTCGCGTGCTGCGAGAAGGAGGGGGATTGCTTCAGGTTGCCTCCGTCGGTGAGCTGGCCACGACACTGGCACAACTACTGGGTGAACCAGCGAGTTGCGACACCCTTGGCGAGAGGGCCCGCGAGGTGATGGCCAAACAGGCCGATGTAGTTGAGCGTTATCTTGAGGCGCTGAACCCCTACCTCTAATCGCGCGCCGCCGTCTGATAGCCGCGCATCAGTGCCTTCCAGTCCTCATCATCAAAGGCAAAGAGCATCTCCTGGCGGCGAAACTTCTCCAGCGAACGCTTCAGTCGCTCCATATTGGCGCTACGCCACCCCTCATCACCACGGCGCAACTCGCTGCGGTCAAAATCGATAAGGTAGACCCTCCCCTCCTCATCCAGCAGGATGTTACGGGCATTCAGGTCGGCGTGATAGAGCTCTTCCAGGTGGAAACGGCGTAGCCACGAGCCGACCCGCTCCAACTGGGCACTCGGCAGGCGCTTTTCGCACAGCCACTCGGCGAGCGGGCGGGCGTCGATCGCCTCGGTAACGATGTCGGCACGGTAGCCAAGACCGTCACGTACCACCCGCACCGCCACCGGCCGGGGCACGGGAAGCCCGCGGCGATATAGCTCCAGTAGCAGATGCCACTCGCGCCACGGGCGGCTCTTCTCCAACCCCAGCCAGAGGTAGCGGTCGCGGGAGAGTCTGGCGGGCAGGCCACCACGGTGGTAGTGGCGCAGGGCGAAGACCTGATCGTTATACTGAACGAATACGGTGGTGCCACGACCGGGGGCGGAGCCGAGTAGCTGCCCCTCCCGCTCCCAGTGATGGGGGTCAAAAAATGTCTCATCCGGTTGGCCGATGGTGTCGGCATCATATAGGATGTGGCTCTTTTCAGAGTCGATTTGAGTCGGTTTCATTAAATGCGATTACCCTTAAGCTCGCCGCCGCGAAGCCTCTGTCTGTTGCGCCTCTCAGCGATTGGCGATATCAGCCATACGCTTCCGCTGTTGCGCACCCTGCAGGCCGCCTGGCCTGAGACCGCGATCACCTGGATCATCGGTAAGCAGGAGCATGCCCTGGTCGGTGACATTCCGGGCGTGGACTTTATCATCTTTGACAAGTCGCGGCGATGGCGCGCCTATCTCGACCTCTACCGCGCCCTGCGGGACCGGCGCTTTGATCTGCTGCTGCACATGCAGATGTCGCTACGTGCCAGCCTCGCCAGCCTGCTGGTTCGTACGCCCATCCGCCTGGGGTTTGACCGGGCACGAGCCAAAGACCTGCAATGGCTATTCACCAATAACAAGATCGCGGCGCGGGAGGGAGAGCATGTCATCGACTCCTTTTTCGGTTTCAGCGAGGCGCTAGGGATTACGCAGCGTCAGCTGCGCTGGGAGATCACCATCCCCAAGAGTGCAGAAGATTTTGCCGACGAGCGCCTGCCCCGCGGAGACTTTATCGTTATCAGCCCCTGCTCCAGCAAGGCCTACCGCAACTGGAGCGCTCGCGGTTACGCCGAGGTGGCGAAGTATGCGATCCAGCAACACAACCTCAACGTGGTACTGTGTGGCGGCCCCAGCCGACTGGAGTGGCAGTACGGTGCGGAGATCATGGCCAGTCTCGATATGGCCAAACTGAGTCATCGAGTGACCAATCTCATCGGCCAGAGTGATCTCAAACAGCTGTTGGCGGTACTGAAACGTGCCCGCGCCGTGGTGAGCCCCGACTCGGGCCCTGCCCACCTGGCCACCGCCGTCAATGCCCCGGTGATCGGCCTCTACGCCTGCACCAATCCGGACCGCGCCCGTCCCTATCTGAGTGGTGACTATGTGGTTAACCGCTACCCGGAGGCAGTAGCGGCCAAATACAGTAAAGCGGTTGCCGAACTACCCTGGGGGATTCGGGTAAGGGATGAGGGTACAATGGCGAGCATCAGCGTGGATGATGTCACATCTGTACTGGACAGAATTATGACAACGCCACAGCAAGATTCGAATAACAGCGTATAAGCGAAAAGGAAGCCTTACATCGATGCTGCAACGCCTTGGCCAATTTGCCCTTTCACTCCTTATCCTCTTTAGTGTCGCCCTGCTAGCGAAGGGACTGTTCGCCCTGTTTCAGAGCGAACTGCATCAGGGGATGGGTAGTGTTGAGTTAATCGCCACACTGCTCTGGGGCTTTCGTTTCGACCTGGCCATCAGCGCCATACTGGCACTGCTCGGCTACCTCACGGCACAGCTGTTCGCACTCATCCCGCGAGTAACGTTTGTCACTGCACTGAGGTGGACAACCGCCCTCTCAGCCGTCGCCCTGATCCTGCTGCACGGTAGCGACGCCATCTACTACGTCGAATCGGGTCGCCATCTGGGTTATGAGCTGAAAGAGGGATGGAATTCGGGTACGGAGCTGTTTCTGACCGCGGTACAGGCCCACCTTTCTGTAATAATCGTTCACATTATTCTGGCGCTAACCATTTACTACGCTGTAGTAACACTGTTTGCGCGATTCACCGGCCCTGATGAGACTTCACGCAGCAAGGTAATGAAGGGTGGCGCAGTTTTGCCGGTGATATTGATATCCGTAATATTAATTCGCGGGGGCGTACAACCCACACCGCTAGAGCCCCTTCACGCACAGAAACTGGGCGATACTGCAAAAGCCGCGCTCGCCCTGAATGGGGTCTATAACGCCATATTTTCAACACTATCGACGGGCGCAATCAGTCCCGTTTTTGCCGATAACCCAAGCAGAACTCAAATCGAACTGGTTGGCAAGATGTATCCTGCCGACCCCGCCGAGCGCGTTAGCCAGCCGATAAAAAGAAATGTCGTTGTTATACTCCTCGAGAGCTGGTCAGGTGCATATATGGCCCCATATGGCCATCACCTCGTTACCACACCCTATTTTGATCAGTTCCGTGAAGAGGGGCTGACCACCCGCGCGATGCTCGCCGGTGGCCACCGTACCACTGAGGGGATGTTTGCCACCTTCTGCTCTGCGCAAAACCCACTGGGGCAGACCGTAGCGCAGAGTCAGTTACAGAACTACAACTACCTCTGCCTGCCAAAACTATTAAGTAGTGCCGGATGGTCAAGCGCCTTTTTCCAGGGAACAAACAAAGAGACCAGCGGTACGGGGGCGTTTGCGCAACTCCTCGGTTTTAAAGAGAGCTACGGCAAACTGGATATCAGTCAGGGCTCTCCACAGCTGGAACAAAATCAATGGGGTTATCACGATCAGGACATCTATCGTTTTACCATTAACAAAATGCGGGAGATGCCTCAACCCTTCCTCATTGGGATAAATACCAACACAACCCATGCCCTGCAGATGCCTGAAGGCGTCTCACCATTTGTTGAGCCTAACTCTCGACTCAATGAGTATCAGAATGTCCTTCACTTTGCTGACCAGTCACTACACGACTTCATCATAGAGGTGCAGAAAGCCCCCGAGTTCAAAGATACCCTGTTTGTGCTTGTAGCCGATCACACCGGACTAAGCCCCAAGGAATCATTCAGCAAATCCCTGGTGCCATTTGCAATCCTGGCACCTGACATTGCGCCGGTGTCACTGGATATCATTGCCCACCAGAGAGATATCGCACCGACCGTGCTACAGATGCTCAATCTTCCCTCCCCCACTCACTTTAGTGGCAAGTCACTCTTGACGATGGGGGAGGACCAAAGATTTGCTGACTATTATGATCAGGGTGTTTTAGGATGGGTCGAAGGAGAGCGAGCAATTGAGTTCCCGGTAACGGCACCGGAAACCCCAACCTGCCTCTCACTGGCGGAAAAACTTAACAGCTCACAGCCCGTCGAGTGTGACAGTGAGGCCATTGCGATGCAGCAGAGAGCCCTGGCATTTACCCGTTTATCACAGTCTCTGCTATTCTCGGGAAATCTCTCTCTTTTTCCCACCCCCAAGCTCTCAGCGCCATGAGTGGAGCAGGGTAAAACGGATGGAATCTAGTTTAGGGGCAAGCCCAATGTGAACGTCATATATCATGCGCCAAGCTAATAATCATGCTAAAATCGCCTACCGCCATCACCAGTAAGTTACTGAAAATCTCAAGGAAATTCAGATGAATATCGTCGTAGTCGGTACCGGATATGTCGGTCTTGTCACCGGCACCTGTTTTGCAGAAATGGGCAATACCGTTACCTGTGTCGATATCGATGAAAAGAAGATTGAAAATCTGAAGCAGGGTATCCTCCCTATCTATGAACCAGGCCTTGACAGCCTGGTACAGCAAAACTACAAAGATGGACGCCTGCGTTTTACCACATCCCTATCGGAAGCCGTGCAAGATGCTCACATCCATTTTATCGCCGTAGGAACCCCGCCCGGCGAAGATGGGTCTGCCGATCTGCAATATGTCCTGACCGTGGCAAAGGAGCTAGGTCAATGGATGGTGGGCGACTTCAATATCGTGGTAGACAAATCGACCGTGCCCGTTGGTACGGCTGACAAAGTACGCTCCACAGTACAGGAAGAGCTCAACAAACGCGGCAGTAATACTAAATTCGCCGTTGCCAGCAATCCTGAATTTCTTAAGGAGGGTGCTGCAGTCAACGATTTCATGCGCCCTGATCGCGTTGTTATTGGGGTTGATAATGAAAAAGCAGCCCGCACTTTGCACGACCTCTATGCCCCCTTCGTACGCAATCATGACCGAATCATCGCAATGGGAATTCGCGACGCAGAGATGACCAAGTATGCCGCCAATGCGATGCTTGCCACCAAAATCTCTTTCATGAATGAGATTGCCACCCTGTGCGAGAAGTTAGATGTAGATGTCGAGCAGGTCCGTATCGGCATCGGTTCAGATGAGCGCATCGGCTATCACTTTATCTATCCCGGTTGCGGCTATGGCGGCTCATGCTTCCCCAAGGACGTTAAAGCACTACAGCGTATGGCACATGAAAACAACATTAACTCCTTGGTACTAGACGCGGTTGAGCAGCGCAATGAACAGCAGAAACACCGTCTGTTCGAAAAAATCACTGCTCACTACGGAGACAAGCTGCAAGGCAAAACCTTCGCATTATGGGGCCTTGCCTTTAAGCCCGGTACCGATGATATGCGTGAGGCACCCTCTCTGGTCTTAATTCGCTCACTTATTTCAGCCGGCGCGCTGATCCAGGCACATGACCCTGTTGCCATCGAAACCGCAAAGCAGGAGATGGAGGATAGCTGGCTGACTGAAGGAAAGATCACCTTCTATGAAAAACAGTATGATGCCCTCAAAGATGCTGATGCACTGATTCTAGTAACCGAATGGAAACCCTTCCGTCGCCCCGACTTTGGGCGAGTTGCACAACTCCTTAAGCAGCCCACCATCTTTGATGGTCGTAACCAGTATATTCCTGCTGAAATGCAGCAGCTTGGTTTCTACTATACTGGCATTGGCCGTGGCAAACAGGGCTAGCCCCTCTCAGCCAGTGTATCGAGTACCCTGACTATGTTTAAGGCAACCGTCATTATCTCCGTCTATCGCGATGTTGAGGCGCTAGAGGTTATCCTCTACGCGCTGGAGCAACAGAGTGAAAAATCCTTTAGCGTCGTTGTCTCTGAAGATGGTGAGTCTGTTGAGGTAAAAGAGTACCTTTCACGACGAAACTCCCCACTGGCGATACAACACCTGACCCAGGAGGATAAAGGTTTTCGCAAGAACCGTGCACTTAACAGAGCAGTACTTGCCGCTCCTGGCGAGACACTGATCTTTATTGATGGAGACTGCGTACCGCATCCAAAGTTTGTCGAGTCACATTTAAAGTATGCTATGAAAGGTGTTGTTAACTGTGGGCGTCGTGTAAACCTCGGGCCCGAATTTTCGCGCATCCTTAGGGACAACCCATCCCGCTTGAGTGAACTCACCAGTGTTTGGCGCTACATATCACACTTTCTAGATTTTCGCAGAGATGGCATCAGGAACTATGAACTGGGCTTTTATGTACCGAAAATACAGACCTTGATG
>JAOUQQ010000106.1 GCA_029879245.1 Chromatiales bacterium | reverse complement strand
ATCTCTTCGAGTTCAAGACGCATCATTGATTCATCAATGAGCAGGAGCTGTTTTTTTGTTTGAAACTCAGCAAAGCTTCTGTGCGGGCTATTTCGGCTGATACAGATGATTTTCCCGTGTGCAGGTAGTTGCCGTGCGGCCATGGCCAGTACGGTGTAGAGCGCTGCCTCATCCGGAGCCTCCTGCAGGTTGTCGAACACCAGGGCAAAGGGTTTATCTAGCGTAGCGAATAGCTGCTCGAAGTAGCTGGCGGAAAAGAGTGGTAGTGAACCCTGATATTCTGGGGTGAGTGACGGAAGTTTTGCCTTACAAGCCAATAGACCGAGGTAATGAAAGATATTCGCAGGGTCGGTGTCACGGCAATCGACCTCATACCACAGGGTTTCAATCGCCCTGCTTGCTAGATAACTGCCCACTAAGGTTGTCTTACCTGCGCCGCCCGGAGCAGCGACCCAGACAACCCTCCTCCCCACATAATCATCCAGATATGAGAACAGCGCTTCACGTTCTACATGCTCACCAACGTGCGGCTCTGATACCTTCGATGGCAGATGCCTCTCTTTGTTCACCATAACCCCAACATAATCAATGAGTTACAAGGCTATCAAGCGTCCTGATTTACTCAATACCCCCGCATATCCATATACATGATAACCGAATATGACAAGTTTGTGACGTGTATGTGACGTGTATGTGACCTGTGTGTGAGAAGGGGGCGAATCCCGCGTGATTGCCTCAAAAAGGTGTGTAAGTAGAGATTGAAGTTCTCAGTGCTAGATTGACCCCGTACCTGGCAAATGGAGAAACAGCAATGAAGAGATGGCTATATCTATCAACCGCAGCACTGGTTCTGATACTGGGAGGTTGTGGCGGCGGCGGTGGTGGTGGCACCACCACTCCACCAACAACCCCATCCAGCAACTGGGATGAAATGAAGTGGGACCAGGGACAGTGGGGATAACCCCATAACCCTAATAATCAATATTGATAACCTAGGAGAAATATCATGAAACCTGTAAATATGAAAATGGCTAAGGCACTAACCCTTATCGTCGCGGCTTACGGCACTCAGGCAATGGCTGGGCAGGTAGGCACACTTACCACATTTTCTGCTGGCACCACTGCGGTGGCGGCTGACGTGAATGGCAACTTCAACACTGTATCCACTGCCGTAAATGACAATAACACAAGGCTGACTGCTGCGGAGGCAACACTCACGACAGTTGAGGGTAAAGCTACTCTAAATGAGTACAACATCGGCCAGTTAAACACCAAAGCCGCTAACAATGCGGCCGATATCGCGACAAACAGCTCAGATATTACTGCCAATAGCACACTTATCGCCGACCACGGCAACAATATAACCTCTCTGCAGAGTTCCGTGACTACCATGCTTAACGGTAATGCAACCATCGTAGGTTCATCAATGTTAACCGGTGATGAGGAGCTATGTCATCTATATCGCTCTGGGCCGGCATACTTCAAAACCTCAAGTACATCGTCCGTGTGTACTATGACGGGTGGTATTCAACTACCGCAGGGTGTCACGCTGGGTAATTTGTCCTGTAATATTTATGACAACGTTGCGGGGGCTTCTCCCATAATCAGACTCTATCGAGTACCTCATGATGGCTCGGCAACTGAAACCCTCTTTGAGACTCCCGCTCCAACATCGGATCAACTAGCTGCTGTACAAAACGTTACTGATACCACCAATGCTTTTCCTGGTACCGTTGACAATACTCAGTACAGTTACGTTGTTAGCTTACTATCTGGCGGCGTCAATACCGCAACGGCAGGTCTTAACCTTCGTTTCCAAAGTTGTACCGTAAGCTACGGCACTATCTTCTAACTGGTTCCTCATAAGGGACAGCTACCCGCACATGCGGGTAGCACTCTCTCACCAAAGAGTTCTAAATTCAGAAAAGCATCCTTTAGAGATGAAACTCAGCAGCTACATCAACCACGAAAATTCGATTGTTATAGTAAGAGTTTCCGGTGCAATAGACACCACTTCACTTCATCGAGGTGCTATGGAGATTAAAGAGATGGTAGGAAGCCTGGATGGCTATACCCTTGCCATTGACATACGCAAGGTTCGTACAAACTCCGAGCATTGTGGATTATTTGACTACAGCAGCGCCAACCTTAAACCCCAAACTCCCTTTAATTCGATTTCGCTTTTGGTTACCAGTCCATTGGAAACCGCTATTACCATGCTAGTTTCTAACAGGGTATCTCACATTATACCCCTTCAAATTTTCTCAACTGAGGAGGGAATATCTGAGTTTATCAATCACGATATAGGTTCCCCCGCAAAAGAGTTCATCTAATTCGCCTGCACGTATACATTTTACTCCATCTTTCTATTTACTTTTCCCCCGCAAATCCTCAATCGCCGCTTTAATCGCATCCTCTGCAAGAACCGAGCAGTGGATCTTGACCGGAGGTAGTGCCAGCTCTTCGGCGATCTCGCTATTCTTGATCGCGGCTGCCTCGTCCAGGGTCTTGCCCTTTACCCATTCGGTGACCAGTGAACTGGAGGCGATGGCCGACCCGCAACCATAGGTCTTGAAGCAGGCGTCTTCGATCACCCCCTCATCGTTGACCTTGATCTGAAGACGCATCACATCACCACAGGCCGGTGCACCTACCATGCCGGTACCGACATTCGACTCCTTGTCATCGAATTTGCCAACATTGCGGGGGTTTTCGTAGTGGTCAATGACTTTGTCGCTATAGGCCATATCAGTTACCTCGATTGAAATAGCAGGAGAGTTATTCCTGATTAATTTAATCAAGTATAGCGCGATCTACAGATTCAGCAAGCGGTGAGGTGTTAAATAACCTCACGCTGTTCACAATATCCAAGGCGGACACAGTAGCGTAGCAGATCATGCAGCAGGAAGTTGATCTGGCGCTTCTCATCACGGTGGTGCCTGCCATGGCTGGTCACCTGATAACGGGCGGGGATGTGCCGGCAGCCCTGGTATGCGCTCACCTCAATCACGCGGGCATCGTGGTAGATCCGCAATTGCATAGAGAGGTCCGGCAGCCACTCACCGTCGATGGTAAAGGGTTTACTCAACTCAACCATGGTGGTGTAGGGGCACTGTTCTAATAGCAGCACCTCCATCTCTTCACCGTCATGCCCGGAGAGAAGGTAACGATTGCCCCCCTGCTCCAGCTCCGGCAACAGACGCTGCCACAGGCGATAGTTCTCCTCGAACACCCACATCGGGCTGCGTGGTGAGGAGTGACAGATGGTATGGCTCATGTATTCACTGTAGCACAGTGAGTAATGTATGATCAGCCCGTTAGACCCGTGATTTATATGGTTTATTTTCTCTATTCGCCAAGTCGCGCACGTAATCTGGCATGGATCTGCGATAGTAACTGGCTAACGCGGGATTCACTCACATCCAGCACCTGCCCGATCTCCTTGAGATTTAGCTCCCGCTCATAGTAGAGGCTCATGATCAGTTGCTCACGCTCTGACAACTGTCTTATTGCATTGGTCAGCTGGCCGCGAAACTGTCGCTGCTGCAACTCCTCAACCGGTGTCGAGGTATGACTATCTAACCGTTCGAGAATATCCTCATCACTGCTACCCAACTCCTCAACGCTGACCATACGACTTGCACTGGTCTCTCGCAGCAGGGTGTAGTACTCATCCAGGGTAATTCCCATCTCCGCCGCCACGTCGCGATCACTCGCTTCGTTTCCGGTGCGATGCTCCACCTTATTAATGGCCTCAGAGAGGTCGCGAGATTTTTTATGTATCGATTTGGGGGCCCAGTCGAGGCGACGCAGATCATCCAGCATCGCTCCGCGAACACGTATGGTGGCATAGGTTTCAAAACTGGCACCCTGCCCGGGATTGTAGTGGTTGGCCGCATCGAGCAGGCCAAGCATGCCGGACTGGATCAGGTCATCGACCTGCACACTGGCAGGAAGACGAGCCAACAGATGGTAGGCGATCCGCTTTACCAGTTGCAGATGGCGGCCAACCAGATCGTCAGCATAGAACTTGCCCTGTGCGCTATACATAGATTCGATGTCGCTACTCTGTCATGTTCACTGAGATGGCGGGTGACTCACGCATCATTCTCACCTCGACTCTTCTCTACCCGATTAGACAAAGGCATCCACCCCGGAAGCTGACACATACCCCACACCGACCTCATCAGATAAGTGATGCTCATCACTCTCGGCAATATGATCGCCTGACACGCCATCACCACTACGGTTACCATCCGACGCACCTTCGTCGTCTCGTCCGCCGAAGCTCTGTTGAGAAACATCCGACTCACCTAGCTGAAGACCGGATTCCGCCAGCATGTCACGCAGTCTGGGGAGCGCCTGTTCCAGTGCCTCCCGTGTTGCACTGTGCTGCACAACGAAGCTGACACTGGCTTGCTCATTTTGGATCTTTACCTTGATACCAATAGGACCAAGTTCGCGGGGATTAAGCTGGATCTCCGCCTCCTGAATTTTGGCGTTGGTCATCCACACCACCCGTTCGGCCACCGCCTGCCCCCAGCCTGTCTGTGTCATGGGGGTAGCAAGGGTCATCGTGATCGGAAGGGTTCCGCCCGCAGAATTGGTTATGCCACTACCGGGTAATGGAGCCACCAACGCGGCTGCATCCTGTGGCGCGGTAATGGCGTGAACTCGTGGCTGAGTATTTAATACCGCCTCGAATGTACGTTCACCCTGCGGCAACCCCTTGCCGATCACCTCACTATTACGTGCACTGGTTATTGCCGCCTCAGTGGGTTTGCCACGTGTGGCACCAGGAAACAGTGGCTCATCCGGAGTCGATTCGACCGGCACACCGCGACTATCTGGGTCATCGACAATCGCGCTTTTAACAGTAGCCGCGACCAGTTGCGAGGGCACTACCCCCCCCTCCCCTGCAGGTTGCATTATCTCTGCCTCCAGAGTAATCAACTCCAGCGACGTTTCGCTATCGAGATCGGCAGCGGACTGTGTGCCCTCTCCCGTCTCCTGCAACTCATCGGTTACAGGGTTTGCAGCGAGGCTATCGATATCCACACTTTGCTCTGACAACTGCGGCAACTGTTTGCCGTTCTCCGCCTCCCTATCAGCGTTGGCATCTTGCCCACCGCTCTCGCTCATCCCATCGTTAGCGACACTGCCCTCGCTATTCTCATCCGGCTCAGCGACCTTCTTATCAGCCGCAACCTCACTCGCAGCGGGTTCACGTTCCGGTCTCTCTGATTTCCGTGCCTCGATATTTTTTACCTGCCGATCAAACAGTTGCGAAAATTTTTCTCCACCCTGAGATGGGCGCATTCCAGTCCCGCTGGAACTGCCATCAAGTTTAAATATTCCTGACAAGGGTTCACTGCTAGCGGTATTCAAGATTCCACTCCTTATCGAGTATGTGCAATTTATTCGTCTCATTCATAAGCAAAGCAAACAGCAGGCCAAATCACTTTCTTTGCTGCAGTGCACGGGTTGCCGCCAGCTCATCGGTGTCCTTCTGCTCACGACGGTTTTCAAGCACAAGCTCCTCCTCACGATAGCGCTCCACCACTCGATCCAGTGCCCGACTACGCCCCTTGGCGGCAAACCACCGCTGCTGACGTCTCTCACACTCACTCTTTGCCTGGCTGATCGCCTCACGCTGCTGCTCTATTGCCCGGTCGAGGTTGGCAAGAAAGAGTTGCTGTTGTTGCACCTGTTTACCACGCATGCCTAGCCGACCGCTGTGGAGAAAGTGGTGACGATACTCTTCACGGTAATTCTGCAGTTCGTCATACTGATGCTCCAGTTGCTCAAGGTAGTGGCGGGCACTGCCAAACGCACGCGCCGCCTCCTGCTCCCTGGTATCATTCACCCGCTGTACCGGTTGTAATTTGCTGGAACGATTCATTATCTGGACTCCATACGCTTATCAATAGATACCAGGGCACCACTATCGGGAAGTTCGCTTAGTGCGTGCAGGTCGTGCAGGCTGTTCCTGAAATTACAGGAGATGTTCATATCCTGTTGCAGAAAATCGAGGATCGCCGGATTCAGTCCTATCGACTCATCAATACGCGGATCGCTGCCATGGGTGTAGGCACCGATATTGATGAGGTCCCGATTGCTCTCATAGGTTGAGTAGAGTTTTTTCACCCAACGCGCCGCCTGTTGATGCTCCTCATCGGTGATCTGATTCATTGCACGGCTGATCGACGCCTCAATATCGATGGCGGGAAAGAGCCCTGTTTCGGCAAGTTTTCGTGAAAGCACCACATGTCCATCAAGTATTCCCCTGGCCGCATCGGCGATAGGGTCATTGGGGTCATCCCCCTCCGTCAGGACTGTATAAAATGCCGTAATGGATCCCCCGTCCTCATCACCATTTCCGGCACGCTCAACCAGTTGTGGGATCCGCGCAAAGACCGAGGCTGGGTAGCCCTTGGTGACAGGGGCCTCACCAATGGCCAGTGCCACTTCACGTTGCGCCTGTGCATAACGGCTAAGTGAATCCATCAGAAGCAGAACGTTCTTCCCCTGATCACGAAAATATTCGGCGATCGTTGTAGCCAGTGATGCCCCCTGTAGCCGCATCACCGGGGTGTTATCAGCAGGGGCAGCGACTACGACAGCACGCGCCATCCCCTCCTCACCGAGGATATTGTCGATAAATTCCTTTACCTCTCGGCCGCGCTCCCCGATCAGTCCCACCACAATGACATCGGCTGTGGTAAAGCGGGTCATCATCCCCAGCAGCACGCTCTTACCGACACCGGTACCGGCAAATAGTCCCATGCGCTGTCCGCGCCCTACGGTCAAGATCGCATTGATCGTTCGCACCCCTACATCGAGTGGCTGGTCGATCGGTTTGCGTGCCATCGGATTGATATAGTGGCCACTAAGGGGCATACGCCGACGGCACTGTATTGCCCCTTTACCGTCGAGTGGCTCTCCGGCACCATCGATCACACGCCCCAATAGCTCCTCACCCACTGGAGCCTGGTAGACCCTGACAGTTGGCACAACGCGTGAATCGGGTCCGATGCCACGAATGTTTCCGGTCGGCATCAGGTAGAGGTTTTTCTCTGCAAAGCCGACCACCTCCGCCTCAATTGAGGCGCCATCGCCACTCTCAATCTGACAGCGCGAACCGATACTCGCCTGGATACCTTCCGCCTCAATGGTCAGTCCAATCATGCGTGTAATGCGTCCCTCTACCTGTAAAGGAACGGGCATCTTTATCCTCTCACGCTGTGTCGCGAGAAAGTGGGCCCAGTGCTGACCAGCCTGTTCAGTTCTCCTCATCACGGCTGCCCCAGTCACGCCCAAACAACTCTTCGGCGATGGTGTTTATGCGCCGCTCCATCGTCGCATCGATTCGGCTACTCTCACTCTCTACCAGACAGCCCCCGCGGGTAAGTGAGTCATCCTCAATAAGCTGCCATTTTCTCTCCACCGTCTCTGCGGGTGGTTCACGTTCGCGTAGCAGTAGCGCATCGTCGGGGTGTAACACGAGCTTTATCTCTCTTGCGGCGGATGGCAGCAGTGAGATCGCATCATGCACAACCCGCAGAATTTTCTCCTGGTCGGTCGAGATCTCCTGACGGACAACCTGTCTGGCAATCGCCAGTGCCAGTAGTTGCAATTCGCCCTCTACCTCTTCATCGACCTGCTGGAGTGGCGCCTCAAGAAACTGGATGATCTGTTCAAGGCGCATTAGTGCGGCATCGATCTCACCACGCGCCGCCTGCAATCCCTCGTGGCGCCCCTGTTCAAACCCCTCTTCACTCGCCTCTGCACGGATCTGTTCAAGCTGTTCTGCCGTCAGAGGCTGAATCGATTCAACCTCTTCGACCGTCACCCGCTCCTCACCCATGGCGGGGAGTTCCCATCGCTCATAGGCGCTCAGTTCACGCCCATCGATAATGCCGGAGTGGTGCGATCTAGATGAACTCATCGCCACCTCCACCCAGTGAGATATCACCCGCATCGGCCATGCGACGAGCGATCGCCAGAATCTCCTTCTGCGCCGCCTCAACATCACTCAACTTTGTCGGACCACGCGCCTCTAAATCATCACGCAACATTTCGGCCGCACGCTTTGACATGTTCTTGAAGATCTTCTCCTTAAGCATTTCATCGGCCCCCTTCAGGGCGAGGATCAGACTCTCGGATGAGACCTCTCGCAGCAGAGACTGTATGCCACGGTCATCCACATCGACAAGGTTGTCGAAGACAAACATGAGATCTTCGATCGCGGTGCCGAGGTCATTGTCACTCTCCTTCACCTTTTCGAGTATCTTTCCTTCGATAGCACTATCCATAAAGTTAAGAATATTGGCTGCTGTCTTGGTACCACCCACACTGGAGGATTTGATGTTGCCGCTTGTCCCTTCGAACTGCTTCTCCAGTATCTCATCCAGCTCCTGCAGGGCGCTGGGCTGAATACCATCAAGGCTGGCGATGCGCATCAGGATATCGGCACGTGCATTTTCCGGGAGCAGGGCCAGGATCTCGGCCGCCTGATCACTATCGA